>NZ_JBAGKV010000004.1:0-298747 GCF_037049705.1 Janthinobacterium sp. LPB2021202312-11-4 | reverse complement strand
AGCGCACCAAAGGCCTGAATTACCTTCCTATTTTTCTTCTCGCTTGTTTATTTCAATTATTTTATTTAACAGGATTTTTTAGGGCGCCATATAGATATGAGTTAAACAGGATTGAGCATGCGGTAAAGTCATCCGATGCCTTGTTCAGACTCTCTATCGTCCAGAACGCTCCTTTTCTAAAAAGCCGTTGGGTTCCATCCGCATCACTTGCTGGGTTCCCATGCATAATCCCATTTCGCGTCTCCACCAACTTCAGAAACCATTTTCCTGTAGCTATGAATTTTTTACGCTCTCCAACGTCATGCCTGCGTCTAGCACGCGTTAGAAAATCTTTTGCAATATCGCCCCCAGTCTTTCTATTTAATGCATGGATATAGCCAGTACCCATGCGCTCACAGCACCAAACTGCATCCCATTCAAGCCGAGCGAAAGCATAAAGTGCGAGTCCTAAAGCTTGCAGATACTCATTTTCGACGGGAATACGAAACCGATCATTTTCCAAAAAACACCCCCTTGCGAACAAGCTGTACGACCTTCACGACTTATACCGCAGACAAGAAATCACTTATATCCTCAAAAATAAAATCTCACTCAGCACATTCAATACTGAGCCTTGATGTACTCCTCAATCGGTTTACTGAGCAAATCTTGCGGGTGGTCGCCTCCAAAAGTGGCCCATTTGCTTTTGCCTGAAACTATCGTCGACGCAAGCGGTTCGTCGCCCTCGCTTGCATATATCGCCAACTTCACTTCTATCTTGTCGGGAATGCCCGACCACTCCGTAGCTCTGTCCTCCCAATGCAAAATTTCGGGCACTACATAGTAGTCACTGCCAGATTTCTGCCGAATACAAGGGAGGTCAGCGCAGGAGTCAGAAACCTTCACATTGTTGGTATAGCGGGCAAACGCTGCTCGTACCGCTCCCGCCGTCATGACTCCTGACGTTTTATAGACCGTAGTCTCGTATCTTCCGTCAACGGGAGTTGCAATGGTGACGGATAGACCGTGGATCAACTTAACGGAGCTTGTAGTTAAGTCATCTTGAACATAGCGGGCAGTACAGCCAGACGCCAAGATCGATAAGAGGAATATTGAAGTTTTACGCATAGCGTCTCCATAAGCGTTGGTACAAATCGGTCAAACCTGCCAAGAAACAGAGACCCCGAATGCGACTAATACGCCACTACTTTATCTAGTTCACCAACGATGCGCCTTCGAATTATCGAGAAACGGAGACATCGACTAATCGATCTTCAGTCAAAGGGGCCGGGCGTCCAAAATAGGTGAGACGGAATTTTCCTCGCCTAGCCACTCGACCCGCCGAGAAAATCATCGACCACTCACTGTCGGTTATCCCGATTATTGATACAAAAAGAGATCCTCGGCCGAGTCCACCTCTCCCCACTCTCCAGTGTAGGCAACGGTTTGTATCGAAACCCGTCCCGCATCAATAACGTGCTGAAGCGTGTTGGTCATATGCACGCTGTCACACTTTTGCGGGGTCAACGCCGAGCGCAGTCGAACGATTTCTGCCCACCCTTCAGGCGTGAAACGCAGGAGCCCCATGTATTGGCCCTGAACATCGTCCACTGATTTGGGTTTATTGCCGATTTCCGCCAAGGTGCCGGTTGCTGTCAGGCGGAATGTTTCGGCATCCAGCAAGGGATCGCCAAAACGCTGCGTCCACAACGCCAGCCAATTCTGGTCATAGGTGACTGCCAGGGAAGCGTCGCTGGTCATCAGCGACTGGACCGCAGCGGCGCTGTAGAAGATGTCGGAATAACTCACGATGCACGGCTCTTGCTGCAACCAGGCTTCAGCGCAAGCCAATGACGACACCATGTTGGTGTTCGCCCAGCGTGGATTATGAAACTCGGTCAACCCCTGCTCTGCCAGCAACTCGCGTTTATAGCCTGTCACGATGGCGATCTCACTGATGCCGGCGCCGCGCAGCGCCTCAAGTTGCCAGGCCAGCAGCGTCTTGCCGCGCAACTCGACCATGCATTTCGGGCGTTCATCGGTGAGGCTTTTCATGCGACTGCCACGTCCGGCAGCCAAAATAATGGCTTTCACAACAGTTCTACCTCATGACATTTCAAATGCGCCGTTTCACTCACCAAACAACTCCTGCAACCGGTGAAGGTCGTGAGGTGCAAAAACGTCTTCTCGCTCCGGGTGCCACATCCAGCCTTCCCAAGGCAGGCTGAGGTGGCGGATGGCTTCGATTTCCCCATCCTCGCTACGTGCCGTGACCTCGAAGGGTTCCGGACAACCGGCCAGCGCCAGACCGTGATAACTGTTTACCTCGGCCACAATCTGTCCAGACAACTGATGGCGGGTTCGCACATGGCCCGTCACCGGTTTCAATTCACCACCCGACCAATGCGCGATCATCTGCATGCCCCGGCAAATACCCAGGACTGGCAGACCATGAGCCTGCGCATGGTCGAGCAGTCGGTTTTCGGTGAGGTCGCGCGCCGGACATTGGCCGATGTCATTCCCGCCCGAAAGCACAATGGCCTGTGGCGATAGCGTGCTGAGCCAGCCGTGCAGGGCATCCTGCAACCCGTTGGGGACCGGCACCGGCAAGTAGCCAGCGACCCGAAGAAAAGCGATCAGCCGCTGGTCGAGCGCATCACGGTTTTCGCCGCGCTCGGGAAATGCGTCCACACGCTGACTGACGACAACGACCTTCATGCGAGCATCTCCACCCAACGCCCAGGACAATCCAGATGCAGGCGCTGCGCCGTCGACCAGCGACGATAGAGCACTTCACCGGCACCAATAACCGCCGGCAGGCCCAGTTCGCCGGCGCGAATTGCCATGTGCGAATTGGCGCCGCCCCACGCCGTGATCAACCCGGCAATCGGGTAGGCAAACAACCAGTCAAACCCCGGGTCCGCATTGGGAATACAGACAATCGCCCCGGCGAGTTTGTCGCGGTCATCACTGCCAACCACGGCGGCCGTCACTTGTTTCTGGGTGATGAAGTTCGGGGCTGTTTCCGGCCATTCGAAGGACCAGACATCTTCAGGGCAGGTAATCACCGGCGGCAGCGAAACCTTGAGGGTCTCCTCGTAGCGGGCCTTGCCCTGTTCAATGCTGCGCAACAGCACATCCTTGGGGTCGACTGCTGCAATGTGCAGTTCCTTGAAAGCGCTGATGTCGCAAAAGGCAATGTCTTCACGGCTGATGCCATGCTGGGCGCCCACTTCGGCAATCAATGCCAAGGCATCCGACAGATTGCGGGTGAAGTGGAACTTGGCCAGCTCGCGCAATTCGATTCCCGCTTGCATGAAGTCCAGCAAACCGACCGGGTCTGGCTGCAAACCGTGCTCTTCCAGTTGCTGCACGATGGCGCGCATCTGTGGAAGGGTCAGCGAAAAGGGCGTGAGCGGTTCCGGCGCGTCCGGGCGCTGGGTCCAGTCAAAGTAAAGTTCCGGCGCCTCATCGTAACGGGGCGACAGAATGTCATACGTACCCGGGCGCAAGTGGCCATAGCGCGCGAGGAATGTCGTCTTGTCCAGCGTTGCCCGGTCACGCGCCAACTGACCGCTGACGGTCGAGACGCCCCCCATGAAGCAATCGTAGTCAGCCTGCGAGAACACGCCCACCGTCACCAGCGACTTAAGCATCTGCACCGCAACGAAGCCGGCGCGGGCCAGGCCGGCAAATGGCAGAGTGCCGTAGCGCTTGGCATCCTCCAGCAACCAGTAGATGCGCTCCAGCGGATCGGCGTTGGAGGCCAGCAGCGCTTCGCGTCGTGCATTGAGGATGTCGAGCTTATTGGCATCGGCGCGCCATAGACCGTCCTTGGGATGCACGATGCGGTTGGTCAGCTTGCGCAAACTGCTGCTGATGGCTTCCAGTTCGTGCTCCTGAAAACCGGCACTGGCCAAACGTTCCAGCCGCTGGGACAAATCCAGTGTGTAGCAAGAAAAAACGATCTCGAACTCGACCTTATCGTGCAGCGTCGGTTCGTCCAGCAGCCGATCGATATAGTGATCGACCAGCCGCCCGGCCAGCCCCTCATCGAGGTCTGCCGGAATGAACGAGTTAAAGGACAAGCGCACATCGATGTACGGCAACCCGAAGAAATGCGGCATCAGCGGGAAGCTGCGCAGGTTGCGGTAGCCATAGTTATGGCGCTGGTAAGCCCAGATGGAGTCGGTCACCAAATCCCGGTACAGCGAGAGCGCGAGCGGTTTGGGCCGGATACCGATAATCTCGGCCGGATTCCAGTCCGGCATCACGCCATAGACCGTGCGCTGCCCCATCAGGAATGGATGCGGCTGCATGCCCCGCGCGACCTTGCGCTGAATGCTGTCCAGCCGCGCGGCCTGGTCTGTTTCGGACTCCGCAGCGGCTGGCAAAATCAGCGGCCGGGCTTGTAACAGCCACAGCACCTCGCCCTCGGCTTCGCGGGTGACAGCAAACTCGCAATCGACCGGTGCGCCATCGAACAACGCCAGCAACTCTTCGAGCAAGGCAACGATCGGGGCGAGACTTGGCGGCGGCGGCACTTCGCTGCGCGCCGCCTGCTGCCACAACCGACCGCCCATGCCACTGGTGACCGATGCGGTGTCGCTGCCTTCAGACCAGTTCACCACCCGATACGGCGCACAGGTATTCGGGTCGTGGGAAAAGGCGACGCCGGAGCGAAGCACATTCCTCAACATCGGCTGAATCAGCACTTCGTCTGCCGGGTGCGCATCGCCATAACTGGCGATCACCTGTTCAATCGCCGATTCCAAAGCGGCTTCGCTGACATCCGGAATCGAGAGAAAAGCCCCCGCGCAGGACGCTTGCGCGCCATCTTCGCGCAGACAACTGGAGCGCACGATCCACGGCCCGGCGCCCAGTTGTCCGCAGATATCACGAAAACAGGCGTGCCGCCCCGTCTGCCATTCCCTCACGGTGAATGACAGCAAGGGCGCAATACGAGCCGACCTGAGCCGCTCCTGAAGGCCGATCAATGTGCCGGCCTTGGTCGAGAAATGCAGCGACATCGGCCTTATCTCAACTGAGCAACCCAGATATTGGTCGAGTACGGAATCAGGATCGAGGCCGTATCAAGGCTTTGCAGGTAATCATCGATGGCGCTGATCACTTCATGGAAGTTGGCGCCCGCTTGACGCTCCAGCGTCGCATGGGAACGCCAGGCTTCCAGGCACTCTGCGATGGTTTGTTCGTGGATGACCCGCGCATCCAGATGCACAACCGGACCGAACAGCGCGCTGGCGTCGATGACGGCGGTTTGATCTTCACGACGAGTACCGTAGCCGTAGCCTGGCACTCGTTCCTTGATGATGGCTTCAATCCGGGCCTGGATCGAATCATCAAGATTGCGATGATTCCACATGCAGGCAAACCAGCCCCGAGGCTTGAGAATGCGCGCGGTTTCCTTGAGCGCCTGCTGACGGTCGCAGACATTGAAGGAACTGCCGAAAGTGACCATGTCGAACGCTTCGGATGCTTGCCCGGTGTCTTCACCAGTGCCTTCATGCCAACGGACATTAGTCAGCTCAGCGGTGCGCTTGATGCCATTGGCGCGCATCGCATCATTCGGCTCCACAGCGACAACATCCAGGCCACGAGCCGCGAGCATCAAGGTCAGGTGGGCAACACCCGCGCCGACATCGCAAAACTTGTCGCCCTGCTCGGCACCGGCGATCGAAAGCATCGCGTCGATTGCGGCATCGGCGTAGTCAGGACGTTTCAAATAAGCGTCGGCGAGGGTGGAGTAATCCCATTCGGTTTTCATACCAACTTCCTTTTTAAAAAATGGTGGAGCACGTTATCAGTCAGCGTCTCTAAAGAGCGGTGTGGATCGAACTCCACCACCCAGTCTGCCGCGTCCGGTTCATCAATCGACAAATCAAGCCCCGCGACATTGTTCAACTCGCCAGCGTCGAAGCGGCGATAGATTCCCTTGGGGTCCCGGCGGCGTAGCTCCGCCACCGGCACCTTCAAATAAACCTCGAAATAACCCGGCAAGTGAGCACGGTTCCAGGCATGGACTTCACGGAACAACGAAATCGTGGCGATTACGACGGTGTGTCCTTGTGCCGCAATCACCCTGCACAGATGGGCGTATTGCAGGGCCAGCGCCAAGCGCCCTTCCCGCCCATGATTTTGCGAGTTGGCCGCTGCAGCACCAAAGACGTCACGCAGTTCATCCCCGTCCAGCATGACCACCGAGCGGCCATGGCTTCGAAGCCCGGCCACAAACGCCTGGGCCAACGTTGATTTGCCCGCGCCCGACAGACCGGTTATCCACACTACTTGCCCGGCAACGTCACCTTTCATATCGACCTGACTCACTCGCGGTTTATAAGTGTTAATTGCCTACTGTCTATGAAGGCTGCAGTACACATCGTTGGTCTTCGATCTCGCTGGCTTTTCCAGAAGAATCGATGACTACATAGCGAAAATCAGACTCATGCAGCTTCTGAACCAGATCCTGGAACACCTCATCCGGGTGCTGCCGCCCGCCGTATTCCGAGGCATAGAACTTCTTGTAAATAGAGTAGCTTTGCTCGGAGTTCAGCAACTCAAGCCCCAGCACCAGATCTTTTAGCTCATCACCGTTTTTAGCGATGGGCAGCAAATTATCCATTTGTTCCAGCCAGGCATTAACGACCGGATGGATTTCATTGGTTTCCGGAACATAATAAATGGGTAGTTTGCAAGTATTCAGCATAAAGGAAACACCACCACTTGAGGCATCCGTGATGAGGGTGTCACATTGCTGATAGAAATCTTTACTGCTGCCTTTAGTCGTATCTATTGTGATCCATTGATACGGCGTCAGCTTTTCACACATTTCCCTTACATACGGTCGCGTAAAGTCTGTCATGTAGGGACGCAAGATAAAGGTCGCATGCGGAATCTGCGACTTCACGGAATTAATGACCACTTCCATATTTTCATATAAGGAAGCGCCACCTGGGCATATACCTACCTGGGTCGGCAGAAGACCCACGACATACGTCCCGGGAGTCCGCTGGATCTCAGGAGCGGACTTGAACGGTTCGGATATTTTGACGGGCGACACTGAGATTAAACTTGTTTTTCGCAGGTCCGAACGCAACGTATTATTTGCCGCCGAAATACGCGATGCGCTCCTTTCATGCCGATAAAGCTGCAAGCCTGATTTAATCAACTCTGAAAGGGATTGAGAGGAAGAAACAACTGCATCCAAATACGATATCAACTCAGAAAAATAGTACCGATCCTTGACCGGCATACCGACATTGCCATGCGCAATAAAAATGCAAAAATTTGAATCATCAAGAACCCGCCCGACCCAGGCATCATTTGAAATAACGACTTGCGATTTCAACGTCGAGATAAAATTCAGATCCACTTCTTCAACTGGAAAATTCAGCAACTGCTCGGCATCGAGCTTGCTTACCCCAGCACTGGCTGTTTGAAGTACAACACAGTTATATTGATTACGAAGAGCATTAAGCGCGGGCAGCAAATATTCAAGATAGGTCTTTCCGCCATTCTTGACGTTACTGATCAAGTAAACGTTTTTCATAAATTACACGTGCACCTTCAAAGCTATCCCAGGCAAGCCAGGTTTAGGCCAAGTAAACGCACAGAAAAGAAGAAGCATTTGATCCAGCCCCAGCGCATCTCCCTTTAGCACGTGTACATCCTTGTTGTGAGGCAATCGAACTCGTTGCAAAGTCAATAACAGGGCTCAGGCCCAGGCCGAAAAACGGCGTCAATATAGCACGCGGTGGCAAATTGACACCGTTCAGAAGGGCAAATATTTTCGCCTGCTACGGCTTTAGGATGCGGGCTCTGTGCTTGTGAGGTTACTTCCTGCAAGCGGGCAGGCTATCTGCAGTGTTTGGTGACTATCGACCTCGGAGGGCGCTTTCATAAGAGTGCGCTGATGGTTCCGGGCGGTCGAGGAAGCGCGAAACTTCGCAGAAGCTGACACCGGAAGTATCAAGGTTGAGGATTGGCATTTCCTCAGGATTGAATCTCTCTTACCCTCTTGATTCCTCTCTTCTGTCGGTTTTATCACTTCCCCAAAGCATGAGGTAAACAGTCTGGCCCGTGCGCACAATGCCTGTTGATTTTTGCCGTCTGAATCGAGCTCCGATAGTCATCAGGAAGAAAGATCAGAGAAACTTGATCAAAACCGTTGTGACCGTCGCCACCGCGCCTATGAGCCCAGTCGCAACAGCCACCGGATACCAAAAAGTTTTACGGGTCATCTTGCCCGCTTCGGCGTTCAGCTTGCGTTGCTCCGCCATCAGCTTGACGATTTCCACATGAATCTTTTCCAGTTCGGCCTGCCGCATGGTGAGTGCCTGTATTGTGTGCGTCTTTCCGTCCGGGTAATGAAGTGTGCTGCTCGTTGATTCATTTTGCCCCCCAAAGACGCATAACGAACACCCCTCCCCAAAGTGCCCACATTGAAGCACCAAAACCCATGAAAGCCGCCAGCCACCTGGTGTTACCTGTGCTCCGTCCTACGCACCATGCATTTTTCCTACATCGATTTCAGAAGACTCTTCGCTGATAGCCCACCAGACATCAGCTTCGTCAGACATGAAATTCAGACGCCAGAAACCACAAAACCCCTGGTTTCTTTCGAAACCAGGGGTTTTGCTTACATCGAATTTGGCGGTGAAGGAGAGATTCGAACTCTCGATACAATTTCTTGTATACACACTTTCCAGGCGTGCTCCTTAAGCCACTCGGACACTTCACCGTATCTCTTCAAACATGTTCTGTCTGTCGAGGCGCGCTAATGTAGTCGAAAGCTTTTCTGATGGCAAACTTTTTTTTGAGAATTTTCATGTGCTTAGCGTTTTAGTCGTTCCGGTGGACTTCGGGCCATGGCAAACCTGCCAATCTCCGGCGTCGCGCCCTCTTCTATATAGAGGGGAATGCACGGCCGGCATGGCGGGCTACGCCTGACGGGCGGGTAAAGGGTGACCGGCGGGTCAGTCACGGCGCTTTACCTGGCCTGCGGCGGTGGGTAACGTCTGCCTCAACTTTCATACAAGGAATAGCGTCATGAGTGAGTTAGTTTCCTACCACCTCGAAGACGGTATCGCGACCCTGACGTTGAGCAATGGCAAGGTCAACGCCATTTCCCCGGACGTGATTACGGCGTTTAACGCTGCGCTGGATCAGGCTGTGACTGATCGTGCGGTGGTGATCATTACCGGTACGCCAGGGATTCTGTCGGGCGGTTACGACTTGAAGGTAATGACGGCCGGCCCGAAAGAAGCCGTGGCGCTGGTGACGGCCGGTTCGACCTTGGCTCGTCGCCTGCTGTCGCACCCGTTCCCGGTCATCGTGGCGTGCCCGGGGCATGCGGTGGCCAAAGGTGCGTTCCTGTTGTTGTCGGCGGATTACCGCATCGGTGTCGATGGCCCGTTCAGCATTGGCCTGAACGAAGTGCAGATCGGCATGACCATGCACCACGCCGGCATCGAACTGGCCCGTGATCGCTTGAGCAACGCCGCGCTGCATCGCTCGGTGATCAATGGCGAGATGTTCAATCCGCAAAGCGCAATCGCCGCGGGTTTCCTCGATGTGGTGGTGTCGGCTGAGGAACTGCAAGGCGCTGCGCTGGCAGCGGCGCGTCAGTTGAAGAAGATCAACATGACTGCCCACAAGAACACCAAGCTGAAAGTGCGCAAGGCACTGCTGGAGACGCTGGACAACGCGATCATCCAGGATCAGGAACATTTGGGTTAAGCCAACACCTGCTAAAACGAAAGGCCCGACCGTCGTGTCGGGCTTTTTCTTACGTGTTCTGTTGAAAAGGCTGTAACCGCTCTAGGCCGCGTCTGACCCACAAGTCGGAAACATGCGCTTAAACATCGCCTATCTCCTACCTCTATAGCAGCAATTGCCGAAAACAGTGCACATCCGTACACTGCGCCACCTTTTGTCCCGGTGGGCCTGTAAATGCTGTTTGCGTTTCGTATGTTATTGATGGGCCTGCACTTTATTCTGGCCGGTGTGCTTGGGGTGATTCTTGGCCTGTGCCGACCGTTCAACCCGGACAACAGCCGTTTATGCGCGCGTCTGTATGCCTGGCCGGCGATGTGTATTTTGCGTTTGCGAGTGAAGACCGAGGTCGGTCCGTTGATGGACAAGCCCGAGAGCTGCGTGATCATCGCCAACCACCAGTCCAACTACGACCTGTTCGTGTTCGGCAACGTGGTGCCCCGCCGCACCGTGTGCATCGGCAAGAAAAGCCTGAAGTGGGTGCCGCTGTTCGGCCAATTGTTCTGGCTGGCGGGCAATGTATTGATCGACCGTGGCAACGCGCACAAGGCGCGCCAGTC
Organism: Janthinobacterium sp. LPB2021202312-11-4; assembly: GCF_037049705.1. Classification (NCBI taxonomy): domain Bacteria; kingdom Pseudomonadati; phylum Pseudomonadota; class Betaproteobacteria; order Burkholderiales; family Oxalobacteraceae; genus Janthinobacterium; species Janthinobacterium sp. LPB2021202312-11-4. The sequence goes on along the minus strand of NZ_JBAGKV010000004.1, from coordinate 288,416 downwards.
GATGCTCACTACCACCCACACCTTGCAACACGAAGACACGTCGATCTGGGTGTTCCCGGAAGGCACGCGCAACTTCGGCGAAGAGTTGTTGCCGTTCAAGAAAGGCGCGTTCCAGATGGCGATTGCCGCCGGGGTGCCGATCGTACCGGTGTGTGTCAGCAGTTACGTCAAACACATGCGATTGAACCGCTGGCGCAGTGGGAACATTCTGATTCGTTCGCTGCCGGCGATTCCTACCGCCGGGCTGAGCATGGACGACATGCCCCTGTTGATCGCCCAGTGCCGCGAGCAGATGCGCGAATGCATCGCCTCGATGGATCGGCAACTGCAAGCTGCTTGAAAAAAAACCCGCCCAGTGCGGGTTTTCTTTTGCTCGCGAACTTTGCCGGCGAACGCCAAAGATTTCACTGAGTCTCAAGCAACAGACAAGGCTAAGCTGAACACTGCCTGCCACTGCCATCTGCTAATAAGAAGTGAACCACCATCATGGGTAGAGTTGTTGCTGCTGCGGTTTACAGCGCCGGTAAAAAAATCACCAATATCACCCTCGACGAAGGCGCCGCCTGGGCGGCCAAGACCGGGCACTTTGTCTGGATCGGCCTCGAAGAGCCCAACGCCCAGGAGCTGAGCAACCTGCAACGCCAGTTCAACCTGCACGAACTGGCCATCGAAGACGCCCTGGAAAAACACAGCCGACCGAAGCTGGAAACCTTCGGCGATGCGCTGTTTATCGTCACGTACTCGCCGATTCGCCATGAAGGCAAACTGGAGTTCATCGAGACTCATATTTTTGCCGGCAAGGGCTACATCATCACCGCCCGCAACGGTCACTCGGCGTCCTACGCCCATGTCCGCCAACGCTGTGAGGCGCGTCCGATTTTGTTGGAGCACGGGGAAGATTTCGTGCTCTACGCGATCCTCGATTTCGTGATCGAAAATTACCAGCCCGTCGGCGAAGCGATTCATGCCGAGATCGATGAGCTGGAGCGCAACGTCCTGTGCAGCGCGTTGAATGAACACGACATCCAGAAACTCCACAGCCTGCGTCGCGACGTACTGCGCTTGCGCCGCTATGCCGCGCCGATGGTGGAGATCGGTGAGGAGTTGCAGAAGCTGAGTTTCCCGTTCATCGACAAGAACATGCGGCCGTATTTCCGCGATGTGCAGATCCACGTAACGCGGCAGATGGAAGACCTGACGACCCTGGCCGATATCGCCAGCCAAACGATAGAGGTCGGGGTGTTACTCGAAGCATCACGTCAGAGCGTGGTGCAGCGCAAGTTTGCGGCGTGGGCGGCGATTCTGGCATTCCCGACGGCAGTGGCCGGGATTTACGGGATGAATTTCCAGAACATGCCGGAGCTGAGTTGGCATTACGGGTATTTCGCGGTATTGGGGTTTATTGCCGTGGGGTGTGTGAGTTTGTGGGCGAGTTTCAAGCGGTCTGGGTGGTTGTAGTCGGGACCGAGGCGTATCCAACATTCGCGGGCGAGCCTCGCTCCTACAGGTCATCAACGTCCTGTAGGAGCGAGGCTCGCCCGCGAAGCTTTTAGCTTTAAACAGTTTCTGGCTTATGCGCCACAAACCGCATCATCCACTCCGCCACGGTAGCGCCGTGATGTGCATGCTCAAGGCTCGCCACACCCTTGGAATAAATCTGCTCACCCAGATGCTGCTGGCGAATCTCCAGCAACGCCCGTGAGTAGTCGTGAATGAACTCCGGATGCCCCTGGAAGCACAGCACCTGATCGTTGATGTGGTACGCGGCAAACGGGCAGAAATCACTGGATGCAATGACCGTGGCGTTTTCTGGCAGCACCGTCACCTGATCCTGGTGGCTGATCAGCAACGTCAGCTCCTCCACCACCGGGCTCATCCACGGCGCCTTGGCCGCGAGTTTGTAGTTGTGGGTGCCGACACCCCAGCCCTGAGTCGCCCGCTCGCTCTTGCCACCCAGCAGCAAGGCCAGCAGTTGATGGCCGAAGCACACGCCCAACAGTTTGTCGCCGCGCTCGTAGCGGGTCAGCAAGTACGTCTTGAGGGTTTCAATCCACGGGTCGGTACCGAAGGAATCGGCTTTGCTGCCGGTGACCAGATAGGCGTCGAATGTCAGCTCATCGCTGGGATAGTCGCCTTGCATCACGTTGTAGACGGTGAACTCGGCAGCGATGGGTTGCTGCGAAAACAGACGCTGGAACATCTGCCCGTAACCCTGATATTGATCGACCAGTTCCGGACGCAGGATGTCGGTTTCCAGAATGCAGATGCGTAACGACATAAAAAATACCTGACACGTGATGGGAATAATGCACACCCCAGAGCCTGCCTTGAAACACGGTAACAAGGCAAGCCCCGCAATGGCTCATCGATCCCTCAGAACGCCTCCCCTTTGGCGGCTTTGTCCAGCAGCAGCGCCGGTGGGGCGAAGCGTTCGCCGTATTGCTCGGCCAGGTATTGGGCGCGGGCGACGAAGTCTTTCACGCCATATTGGTTGATGAATTGCAGCGCGCCGCCGGTCCAGGCTGCGAAGCCGATCCCGAAGATCGAACCGACGTTGGCATCCGCCGTCGAGGTCAGCACGCCCTCCTCCACACAGCGCACGGTTTCGATGGCTTGCACGAACAGCAGGCGATCACGCACATCCTTCGGCGAGATCTGCCCGTCAGCCCTCTCGAAACGGCTTTTCAGCTCCGGCCACAGATGTTTCTGGCCACCGGCCGGGTAATCGTAGAAACCACCGCCAGCGGCCTTGCCCGGACGTTTGTATTCGTTGAGCAGCAAGTCAATCACGGCAAACGCCGGATGCTCAATCGGCGGTTTCCCTTCCGCAAGTAGGTCTTTGGCCGTTTGCTGACGGATATGGCTCATCAGGCTGAGGGAAACTTCGTCGGAGATCGCCAGAGGCCCGATGGGCATGCCAGCCTTGCGCGCTTCGGTCTCAATCATCGGCGCGCTCACGCCTTCACCGAGCATGGCGATACCTTCATTGGTGAAGGTGCCAAACACCCGCGAGGTAAAGAAGCCGCGACTGTCGTTGACCACAATCGGGGTTTTCTTGATTTGCAGGACGAAGTCGAAACCGCGAGCCAGGGTTTCGTCACTGGTGTTCGCGCCTTTGATGATTTCCACCAGGGGCATTTTTTCCACGGGGCTGAAGAAATGCAGGCCGATGAATTTGCTCTGGTCTGGCACCGCAGTGGCGAGGCCGCTGATCGGCAGGGTCGAGGTGTTGGAGGCGATCACCGCGTCCGGGCCGACAACTTTTTGGGCCGCCGAGGACACTTTGGCTTTCAGCTCGCGATCTTCGAACACCGCTTCAATGATCAGGTCGCAACCCGCCAGATCCGCATCGTGTTCCGTGGTGTGAATCCGCGCCAACACTGCGTCTCGCTGCTCGACACTCAACTGGCCACGGGAGACTTTCTTGTCCAGCAGCGCCGCCGAGTGCGCCTTGCCCTTCTCTGCCGCCGCCAGATTGATGTCCTTGAGCACCACATCAATGCCGGCCGAGGCGCTGACGAAAGCGATCCCCGCGCCCATCATCCCCGCGCCGAGTACGCCGACTTTTTTAGTCACGTAAGGCGCAAAGCCCTGGGGCCGCGAGCCGCCCGCATTGATCTCATTGAGTTGGAACCAGAAGGTGCCGATCAGGTTTTTCGACACCTGAGCGGTGGTCAACTCGGTGAAGTAACGGGTTTCGATCAGGTGCGCCGTATCGAAATCCACCTGGGCGCCTTCCACCGCAGCGCAAAGGATTTTCTCTGGCGCCGGCAGGGTGCCTTGGGTTTTGTTGCGCAGAATCGACGGTGCAATGGCCAGCATTTGCGCGACTTTCGGGTTCGACGGCGTGCCGCCCGGGATCTGATAACCCTTGACGTCCCAACGCTGCACGGCGCTCGGATTGGCCTGAATCCACGCCCGCGACTTCGCCAGCAGTTCATCATGATCCGCCGCCAGCTCATCGATCAAACCGGCCTGCAACGCCTGCTGCGGCCGGACTTTTTTACCTTCGAGCAAGTACGGCAAGGCTTTTTCAAGGCCCAGCATGCGGACCATACGCACCACCCCGCCGCCGCCCGGCAGCAAGCCCAGCGTCACTTCCGGCAAGCCGAGTTGCACCGATGCATTGTCCAGCGCCACACGATGATGGCAGGCCAGGCAGATTTCCCACCCGCCGCCCAGTGCCGCGCCGTTGATCGCGGCGACCACCGGTTTGCCGAGGGTTTCCAGGGTGCGCAGTTGCGCTTTAAGCGTGAGCACCATGTCGTAGAAGGCTTTGGCTTCGGGTTTGCCGACCTTGATCAGTTCATTGAGGTCGCCGCCGGCAAAGAACGTCTTTTTGGCCGAGGTGATGATCACGCCGGCAATGCTGTCCTTTTCCGCGACCAATTGGGCGACGCAGGCAGCCATGGCCTCGCGGTACACCGCGTTCATGGTGTTAGCGCTCTGGCCCGGCATGTCGATGGTCAGGACGACAATCTGGTCCTGACCTTTTTCGTAACGAATGGCTTCAGTCATGAAAAGTTTTCCTAAGAAATCGGGGCTCAGAGGCGTTCGATGATGGTGGCAATGCCCATGCCGCCGCCGACACACAGGGTCGCGAGGCCATAGCGCAGGCGCCGGGTTTCCAGTTCATCGAGCAGGGTGCCGAGGATCGCGCAACCGGTGGCGCCCAGCGGGTGGCCCATGGCGATCGAGCCGCCGTTGACGTTGACCTTGTCCGGGTCGATGGCCATGTCCTTGATGAATTTCAACACCACCGAGGCGAAGGCTTCGTTGACCTCGAACAGATCGATGTCTTCAACCCGCAACCCGGCCTTGGCCAAGGCTTTGCGAGTGGCCGGTGCCGGGCCGGTGAGCATGATGGTCGGGTCGGTGCTGGTGACTGCCGTGGCCACGATCCGCGCCCGTGGCTGCAAGCCCAGCGCCCGGCCCTTGGCCTCGGAGCCAATCAGCATCAGCGCGGCGCCGTCGACGATCCCGGAGCTGTTGCCCGGCGTGTGGACGTGGTTGATCCGCTCCACATGGCTATAAACCCGCAGCGCCGTGGCGTCGAAGCCCATTTGCCCCATCATTTCGAAACTCGGCTTGAGTTTGCCCAGGCCTTCCAGGGTCGAGTCGGCGCGGATGAATTCATCGTGATCGAGCAGGATGATGCCGTTCTGGTCCTGCACCGGTATCAACGACTTGTTGAACGAACCGTCCGCCCGGGCCCGCGCGGCTTTTTGCTGGGAATGCAACGCGTAGGCATCGACGTCCTGGCGGCTGAAGCCTTCAAGTGTGGCGATCAGGTCGGCGCCGACGCCTTGCGGGGTGAAGTGGCTGTGCAGGTTGGTTTCCGGGTCCAGCGCCCACGCGCCGCCGTCGCTGCCCATGGGCACCCGGGACATCGACTCGACGCCGCCGACCACCACCAGGTCTTCGAAACCGGAGCGGACTTTCATCGCGCCGAGGTTCACCGCCTCCAGGCCCGAGGCGCAGAAGCGGTTGATCTGCACGCCGGCCACGCTGACGTCCCAATCGGCGACCTGGGTCGCAGTCTTGGCAATGTCCGAGCCTTGATCGCCAATCGGCGTAACGCAACCGAGCACCACGTCATCGACCTGGCTGGTGTCGAGGGACGTGCGCTGCTGCAACGCCGTCAGCAACCCGGCCACCAGGTTCACCGGTTTGACGCTGTGCAACGCGCCATCGGCCTTGCCTTTGCCACGGGGCGTGCGTAGCGCGTCGAAAATCAAAGCTTGGGTCATGACGTCCTCGAACCTGATGGTGGATATGAAAATCAAAAACAAGATCAAAAGATCGCAGCCTTCGGCAGCTCCTACACACCATAAGCCGCACGGCTGCGGATTCAATGACCGCACCGCTCACAGACGTTGACGGTCACGCTCAGACGGACGGTAGTCAGCTATCGGATTAACCGATTCAGGTGACGAAGCTGTCTAGCAAACGGTCGCCCAAGAAGCTGGCAATAGGCCTCATGCCTTTTTAAGCGCTTTCAACGCTTACACCATACGAAATGGATCTAAACCAAGCGTGACGCGGGCTCTAAGGTGAACTTGTACGAAGTTGTCGTCGGGTTTTGCCGAGGCACTCGTCTGACAGGAAGTGAAACGCTCTGCCGTCATGGAGATATGCAGGCAGGCATCAGGAAATAACAAAAAAGGCGGTCAGCCATGTTCAAACATTCGAAAGTACGTCAAGCGGGACTCATTCTGTTCGCCACCACGCTGTTGTTGATTTTGCCGAACCTGACCAAGGTAATCGGCTAAGTCTGTTGTAAAGAAACGGCGCTAACGTTCGCCTCTGAAAATGTCACTAGCCCGCTACCCGGGCCAGCGCAGGTGTGCCAACCTTTGCGGCACTTCCACGACATGGACGGCGATCACTTGAAAGCACTTTTTCTGTTCGGGGCCCTGCTGCTTGGCACGACGCCCCTGCATGCCGCACAACTCAACCTGGAGCTGGGCGCGGGCAGTCGCATCTGGCAGACCGAGGAGTTGCTCAAGCATCCTCAGGTTCAGACCATCAACATCAGCGACGACGTTTCCTACAAACGCGACATGAGTTATCGCGCGGTGCCGTTGGCGGCGTTGTTGACCGGCATCCAGCCTGACGACCATCTGCAAGCCGTGGCACTGGACGGTTTTGCCGCCGAAATGCCGGCGGCGCCGTTGCTCAACACCCAGGGTGCGCAGGCCTGGCTGGCGATTGAAGACCCGGCCAAGCCATGGCCGCCGCTGTCTGAGGGTAAACACAGCGCCGGGCCGTTTTATCTGGTCTGGACTAATCCTCAGGCCGGCAACATCAGCCCTGAGCAATGGCCGTTCGAAGTGGCCAGCATCAAGCGCATGGCGCCCGTGGCCCAGCGCTTCCCTGCCCTGCTGCCCGATCCTGCGTTGAAGGCGGACGATCCGGTGAACCGGGGGTTTGCGTTGTTTCAGAAGAATTGCCTGGCCTGCCATCGACTCAACGGCGCGGGGGATGCGCAGTTCGGGCCGGACCTGAATGTTCCGTTTAGCCCCACCGAGTACTTCGGCGCGGATTTCCTCAAACGTTACATTCGCGATCCGCAGAGTTTGCGTCAGTGGCCGCAGGCGAAGATGCCGGGGTTTTCGGCGGCGGTATTGCCGGATGGGGATCTTGAGTTGTTGGTGGGGTATTTGAAGCATATGGCCGGGCGCAAGGTTAAGCCCTGAATGCGACACACCTCCTGTAGGAGCAAAGCTTGCTCGCGATAGCGGTGGATCAGTCAACGTTAATATCGACTGACCCACCGCCATCGCGAGCAAGCTTTGCTCCTACAGGGTGCGTTCTACTGCTGCTGGACGGAGATCACTGGCGCAAACACCGGCGTCGGCGAAACAAACACCTTCGCGTGCATCTGCTCGCAACCACCGCCCCGACGCATTCCACGCACCGGGCAGGCATCCAGGTAATCCAGGCCCACCGCCAGTTTCAAATGACGCTCGGGCCGGGACAGTTGGTTGGTCACGTCAAAGCTGTACCAGGCGTCATCGAGCCAGGCTTCGGCCCAGGCGTGACTGGCCAGGTGTTCGCTGTTCTCGCTGTACAAATACCCCGACACATAACGCGCCGGAATGCCCAGGCTGCGGGCGCAGGCGAGAAACGCATGGGTGTGGTCCTGGCAGACGCCGGAACGCCCGGCGAAGGCCTCGGCGGCGCTGGTGTCGACTTCGGTGGAGCCCGGCGTGTAGGTCATGTGCTGATTCAAGCCGTGCATCAAATCGATCAGCGCCGTGCGATCCCGGCGCTTCTTGCATTCTTTTTCCGCGAACGCACGCAAGGCCTGGTCGGCTTCGGTCAGCCGGGTGAAGCGCAGGAACGGCAGCGCCGATTGGCTTTCGTGTTCGGCCTCGGTCAGTTCGTCGATGTCCACCAGACCACGCGCGCCAATGACGATGGCTTCGTGGGGCTCGTCCATGGTCAGCACGTGCAGGATGTTGCCGAACGGATCGAGTTGCGCACGCACCGGGCGCGGCAGGTCGAGCTGCCAACTGAGCACATGCTGGCGCTCGCTGTCGTGGGGGGTCAGTCGCAAGTACTGGATGCTCGCCCGCACCTGATCTTCGTAGTGATAGGTGGTCTCGTGGCTAATGGAAAGTCTCATACAGCCTCCAGGTAGGAACTGTGAATGGCGTTGCCCAACTGGCGCACCAGCGGGATGAACTCGGTCAGCCAGGCATGCAGGCCTTCGTCGAGAATTTCGGTGATGCCGGTGTAGCGCAAACGCGCGTCCATTTCCGCCGCCAGACGTTGCGCCGGACGACCGTTGGCCCCCGGCAGGCTGGCGAGGATCTGGTCGATTTCTTCGGTGCAGGCGCGCAAGGAACGTGGCACGTCGGCGCGCAACAACAGCAATTCGGCGACATGCCGGGCGCCGGGCGCATCGCGGTAAATCTCGGTGTAGGCCTCGAACGACGACAAGGCCCGCAGCAATGCACTCCACTGGTAATAGGCGTGGGCCGTGCCGTCGCTGACCGCTTCGGCCTGATCGCCAGCCATTTCGTAACGGGCATCGAGCAGGCGCAGGGTGTTGTCGGCCCGTTCGATAAACGTCCCCAGACGAATAAAGCGAAACGCATCGTTACGCATGATGGTGCCGTAGGTCGCGCCCCGAAACAGGTGGGAACGCTCCTTGATCCACTCGCAAAAACGGCTCATGCCATAGCGACTCAAGCCCTGCTCGGCGATCCCGCGAATTTCCAGCCAGGTGGCATTGATGTTTTCCCACATGTCGGCGGTGATTCGCCCACGCACCGCATGGGCACTGGCCCGCGCCGAACCGAGGCAACTGTAGATGCTCGCCGGGTTCTCCGCGTCCAGGGCAAAGAAATGCAGCAACCGTTCGGCATGCAAGTCACCGTGGCGCTCCAGGTAATCGTCCAGGGTCCCGGTGATCAGCAGCGGCATGGCGAGTTCGTGCAGACCGTCGCCGCGACCATCCTGTGGCATCAGCGACAGCGAATAACTGATGTCGAGCATCCGTGCGAGGTTTTCCGCTCGCTCCAGGTAACGCGACATCCAATACAGATCCGAGGCAGTTCTACTTAACATGGCAAGCTTCCTTCAATCCTCGACCACCCAGGTGTCCTTGGTGCCGCCGCCCTGGGAGGAATTCACCACCAGGGAGCCTTCACGCAGGGCAACACGGGTCAAACCGCCGGGCACAACCCGGGTTTCACGGCCAGACAAAACAAACGGCCGCAGGTCGATGTGGCGTGGAGCAATGCCGTTTTCGACAAAAGTCGGGCAAGTCGACAGCGACAACGTCGGTTGCGCGATATACGCGTGGGGCTTGGCTTTGATCCGTTCGCGGAACGACTCGATTTCCGCCGCCGTCGCCGCCGGCCCCACCAGCATTCCGTAACCGCCGGAGCCCTGGGTTTCCTTGACCACCAGATCCGGAAGATTGGCCAGCACGTGGGAAAGTTCAGAAGGATTGCGGCACTGGAACGTCGGCACGTTCTTCAGGATCGGTTCTTCATCCAGGTAAAAACGGATCATGTCGGTGACAAACGGATACACCGATTTGTCATCCGCGACCCCGGTGCCGATGGCATTCGCCAGCACCACATTGCCGGAGCGATAGGACGACAGCAGCCCCGGCACACCGAGCATCGAATCGGGGTTGAACGCCAGTGGATCGAGGAACGCATCGTCGAGGCGCCGGTAGATCACATCGACAGCTTTCGGCCCGTCGGTGGTGCGCATGAAGACTTTGTCGTCACGCACGAACAGGTCCGCGCCTTCCACCAGTTCGACGCCCATTTCCCGAGCGAGAAAGGCATGCTCGAAAAACGCGCTGTTGAAGCGCCCGGGCGTCAGCACCACCACGCTCGGGTTATCGATCGGGCTGGAGCTTTTCAGGGTGTCGAGCAACAGGTTCGGGTAGTGGTCGATGGGCGCAATGCGTTGTGCGGCGAACAACTCGGGGAACAGTCGCATCATCATCTTGCGGTCTTCGAGCATGTAACTCACGCCGCTCGGTGTGCGCAGGTTGTCTTCGAGCACGTAGTACGTGCCGTCGCCATCGCGCACCAGATCGACACCGGAGATGTGGGAATAAATGTCCCGGTGCAGGTCCAGGCCCTGCATCGCCAACTGGTATTGCTCGTTAGCCAGCACTTGCTCGGCCGGAATGATGCCGGCCTTGATGATGCGCTGCTCGTGGTAGAGGTCGGCGAGGAACATGTTCAACGCCTTGACCCGCTGGATGCAGCCGCGTTCGACGATCCGCCATTCGCTGGCAGGGATGCTGCGCGGAATAGTGTCGAAGGGGATCAGGCGCTCGGTGCCCTGCTCGTCCCCGTAGAGCGTGAAGGTAATCCCGGCACGATGAAATAACAGATCGGCCTCGCGTCGCCGTTGGGCCAGCAGCTCGTCAGGCGTGTCGGCCAGCCAACGGGCAAACTCCCGATAATGCGGGCGGACCTGGCCGCCGGCATCGTACATCTCATCAAAATAGGTGCGGATCATGCCGTACTCCTTGTCACCCGGACATCTAGGCATCGCAAGGCCCGTGCCATCGGCATAAACGCTTTGATATCAATCAGTTGGATAACCGACGCAAATACACCGCACCAATCCTGTGCGGCAAACGCCCCAAGCTGATCGCCCCCGCTTCATTGCGAAGCAATGTTGTTGCCTATTACCAGCATAGTCAGAGTTGATTTCACTGCCCGGGGATCAATGCGGATAATCCGCGCATTCGTTGCAAAACCTCTCGAACTTCCCTTTGGCCGCCTGTTTAGGCGGTTTTTTTTGGTTTTTTGAAATGTTGTGAATCAAAAAGCGAAGATCAAAAGATCGCAGCCTTCGGCAGCGCCTACAGGAGAACGCATTCCAACGTAGGAGATGCCGAAGGCTGCGATCTTTTGATTTTGATCTTCACAAACCCACAAACGAAAACGGCCAACCCGAAGGTCAGCCGTTACTGAGTGTTGTCGCTGTTCATGATGTTATGCGAGTAGCCCTCGTACCTCCTGCTTGACGCCCCATCCTTCGATGATCCCGCCCAGCGGCTCGACCACCGCCTCGAAGTCCTGCTCAAAGTCGCCGATGCCGTCGTAGGTGGCGTACATCACTTTGCTCAATTCCAGATGCCACGCGCCGTCGTCGCGCACGCTGATCTGTGCGTTCATGGATTCACCACGGTAATGCCCTGCCGCCCTGCGTGCCCGTTCCTCGTCCGGGAAAATCGCGTAGAACTCGATGGGATGAAATCGTGAAAAGTCGAAACCGCCTTCTTTCATGCGGCGCAGCACGCTGCTGCTGATGTCTTCTTGATAGGCTGTGCTCATGAAACGTCCCCCTCAAATTGATGGATAGACTTTCCGTATTCCCGGCACCCGCAACCGAATGGTGAAGGCGATGCGACAACCATGTTGTCGGTGGGAAGCAAGCATGTAGCTGACAAGACCAGACCTTAGCGATCCTTTCGCTGATCTCGCTTGCAGAGTAGCCCCAAGTCAGAGCAGCTGCCAAGGTCTGGATGTGAATGAGACAGGTGAGGTTCAGACAGGCGTAATGCCGAGGATTTGAATGCTGTTCTGGGTCTTGAGACTTTTAACGCTGGCATCAGCGGTTCGCCCCTCCAGATCATTGAGATCCAGTTCGGCAGCGACAGGAAGGAGCCGGGCCTTGATGAGTTTGGCGGCGTGCTCGTTGTCCGGGCATTCCTCGCACTCGAAGACTTCATCGACCGTTTCACCGTGATCATCCACGAAAGTGATTTTCCACTTTTGCATCAGTGCCTCCTCGATCAAACCCGCAAATGGGCTTACATCTATCTGGACTTTTGCACTGACTGATCGTTCAAACGGATTGCATCGTTTGACGCGACGCAACCCCCTGTAGGAGCTGCCGCAGGCTGCGATCTTTTGATCTGGATGTTGAAGATCTAAAGATCGCAGCCTGCGGCAGCTCCTACAGGGTATGTGTACGACGCTTTAGTCGTTGCTTGGCTTGTTGATCGCTTGCAGCACGTATTGCGGCATGGCGAACGCGCCGATGTGGATTTCCGGGTTGTAGTAACGGGTGATGATGCCGCTGCCGGCGAAGCGCTGTTGCAAGGTCTCGCGGGACAGCTTGCGATAAGCGGTGTTGGTCGCGCCCCAGGCGAAGGTCATCGCGCCGCCGATGTAGGTCGGCACGGCTGCCTGGTAGAAGTGCCAATCCGGGAACAGGCTGCGCAGGCGTCCGGCGGTGGTCTGCACTTCGCCCAGTTGCATGAACGGCGTGCCGTTCTGGGTCACCAGAATGCCGCCTTCGTTCAGGCAGCGGCGGCAGGCCTGGTAGAAGTTTTCCGAGAACAGCACTTCACCCGGCCCGATCGGGTCGGTGGAGTCGGAAATGATCACGTCGAATTTTTCAGTGGTGGTGGCCACGAAGCGCATGCCGTCGTCGATCACCAGGTTCAGGCGTGGGTCGTCGTAGGCGCCCTTGGAGTGGTTCGGCAGGAACTCTTTGCACATGTCGACCACGGTGCCGTCGATCTCGACCATGGTGATGTGCTCGATGCTGCGGTGCTTGGCCACTTCACGCAGCATGCCGCCGTCGCCACCGCCGATGATCAGTACGCGCTTGGCGGAGCCATGGGCGAGGATCGGCACGTGGGTGAGCATTTCGTGGTAGATGAATTCGTCGGCTTCGGTGGTCTGGATCACACCGTCCAGCGCCATCACCCGGCCCATGCGCGGGTTTTCGAAAATCACCAGGTGCTGGTGCTCGGTGCGCACTTCGTGCAGCAGTTTTTCCATGCGAAAACGCTGGCCGTAGCCTTCGTAGAGGGTTTCCAGGTATTCGCTGGTTTTGGTGGTGGTCATGGGAAGTGCTCCGATGAATGCGGTGGCAACGGACGGTTACCCGCCCATGATGGCCAATCGAATGCCTCGATTGCCCGGGAAAGGCGCGCATTCTACGTCGCGAAACATGACAGGTCGAACCTTCTGACTCACCTGCCTTTGTAGGAGCGAGACTTGCCCGCGAAGGCGGTGTGTCAGTCAACATCGATGCTGAATGAGCTGACGCCTTCGCGGGCAAGCCTCGCTCCTACAGAGGAGCGAGCTTGTCTGTCAGATGCGCACGTTACCCCGTGGCCCGGCGATCGCCCAGATGATCAGGCCCAGTACCGGCAGCAGCAGGATCAGCAGCACCCAGATGATTTTCATCCCGACTTCAGCGCCACTTTTCAGCACGTTGATGATGGCCCAGATGTCCAGGGCAAGAATGATCAGGCCAACCAAACCGTTAAACGTGGAACCCATGGTGTCGCTCCCAAGATAGTGGCATGCAGTCTTAGGATAGCCGGCCCTTGCGAGGGTTCCGTTTTATTGCATCAAACGTGGATCGCCACTTTCAGGGCTTCCAGGGACGGCGCGGCAGCGATTCCGACTTGGGCGCACAGTTCGAGTACCCGTGGCACGTCGTTGCCGTAGACCAGCACCACTTGCAGTTCGTCGTCGAGCAACTGGCTGAAGTTCAGCAGCGTGTAGCCGCCGTGTTCCTTGTTCATGCTGCTCATCTGCACCTGAATGCGGTTCAGTGCGGTCAGGGCTTCGGTCTTGGCCAGTTGCTTGGGCTTGATGTTGAAATCCACCCCCGGGCCGAACGAGGCGACGATCTGCGCGAACAAATCCATGTAGGTATCGGCCTGGAACAGTACGGTCTCCGGCAGGCTGCCGACCACGACCCACTCGCCCAATGCCATCGGGAAAGTGTCGTCGTAGTTGATGTCTGGATTGGCCGCCAGAAAAGCCTCGGGATCGGCGTAAGCCTGGGTCGCTTCGTCAGCGATTTTCAGGATTTCGTCATCGCCCATGCACCCGGAGCTGATTTTGCTGATGAGTTCGACGAGTGCGGTTTTCATGGGGTAGATCCTGTAGCGAGGGAATTTTGAGGGCGCGAAGGATAGCGCAGGTTAGCGCCAAAACGAAAAGATCGCAGCCTTCGGCAGCTCCTACGGGGGTGTACACCATCCAATGTAGAAGCTGCCGAAGGCTGCGATCTTTCAGGTCATTCAGCCAATCAGCTTCTCAAGCTGAGCAGTGGTATCAACGGCGCCCATGGTCTTGGCCGCATCCAGCGCCGAAACGCCGTTGGCGTCCTTGGCTTTCGGGTCGGCGCCTTTGCTGATCAGGTAGTCGACGATTTCCACACGGTTGAACATCGCCGCCATCATCAGCGCCGTACGACCGTCGAACGAAGAACCTTCCACTTGCGCCCCGCCCTCGACCAACGCCGTGACCACTGCCAGGTCACCTTTGAACGCGGCACCGGCAATCGGGCTCTGGCCGTTGTCGTTGCGGATTTCCGGGTCGGCCTTGTGTTCCAGCAGCACTTTCACCGTCTCCACATGGCCGTGGTAGGCGGCGAGCATCAGCAACGTGTCGCCCTTGTGGTTACGCAGATTCGGCGGCAGGCCTTTGGTCAGCAGCGCCGCCATCATGGCCGCATCGCCCTCGCGCGCTTTGTTGAACACCTGTTCGGCGAATTCAGCAGCTTCTTCGGGCGTCATCTGGCGGCTTTGGTCTGACATCGGGGACTCCATCTTCGGTTAATCGCAAAGCCGACAGTTTCCCGAGCGCCCCTGCGCCTGTCACCCCTTTTTTCTCAAGCACGGCCATAGCCAGATTCAATAGCGGTACTTGCCCCCGTGAATATCCGCCAGTACCTGCTCGGTGACTTGCACGTAGGTCTGGGTGCCCGGCAGCCAGGCGTAGATCGGGTCTTCCCCGGTTTTACCCGGGTCGAAGGCTTCATCCTTGAGCCGGGTCTTCTGGTATTTGAAGGTCCCGGTGGTCTCCATTTTCACCTTCACTCGCAGGAATAAAGGCACGGCGTAGGCCGGCATTTGCTGGCGGGCAAAGCTCAGCAGTTCGCTGAAATCCAGGGTCGCCAGGGACTCGGCCGGCGTAATCGCCGCCATCCCCGCTCGGCCGTTGGTGTTGCAGATTTCCACGCCGTAGGCCACCGCCTCGGAAATGTTCGGGTGCTGCAACAGAATGTTCTCGACCTCGGTGGTCGAGACGTTCTCGCCCTTCCAGCGGTAGGTGTCGCCCAAGCGATCGACAAACTGCGCGTGGCCGAAACCGATATTGCGCAGCAGATCACCGGTATTGAAGTAACGGTCACCCTTTTTGAACACGTCATGCAGCACGACTTTCTCGGTCTTCTGCGGATCGGTGTAGCCATCCAGCGGGGCCTTGTCGTCGATTTTCGCCAGCAACAAGCCCTGCTCGCCCTTGGCCACCCGGCTCATCAAACCCTTGGCGTTGCGAATCGGCGCGCCGCTGTCGTGGTCATACGCCACCAACTCCCAGGACATCAGGGAAAAACCGATGGTGTTGTCGAAGTTGAGGATGTTGGTAAAGCCGATATTGCCGTCGCTGGCCGCATACAGCTCGCAAATATGCTGCACCGCAAATCGCGTCTTGAACTCGCCCCACGCGCCGGGGCGCAGGCCGTTGCCGATCATCTTGGTGACGCCGTGCCGGTTGTCGTCGGCACTGGGCGGTTGATCGACCAGGTAGCGACACAATTCGCCGACATACCCGAGGGTGGTTGCCTGGTATTTGCGCACGTCGTTCCAGAACTGACTGGCGCTGAACTTGCGGCGGATGGCAAACCCCGAGGCGCCGCTGATGGCCGAGCCCCAGCACACGCAAAGTCCGGTGGCGTGGTAGAGCGGCAAGGTGCAATAGACGACGTCCTGGGGCTGCATGTTCAGGGCGATCAAGCCGAAACTGGCGGAGCTGCGCATCCAGCGCCCGTGTTTGAACACGCCAGCCTTGGGCAACCCGGTGGTGCCGGAGGTGTAGATATAGAAACAGGTGTCGTCGAAAAACACCTGCTGGCTGCTGGCCGGGTTATCGCTGGAGGCGTCGGCACTGGCCGTCATCAGGTTGACGAAGCCGTCGGGCGCAATGCCCGGATCGCTGCTGGTGTCACGGTCGGCGACGAACCAGGTGCGCGCGGCATCGATGGCAACCCGCTCGCGCACCGCCGAATACACCGGAACCAACTCTTCGCCGACAATGACCGCCACCGGCGCCACCAGGTTCAGGCTATGGGCCAGGGTGTCGCGGGTTTGCGAGGTATTGAGCAACGCGCTGATGGCGCCGACCTTGGCCACCGCCAGTATCGTCACCAGCAGTTCCGGGCGGTTCTCGATGAACACTGCCACCACATCGCCCTTGCCGACCCCTTGATCGATCAGGTGATGGGCGATGCGATTGGCCCATTGATTGACCTGTCGATACGTCAGCGCCACCTCGTTTTGCAGCAACGCCAAGCCTTCGGGATTGCGCAAAGTGGCTTGCTCGAAGCTCCAGCCGAGGCCACACGGTTGGGTCGGGTCCTTGACGTTGGCGACTTTCAGGCCCTTCACCACGCGGGGAATGGCTTTGGCGATGCTAGGCAGTTTGCGGAGCATCATGCCCCAGGTAATCGTGTCGCTCATGGTGGCTCCCGTTCGGTCTTCTTATTGTCGGGTGGCGTTGATTGAGCCCGAAAATACGTCAGCCGTTCCGGCGCTGTACACGCGGTTTTTGCAATGTTTTGTATCCGCAATCGCCACCCGGGCAAACGCGAACCCTGGCCGCGGGATTCGTTCCATCGAATCGTGGGCAACCACGCAAAATGCAGGATGCACGATGGCCATTCATGCAGATTGCACGAAAGCAAAAAATCACTAAATAAATAACTTATTGATTTATAACGATTTTTTAAAAAACAGATGCTGGCACAATCGCTGCAACTACCTCTCCATGCTTGCTAATCAAGTGCTAACGGAGCGGATAGACATGAGCCTGATCCAAGAAAAATTTACCTCGCTGTTCTCCAACTTCGACGTGACCACCCAGGCACGCCCTGACGGCGGCATCCTGCTGACACTGCGCAGCGCCGAAGGCAAAGTCTTTAAACGCTCGATTTCCTATCAGCAATTGCATGCTGGCGATCAGTTGTCATGGGTGATCAGCGCCATTCGCCGCGACCTCGCCGAACAGGCCAGCGAACTGCCACAGATCTCCATGCTGCAAAGTCAGCAACGGTTTGCCTTGCCGACCTATCACTCGGCGTAAATCGTTAAAGGCGTTAAACAAACAGGCCGTGGGAGCTTTCGCTTCACGGCCTGAGTTGTTTCTGGAGTCACACAATTCCCTGTAGGAGCGAAGCTTGCTCGCGAAGGCGTCGGATCAGCCAACATCAATATCGCCTGACACGCCGCCTTCGCGAGCAAGCTTTGCTCCTACGGGTTATGTGTTGACGGTTAGAAAGTGGTGGGATCGATTCGCGCAAAGCTGTCGACGGTTACGTGCCCCGCCAATTCGCCACCCTCTCTGGCCAGCCCGCAGGTCGCCATTCCAGCGGTGCGTGAGGCGTCCAGTTCTTCGACGATGTCGGACAGGAACAGAATCTGCGCCGCTTCCAGCCCAATCCCCTGGGTGATGCGCGCGTAGGATTGCGCTTCGCGCTTCGGCCCTGAAGTGGTGTCGAAATAACCGCTGAACAGCGGCGACAAATCCCCCGCGTCCGAGCAGCCGAAAATCAGCTTTTGTGCCTGGATCGAGCCCGAGGAATACACAAACAGTTGATAACCGTCCTGATGCCAGCGCTTGAGCGCTTCAACGGCGTCCGTGTAAACGTGGCCCTTCAACTGCCCGGCCTGATAACCCTGCTCCCAGACCATGCCCTGCAACGCCTTGAGCGGCGTGGCCTTGCGGTCTTCGGCGATCCAGCTCAACAGGATGGCGATAACGCACTCAACGTCCGCATCAGGTTCATTGCTGTCCCGGCGTACGGCATCCAGTTGCTCGGCAACATCCCCCCGCGCGGCGTGCTGGCGCACAAAGTCCGGCAGGTGTTTGGCGGCATAAGGGAACAACACGTCGAACACAAAACTCACCGCGCTGGTGGTGCCTTCGATGTCGGTGAGAATCGCTTTGATCGGCATTAACTCAGTCCTCAAGACGCGGGAAGCGGCTGGCAATGTCTTCGCCGGTGAACTTGGCGACCCAGCCGTCCGGGTTATTGAACAGACGGATCGCCACGAAATGCGGATGCTCGCCCATGTCGAACCAGTGCGGCGTACCGGCCGGCACGGAGATCAGGTCGTTTTTCTCGCAGAGCACGGCGTAGACGTAATCGTCGATGTGCAGGGTAAACAGCCCACGGCCGGCAACGAAAAATCGTACTTCGTCTTCGCCATGCCGATGTTCATCGAGGAACTTGGCCCGCAGTTCGGCCTTTTGCGGGTGATCGCTGTTCAGGCTGATCACATCGACGGTGATGTAACCGCGCTCGGTCATCAGCTTGTCGATTTGTTCCTGATAGGCCGCGATCACTTCTTCCTGGCTGGCGCCGGGCTGGATTTTCGCGGCGGCTTGCCAACGGTCGAAACGCACGCCCTGCTCGGCCAGAGTCGAAGCGATGTCTTCGAAGTTAGTCAAAACCTTGTTCGGTATTTCAGGGCTGGAGATGTGATAAACGGACAGGCTGCTCATGGGGCAATTCCTCGGTATCGGCCCTGCCGTCCGGTTCTTGCAGACCGGTCGGGCACGGCATTTCATCAGGTAAATGGGCTACTTCTGGTGAAGTCAGCCTTGGCGGTTCACGACGCTGCGGGTCTTCAACTCGCACTCGAACAAAAACTCAAAGGCCTCGATCTGCCGCAGCGCGTCGCTCATGCGCGCGCCCCACGTATAGAGGCCGTGGCCACGAATCAGGTAGCCGACGCAATCGGGATGGGCGTCGAGCCAAGGCTGCACCTTGGCGGCCAGGCGCGCAATGTCCTGATCGTTGTCGAAAATCGGCACTCGCACTCGGGACTCGTGGGTCGAGACGCCACTGAAGGCCTTTTGCAATTCGTAGTCTTCGAACTCGATGAAGTCTTGGGGCGTCAGACGCGACAGCACCGTGGCGTTCACCGAATGGGTGTGCAGTACCGCGCCGATCTCGGGGCGCCAGCTATAGAGCTGGGTATGCAGCAAGGTTTCGGCGGACGGCTTTTTGTCCGCTTCCAGGCTGTTGCCCGACAGGTCAGTGGCCAGCACATCGTCATGGCCCAACTGACCTTTGTGCTTGCCGGACACGGTCAGCAGTGCGGTGGTCGGCGACAGGCGTGTCGAATAATTGCTGCTGGTGGCCGGCGACCAGCCGCGACCATACAGAAAACGCCCGGCGTCGATGATTTCCTGGGCGAGGTGTTCTCGGGTAAGGCTCATGGCCGGTCCTCTTGCATACGTGTGGCAATGATAACGGCAGCCGCGAAGGCTGCGAGGCTGGCAATACTAAAGGTCAATGTGGCACCAAGGGCATTCCAGCTGTAGCCGGAATACAACGCGCCGAGTGCGCCGCCGGTGCCGGCCAGTGCCGCGTATAACGCCTGGCCCTGCCCCTGCTGACGCGCACCGAAACTACGTTGCACGAACTGGATGGCAGCCGCGTGAAAGCTCCCGAAGGTTGCCGCGTGCAACACTTGGGCGAACAGCAATACCCACAAGAATTCAGCGAAGGACCCTAGCAGCAACCAGCGCAGGGCCGCCAGCAGGAAACTCGCCATCAGCACCCGGCGCACCGAAAAGCGCGCCAGAATCTTGCTCATGCCCAGGAACATCAGGACTTCGGCGACCACGCCCACCGCCCAGAGCATGCCGATCACGCCACGGCTGTAACCGAGTCGTTCGAGGTGCAGGGTCAGAAAGGTGTAATACGGGCCGTGGCTCATCTGCATCAGCGCCACGCAAGCATAGAACGCCAACACACCGGGGCTGCGCAGTTGCTTGAGGAAGCCCTCCCCCGTCACTCGTTCACTCTGGACCGGTTGCGCGTTGGGCACCCACAAACTGCTGACGACGATCCCGGCCATGATCAGCGCCAGCGCCACCGGGTACACATCCAGGCTCAGCCATTCGAACACCCGGCCGAGCGCGACCACGGTGATGATGAAACCGATGGAGCCCCACAAACGGATCTGACTGTAGCGGGAGGTCTGGCCTTTCAAGTGCGCCAGGGTGATGACTTCGAACTGCGGCAACACCGCATGCCAGAAGAACGCGTGCAGTGCCATGACCATCGCCAGCCAGGCGTAGGTTTTGCTGACGAAAATCAGCGAGAACGTCAGCAGCGTGCAAACCGCCCCGAAGCGCACGATGGCCAGGCGTCGGCCGGTGTAGTCGCCGAGCCAGCCCCAGATATTCGGCGCCACGCAGCGCATCAGCATCGGGATCGCCACCAGTTCGCCAATGCGCGCGCTGGAAAAGCCCAAGTGATCGAAGTACAGCGCCAGGAATGGCGCTGTCGATCCGAGCAAGGCGAAATAGAACAGGTAGAAACTGGAAAGCCGCCAGTACGGGAGCACCGCCAAGGTCCTCAGACCCCGGCGACCGAGAGGTCAGCCATTAAAGCTGACCCAACACCGGCGTGCTCACCCGCACATCGGCGTTCTGCCCACGGTGACGCAGCAAGTGATCCATCAGCACGATGGCCATCATCGCTTCGGCAATCGGCGTGGCGCGGATGCCGACGCACGGATCGTGACGGCCCTTGGTGATCACATCCACCGGGTTGCCGTGCACGTCGATGGAGCGGCCCGGCGTGGTGATGCTCGACGTTGGTTTGAGCGCGAGGTGCGCAACGATCGGCTGACCCGAGGAGATCCCGCCGAGAATGCCGCCGGCGTTGTTGCTGAGGAAACCTTCCGGGGTCATTTCATCGCGGTGCTCGGTGCCACGCTGGGCGACGCTGGCGAAACCGGCGCCGATTTCAACGCCTTTGACCGCGTTGATGCTCATCAGCGCGTGGGCCAGTTCGGCGTCGAGACGGTCGAAGATCGGCTCGCCGAGGCCCGGCATCACGCCTTCGGCGACCACGGTGATCTTGGCGCCGACGGAATCCTGGTCGCGGCGCAACTGGTCCATATAGGCTTCCAGTTCCGGCACTTTGTCCGGGTCAGGGCTGAAGAACGCGTTGTCTTCCACCGAATCCCAGGTCTTGAACGGGATTTCAATCGGGCCGAGCTGGCTCATGTAGCCACGAATGACGATGCCCTGAGTCGCCAGGTACTTCTTGGCAATTGCGCCAGCCGCCACACGCATCGCGGTTTCCCGCGCCGAACTGCGACCGCCGCCGCGATAATCGCGCTCGCCGTATTTGTGGTGGTAGGTGTAATCGGCGTGGGCCGGGCGGAACAGATCCTTGATCGCCGAGTAGTCCTTGGACTTCTGGTCGGTGTTGCGGATCAGCAGGCCAATGGCGCAACCGGTGGTGCGGCCTTCGAACACGCCACTGAGGATTTCGACTTCGTCGGCTTCCTGGCGCTGGGTGGTGTGGCGGCTGGTGCCGGGTTTGCGGCGGTCAAGGTCACGCTGCAGATCCTCCAGGGAAATCTCCAGACCCGGCGGGCAGCCGTCGACAATGGCGACCAACGCCGGACCATGGCTTTCGCCAGCGGTGGTGACAGTGAACAGCTTGCCGTAGGTATTGCCGGACATGCGGGACGCTCCGTGAAATCGAACCTGAATACGTAATGCGCGCCAGTATACGCAGGCTACCCAAGTAGTTCATCCTCGAACCTTATGGGTGCCCGCGAGTCCAACCGGCATCTTGTTCATGATGGCGTGATGATGCTGCGAGTTTTAGCCTTGAGTCTTACCCTCTTTACCGGCTTCGTTCAGGCCACTGTCCTACAACGACCGATCACTTTGGATACCGGCACCGGAGAGCTTTTCGGCTCACTGCTGCTGCCTAAATCCGACACGCCGGTGCCGGTTGTCCTGATTATTTCAGGCTCCGGTCCTACGGATCGCGACGGAAACAACCCCGACGGCGGACGCAACGACAGCCTGAAACGGCTGGCCTGGGTACTGGCCAAACACAACATCGCCAGCGTGCGCTACGACAAGCGCGGCGTGGCGGCGAGCCTGGCCGCGACGCCGGACGAGCGCAATCTGTCGGTGGAAGCCTATGTGGCCGACGCCGAGGCCTGGGGCCGCCAGCTCAAGACCGATCCGCGCTTTGGCCCACTGATTTTGCTCGGGCACAGCGAAGGCGCGTTGATCGCGACGCTGGCGGCCCCGAGTGTCGATGCGGCGGCGGTGATTTCCATGTCCGGCAGCGCCCGGCCGGTGGATGAGGTCCTGCGCCAGCAACTGAGCAATCGCCTGCCACCGCCGCTGATGCTGCGAAGCAATGAATTGCTCGACAGCCTCAAGGCCGGCCATGTCGACGACAACGTGCCACCGCAGTTGCAGGTCATTTTCCGTCCGAGCGTGCAGCCGTACCTGATTTCGCTGTTTCGCCAGGACCCGGCCGCCGCCTTCGCCAAGTTGAAGATGCCGGCCTTGATCATCCAGGGCAGTCACGACATTCAAGTCGGCGTCGGCGATGCCAAGGCACTGAAAGCCGCCAAACCGGACGCCACCCTGGCGGTGATCGAAGGCATGAACCACGTGATGCGCATCGTACCCACCGACGTGAAACGGCAATTGGCGTCCTACAAGGACCCGAATTTGCCGTTGGCCGCCGAACTCGGCACGCGAATCATCGAATTTATTGACGGACTTCGCACCCGTTGAATGCCATTACCCTCCAGTCCTGAAAAAAACGGCCGATAAGCCTTTGTCGCCAGCGCTATGACTGGCGACAAGTAGCGCTTGGACAGGATCTCGCCGTTATGACTGATACCCAGACTTCACCCGACACCGCCGCTGAAAAAGACACACCGCCAGTGGTCGAGCTGCCGTGGGCGGACGTCCACGTCGAGCACCACAAGATGCTCCGCCTCGCGCCCTTGCAAACCGATCGCAACACCGGTGGGCGGCCGTTGCGTTTTGTCGAGTTCGGTTACGCCGAGCGCAACGACAAACAGCACAGCCTGATGCGCATGACCATTTCGCTGCCTGGCCAGCGGGTGCGCAAGGAACAGAATCATCTGGACGTTTGGGTCGATCACGACACCAGACGCGTGCATTTCGGCCCGGCCAGCGGTTTGCAGATCGAACCGATGAACCGTGGCATCGGGCGTTATCTGGCCGCGCAAGGTATCAACTGGGCGAAAAAGCGCTGGCCCGCTTATACCGTCGACGGCAGCGACCTGAACAACAAGGATGCGCTGAACGAAGACACACGCCTGCGTCGCGATCACTTTTTGCGGGTCCACGGTTTTGATGTGGTGTACGCCGATGCCCAGCATTTGAAGGGCAGCGTTAAAGAGGTGCAGGTCGGCGACTTGCTGGGCGACTGGAATACCGAAAAGCTGCAGCAAGTGGAAATACTGGAAGCCGCGCAGATGCTTCAGCAGGCTGAGCAAAACCTGGCTGAGCAGGAAGTGAAGCTGAAGAAACACGAAGAAAAAGTCAGCAAGTACAAGCGTGAAGACGCCGGGTTGCGTTTTACGATTACGTGCCTGGTGGCGTTTGCGGTGTTTCAGGCGGGGTTGTTGATCTGGATTGCGACGCACCGGTAGATTAAAAGATCGCAGCCTTCGGCAGCTCCTACACAGGTGTACACACAACCCTGTAGGAGCTGCCGAAGGCTGCGATCTTTTGCTTTTAACGCTTAAACGCGGGAAGCGAACACCGCTTGATGATCGCGGCATTGCTCAGCCGTCAACATGAACACCCCATGCCCACCGCGCTCGAAATCGAGCCAGGCAAAGTCCACTTCCGGGTACAGCGCTTCGACGTGCACCTGGCTGTTGCCCACTTCCACAATCAGCAAGCCCTTCTCGGTCAGATGATCCGCCGCTTCGGCGAGCATCCGGCGCACCAGGTTCAAACCGTCGTCGCCGCAAGCCAGGCCCAGCTCCGGTTCGTGCTGATACTCGTCCGGCATGTCGGCGAAATCTTCCGCGTCGACGTAGGGCGGATTCGACACGATCAGATCGAAACGCTGCCCCGGCAAGCCATCAAAGCCATCGCCCTGAACGGTGTAGACCCGCTCATCGACGCCATGACGTTCGATGTTCTGGTTAGCCACTTCCAGCGCTTCGTAGGACAGATCGGCCAACACCACTTCGGCGTTCTGGAACTCGTAGGCACAGGCGATACCGATGCAACCGGAACCGGTGCACAGGTCGAGAATGCGCGCCGGGTCGTTAGCCAGCCACGGTGCAAAGCGTTTTTCGATCAGCTCGCCAATCGGCGAACGCGGGATCAGCACACGCTCATCGACGATGAACGACATGCCACAGAACCACGCCTCGCCCAACAGATACGCAGTGGGAACGCGCTCGTCGATGCGTCGCTTGAGCAAGCGTTGCAGATTGACCAGCTCATCGTCTTCCAGATTGCAGTCCAGATAGCTGTCGGCAATTTCCCACGGCAAGTGCAGCGCCCCCAACACCAGTTGACGGGCTTCGTCCCAGGCGTTGTCGGTGCCATGGCCGAAAAACAGATCCTCCCCATGGAAGCGGCTGACGGCCCAACGAATGTGGTCGCGCAGGGTACGAAGGCGGGAAGTGATCACGGCGGCAAACTCCAAAAAAAACGACTGGCGATTCTAACAGCCAAACGCGTCACGACGACGCAGGAAAAACACCGGATCAGATGTAGGACTTATCCATTTTTCCGCCGGGCTATTGAACAAAACGCGCATCTTGACAAGGCTGCAAGCCAGCAACGACGGTGCCTGCGATGGTAGCGATTCACAGAACCGCTCAGCCAGAGGACAATGTCGCAAAAGCCCCACTCCAAGGAGCCCCAGAATGTCCGTTCCACAAACGATGTTTCAACTCAGCGGTCGCGGTTACCCGGCGGCCAAACTGAGCCAGGCGACCCTCATCATCATCGATGCTCAAAAAGAATACCTCAGTGGCCCGTTGGCCCTGAGCGGCATGGATACTGCCGTCGCAAACATCAAGCAACTGGTGGCCGCTGCACGTGCAGCCGGTCGGCCGATCGTGCATGTGCGTCACCTCGGCACCGTCGGCGGGCTGTTCGATCCGCAGGGCGAGCGCGGTGAATTCATCCCGGGCCTGGAGCCACAGACGGACGAAACCATCATCGGCAAATTGCTGCCGAGCGCATTCCACGGCACCGAATTGTACGATCGACTGCAAAACCTCGGCTCACTGGACCTGATCGTCTGCGGTTTCATGAGCCATTCCAGCGTCAGCACCACCGTGCGCGCGGCAAAGAACCTGGGCTTTCGCTGCACCTTGGTCGAAGACGCCTGCGCCACCCGCGACCTGCCTTACAAGGGCGGAGTCCTGAGCGCCGAGCACGTTCAGCAGACCGAAATGGCGATCATGGCAGATAACTTCGCCACCCTCGCCCTGACCCACGATCTGATCTGATCGACTTTAGATGAGCGGTTCATGCCGCCGCTCATCCGCAAAAGCCTCTCGTTTGCTGCAATTGCCTTAGCCTCAGGAACATCCCGGTCAACTCCCGGTCGAAGGGCCGATACCCATTGAGGAAGGTCGGAATGAAGTTATCCGATGGTTTTGACGCACGCCGCCTGCGGCCCAAGGGCCAACGCAACTGGCGTTTTAGATTCGGCGCAGCGATTGCCGCGCTGCTGGCGATGGGCGGTGTGTTGCTCGCCATGGCCGGTATCGCCAGCCTGCTCGGCCACGCGCCGGCAATGGGCGAGTTGAATACCAACAAGGTCGGCGCCGCCGCAATCCTGGCGATTGGCCTGGTCGTCCTGTACATCGGCGTATGGCTGTGGCGTCGTTGCCGGCGCCGCTCGCGTCAGTCGCAAGCGCTGAACATGTCGCCGCATCTGATGAAAAAACACGACTGAATACCGGGCCTGGCGTTTTGCCGGGCCCAATTGTTATGGATAGCGTCCCGACTTGGGTAAACTGGCGGCCTTCGCGGAGGCTGACATGCAAGACGACGATTTTTCCCTGTTCAAAAGTGCGACCCAAGGCATCAAGCCGATCAAGCACGATCGCGCCGAAACCGGCAAACCCAAAAGCGACCGCGCGCAAATCGCCAAGCTGCGTCAAGCCGCCACCGTGCGCACCGATGCCACCACCGTTGACGGATTGTCCGATCAGTTTGTGATCGATGTCGGCCCGGAAGACGAGTTGATGTGGGCCCGCGACGGCGTGCAGGAAAGCCAGATCAGCAAACTCAAGATTGGCCAGATTCCGTTCGAAGGCAGCCTCGACCTGCACGGTATGAGCGTGGAAAAAGCCCGGGAAACCCTTTGGGCGTTTCTCGCCGAAGCCACCAAGTTCGAAATCCGCTGCGTGCGCGTCACCCACGGCAAAGCCGTGCGCCTGGACGGCAAGCGACCGATGATCAAAAGCCACGTCAACACCTGGCTGCGCCAGCATTCCCAGGTACTCGGCTTCACTTCGTGCCAACCGAAACACGGCGGCGCCGGCGCGGTGTATGTGATGCTCAAACGCACCATGATGGAAGGCCGCGACGAGTAAAGCTGTCGCGCCACGCTTGCAGCGCCGTGTCCGCCACCGTACCCTTGCCCTTTGCGAAAAATCCCACAGGTAGTTTCATGTCCCTGGAACAGAATTACACCGCGATTCTAAAGGGGTAAGGCAAAGTACTCAGGGCCAATGAAACCGGGCACTTCCTTACTTTGGAATACCCGGTTTACACCCTCATTACACGGTCATTGGTACAAAAATTGGTACAAGCTCCATTCCCTTCTTAGGCGTCCTGCCTACCGTTCGTCACTTCAAAACCCTACAGCTCGTCGCCTCAATCTCGCCCGATCACGTCGTCTCGATTACTGTATATCCAAACAGTATCTATAAGGCGCACCCTGTGGACCCCCTCGACATCGAAGACACAAGCGACTGGCTTGGAAGTCCGACCGAACTGGAAACCATCACCCATTACAAATTGATGCTGGAAAACGAAGTCCAGGAACTGACCCTGCAACTGCGTAAAGCACGGGAGGACATCTTCGGCTTGGTGCAGATGCATGGCGAAGCCTCCGTCGAGCGTGATGCTCTACGCGCTGAACTCGCAAAGGCACAAACAGAACTCTCGGCAGCACACCGTAGAGCCACTGAGATAGAAACGAAAAGCAACTGGGAGTTGATGGCTTGCAACAAGCAGATCAGCGAGCTGGTACTGAAAATTCGCAAGCTAAAGGGCGAGGATGTTCCGGCATGGCAAATCCGTGGCTAAGCTTCAATTTCAGCCGGAGAAAAATTGCATATGTGCGGACGACTCTCCCAGTACAGCGGTATCCATGACTTCGTGGCGGCGCTCAGCATGCCCAACGCCTTGGTGAATAATGCCGGCGACCAGCCCTTCGCGCGCTACAACGCCGCGCCCTCAACTCAGCTTGCCCTCTTCCACCAAGAGGAGAATGTGCTGCACGCCGACATGGTGCGCTGGGGCTGGCGTCCACACTGGGCCAAAGATAGGGCGGCGCCGATCAACGCCCGGGTCGAGAAAGTCGCTCACGGCCCGTTCTTCCGCGCAATCTGGCCGCACCGGGCAATCATCGCGATCGACAACTGGTTCGAATGGGTGGATGAAGGCGGACCGAAGAAGCAGCCCTACCTGATTCGTCGGAAAGACCAGGCACCGATCCTGTGCGCCGCCATCGGCCAGTACCCTAATACCGAGCACGAACCCAGCGAGCACGACGGCTTCGTGATCATCACCGCCGACAGCGCTGGCGGGATGGTGGACATCCACGACCGGCGCCCGGTGACGCTGTCGCCGGAACTGGCCCGGGAATGGCTGGACCCGGCCACGCCGAAAGAGCGCGCCGAGCAGATGGTGATGCTGCAGGGGGAACCGACCGAGGCGTTTGAATGGTTCCAAGTGGACCGCGCCATTGGCAGCGTGCGCAATCAGGGGTCAGAACTGATCGAGCCTATCAACGATTCAACTCTTTGACATATGCCTGGCACGCGGCCAGCGCGATCAGTCCTTGGTCGCCGTCGTCGGTGATGGCGATAATTCGTTGAGCATGCGCTGGGTCAAGTCGGGCGCGCGCTCCTCCATGAGCCACGCCGCCGGTTGCGGCACCGGTTGGCACTGAACAGCCACCGGCTGAATCCGCTGCGTCGATGAGGACTGACAGCCGCAAATCAGAAGTGGCAAGACGATCGCGCAGGCGAGCCTGATTGGTTTGAGCATCGGTCAGTTCCTTGTGGTGGGTTTGGTCGCTGCCCGAAAGACGCTGCTCCAGCGCCAGGCGTTTGTCCTGATCGGCGCGCACCTGGGCGGCGGCCGCGTTGCTGATGGCGTTCAGGTCGTCCTGATGGAGGCCGGTCTGTTCGGCGAGCTGCTTGCCATAGCGCCAGTCCTGTACCTTCCAAGTGCCGCCGGCGGTGATCAGCAGCAGCACCAACATCCCGGCCAGCGCCACCTTCAGCCCAACCGGGCTCACGGCACATCCTTGAAGAAGACGTGCCCGCCGATAATCACCGTCTGCTTGGCCTTCGCCGTCCAGGCCGGGGCCTTCTTCATGGCGGTAGCGTAATAGTGGGTGGCGCCGCCGGTTGGATCAGGCACCTTGCCGTCGATCACCTGGTCACCAGCGATGCGCACCTGAGCCAGTTCGCGGAACGGGATCGACTTTGCGCCGGACAGGTACGGGTAATTTGGGTCGTTCGAGTTCCAGCAACTGAACTGGTACTTGGCCTGGCACACGCCGGTGTAGCCCTCGCCCCACCATGACTTGTCCTTGCCGTCGTTCACACGATTGCGAATGGTCCAGGCCACGGCAATCTGCCCGGCCAGGCTTTCGCCACGGGCCTCACCCCACAGCGTGCGGGCGAGGATGTCGCGGTCTTTATCGGTTGCAGTCATCACTTTTCTCCAGGCAAGAAAAAGCCCGCTCAGTGGCGGGCTGTTATTCGGTTTCGGTGAGCGGCGATGGTAGCGGCTCTACGGCGGGCATTTCCAAACGCACGTCGATCCAGCTATTGAGCGGCACATCCAGCGGAGCCCCGCGACCGTGAATCATTTCCCCATCTTCCGACAGGGTCCAGCGCTGTTTGAACAAGCGGATGATCACTACGCCGTCGGCACCCTGCTCGCTTTCAGTGATACCGAGCGTACCGCCGCCGTCTGGCGAGCAAGGGTCCTGAGTTCGCCAGCCTTCCAAGGCGAGGCCCAGGCTGCCGGTTACGCGATACGCGCCAACGCCAAGGCGCTCAACGCTCACACCGCGTGCTTCATTGTTCGCAACACCCCAGGCGCCAGCAGATTCGAACGTCTGCTCGTTCAAGTCCCGGCGCTGGCTATCGACGACGTTAGCAATGCGCAGGATCGGCGATGCAGCAGACAGTACGCCGCCAGAGCCGCGAGTGGTGTTGCCGGTGTGGTACAGCTCAATCCAAGGCGTTACGGCCCCGTCATAGATCGACTGAAATTTCACAGTGCCGGAGTTCCCGGCAAGCCCATAAGGCCAAGCGATTGTCAGCCTGTTGGAACCGTCCGAGTGTCGCAAGATCTGCTTGTACCAATACCCGGTACCGCCGGTTGGCATACCCGCAGAGCCTGGCGGGTAAAGGTTTGGATCAATCCCGTGTACAGCATTCGTCAGCCAGCTTTGAGCAACGCTCGTTTTCGTCCGACCCGAAGCATAGGCGTCAGCCACGTTCCCGAGTTCATAGCCGATGGCCGCTGTCGCTGCTGTGCCCAGGCCCAAACCAGCGCGCGCGGCAAGTTGGGTATTACCACCGGTACCACCCTTCGCTACTGGCACAATGTTCTCGACGGAAACCGAGCCGAGACCGGCCAGGGTGGCACCCCACTGATCGACGAGCTGTCGCAGCCGATCAGCGGACTCTTTGACGTAGCCCTGAAGCGGCGCCAGCGCATAACTGCCCGCAGCGTTGGTTGCGCCCTGGTAGTTCGGGGAGATCGACACGGCCGTGTTGCTGGCAATGTTCGTTACCTCGTACCAATCCCCGTCGGGGCCACGAAAGGCGTCACCGACACGGCTGTTTGCGATGAAAGCCGTGCCCGTTCCTATAACGGCATTGGAGTTTTGAGTAACAGAAACCGTCCCGGCTTTATACCAAGGCATAGAAACTTCCTTTGAAGAGTTAAATTAAACCGCGAGTTTTGCAAATACCACAGACAAGAAAAAGGCGAAGGGATTAGTGAACCCGTCAGTTACTGCATATAGAACACCGGAATTGAAGTCCCAGAGTGTTTTTATCGATCGGCCCGCAGGCGAGCCTGTAACCATATTCATCCCAAATGTATTTATTAGCAGGTATTCGTTTTCGGGAAAGTTGAAAGATACGGTGTAAAAATTACGAGTACTTGTAGTTGGGGTAGTTTCAGATCGAACATATGTCCAATTCTGAAAAGAACGAGTGAACAGCGCTGTTGGTGTACCTGAATCAAAGAGCAGCTTTGATCCCCCGTCCCACAATCGCATTCCGTACGATGCAACAGGCTGGGCACCGAAGGTTGCTGCAAAGTAGCGCCCGTTTGGCTGGTTGGTGTTTACGTCGTACGCCCGGACGTAGAAGCCGGTCCAGTTGCCGGCCGATCCAGTCAGTTGCATGGCCGTGAGCCCTGCCACGCCACCGGTATCTGGCCGGCAAAACACCAGCGGTGGTTCTTGGCTGGTAATTATCCGAGGAAAGTAAGTGCTTGATCCAAGTCCAGACTCCTGTGTTGGGGCATAACGTCCGCTACAAATTACGTTTAGCCTGGCAAACTCTGAATCAATCACCACCTGATTGCTGTTGTTGATAAAACTTAGGCCGTAAGTCATTAGGCAAACCTGATTACCATCAGTCGCATGGTCCCGCTAGTTGAAAGACTTGCCGCAAACGTGCGCGTGTAGTTGTAGACGCGCGCGATGCCGGACACCATTTCGGTTTCGAATTGTCGAGCACTATTTTCATCGTAAGGACCGATGGGAATTACGATCGCGACGGAGTTGGATGCATCGCAGCCCACAACAGCGAAGTCCTGATTGGCCTTGGTATTGTTGGCAAAGGTGACCAGAGTCGACAACACCACGCGCATGGTGAAAGAGTTCTCATCAACCTGAAGCGTGCCATCGCCACCCCAGATCCGCATTCCATGGCTCATTCCGTCAGATCCCCCAGTTGCACACGTTTAACACCGCCGGCGTCAAACACTCGGACGGAGCGGTTGGTGATGACGAGCCTCCCGCCGCCAGCGACGACACCATTGATTTCAAGCGTGCCATCCTTGTTCAGAATCCATCCTTGCTGACCGGCAACGTAGTTCGTCGAGCTGATGTAGCTACCAATCTTCGCGTTGGTGATCGTGCCGTCCTGGATGAACCCCGACCTGATGAACACATCGCCGCCGGTCACGGCAAACGGTGAGGACAGTTTGCCGTCGATGCCGTTGACCACCGCGAACGTATCCGCGCTAACAAGGAATGTGCTTTGCAGCCCGCCCGGCCCGTTTTCGATGCCCAGGCCGATGCCAGCCGCGACATATTGGCCGTTGGCGTTCACCTGCATCTTCACCGCCCACATCGTCGACAGCTTGCCGTCGGTATCGGCCTGGGCGCGTGTGGTCACCTGAATCGACGCGCGCGCCTCCCAAGACTCCAAGGCATTGGCTAGATCCCCTTCGTCAGTTCCGTCACGCACATTGCCGGCGACCGCCTCCAGCGTGGTGGTTTGCGACGCCAGCGACTTGTTGGTATCGGCCAGAGACTCCGTGACAGTCAGGACAGCCGCCGAGTTGTCATCGACTTCGCTTTGCAACTGATCGATGCGCTCCGCCTTAGCCATCTGATCGGTGGCCACCACCTGTTCGAGCGTGGTAAGTCCGGAGGTGTTCTCACCAACCTGTGCCTCCATGACGGTCAAGCGCGATACGGCGGCCTCGCTCTCTGTCGCACGCGTGCGAACCTCTTGCGCGAAAGACGCGGTGCTGCTCCACCCCTTAAGCGCATCGGCCAACTCGCCTTCCCCGTCATCCGCCCGCCAGTTGGCTTGCAGTGATTGAAGGGTCGAGGCCTGAGCAATCACCTTGCCGTCCACGGTTTCAATCGAGGTTTTGTTCTGCTGGATCTGCAGCGCCATCGCCTGAGTGGTTTCGGCAATGGTGCCCATGTCGAACCAGTAGGTCGGGTTGGGTGGCGTGGTGTTGACCGGTACCGGGCCAACGGCTTGATACAGGTGCTGGCCCTGCCGAACGATCTCACCATTTGCATAGGCCTTGCCCGGGTCATAAGCCAGAGAATCCGTTATCTGATCAATCAGGCTCTCAAGATCCTGTTTGGCCTGCTCAAGGCGATCGTTTACAGATCCAGGGCCGCTGCCGGAAATCTTGTCGATCTCATCCTGCAACTCCTGTCCCAGCTCCGACTCACCGATCTGGCCGGCAATCAGGTCAAGAATCGGCCCGGCCTCCGAACTGGCTTGTCCAAGCACTCCGTTGACCACAGGGTAGAACGGCCCGACATTGCCGGTCCGGTCCACCAGCCGCGCCCAGAAAAAGAAACTGGCACCGGCCTGCAGGCTCTGCATGCGGTAGTCGCCCTGCGGATAAGCCAGGTCGGCCAGCTTGGTCGCCGCTGGCAGGCTGTTCGCCGGCCCATACCAGATCTCGGTACGCTGGGTGTCTTCGGCGCCAGCGGGGAAACCCCACTTTATGCTGATCCCGAACAGTTCGCTTGTGGTGGTCAGGAAAGACACTGCCGGCGGCAGGCCTTCTTTGCCCTTTAGGTTGGTCAGAATCGAGTTTCGCCAGATCGACGAGATATCGAAAGCGCTGACGGCGCGCACACGGGCAACATAGGCGCCTGCGTAAATACCCGTGACGTCGACACCGGTGGAACCCGTGCGCGGCATCTTGATCCAGTTGCCGCTGTCTTTGCGC
Source organism: Janthinobacterium sp. LPB2021202312-11-4 (assembly GCF_037049705.1). Taxonomy (NCBI): domain Bacteria; kingdom Pseudomonadati; phylum Pseudomonadota; class Betaproteobacteria; order Burkholderiales; family Oxalobacteraceae; genus Janthinobacterium; species Janthinobacterium sp. LPB2021202312-11-4. The sequence goes on along the minus strand of NZ_JBAGKV010000004.1, from coordinate 255,621 downwards.
CACTCCACGTCATAGCCGACGGCGCCTGGCACCGCCGGCCAGGTGATCGTCATCGTCGCGACGGCAATGCCCTGGGACACAACCGAGCTCGATGTGACGGTAACGCTGGCCGGGGCCGGAACCACGGTGATCGGGATAACACTGATCGGGCGCTCTTCTAGGCGCGCGCCGGTGTCGATGTGAGCGAATTTGCTTGGGTCGTACTGGACGGCCGAGATCTCAAATACACCAGGCTCTGGCCGGGACACGCTGGTCACGCGGTACAGAGGCACAGCCAGGTCGTCGGCATCGAGCGCCCAAACGAGTTCAGGTTCTGGCGCAGCCGAATACGCGACTGTCACAGTCACCACGCGGCCCGCGACCGATTGAACGGTACGACCTTCGCACTTGCCGTTCGACAGGTTCAGGATCAGCCGGTCACCGGCCTTGGCCTGGGTGTCACGGTCGAGCGTGATAGCACGGCCATTCACCGCAGCAATGCGGCCACCAATGGGCCGGCCCGCCAGCAGCTCATCAGCGATGGGGATGACGTAGCCGGGCATCGGAATGCGGCCATCGAGGCCGACGCGGAAGCTGACGGCACGGTCTTTGGAGTTGGTGAGCAAAGCCCATTTGCCGCGGCGCTGCGCTTCGGACTCCCGGGTGCAGCCGATCGCACTGATCTCCAGCGGGTTGTCGCCGTAGCGCCGCTGCAGCTTGGCGTCGGTCACGGCGGTGACGTCGGTGTCGTAGTTGTTCGCCGGATTGTCGTAGCTGATCAGGGCGCGGCTGTATCGGGTGCGCTCCGATGCGCTCGAGTAGGTGAACTTGCCGTCGATCACGTTCGCCCGGGTGTAGGCGAAATCGAAATCGGTGGCGCGGGGCATGTCGGACAGCGTGAAGACCTGGCCCTGGGCCCAGTAAGTCATGCCGCGATAGATCGCCGAGATATCGCGCAGCAGCGACCAGGCGTCAGCCTTGCTTTGCAGGTTCAGGCTGCAAATGAAGCGCGGCTCCATACCACCCTTCCCGTCCGGCACCGGCTGATCGCAGTACTGGGCGATCCTGTACAGCTCCCACTTATCGACCATCCAGGGCTTGATACGGCGGCCCAGGCCAAAACGGTCGGCAGTCGTGATGTCGTAGGTCATCCAGGTCGGGTTATCGGTCCACGCCTGCTTGAAAGTGCCATCCCAAATCCCGGTGTACGAACGCAAAACAGGATCGTAGTTGCTCGGCACCGACATAATTTTCAGCTCGGTATCGACCGTCACCGCAGGAATGCTTCGAAACTGCTCAGCGGAAAACTCAATGTAGAGCAGTGCGGTGTTCGGGTACCGCAGCTTTGCGTCGATGACTTCGGTGAAGCCGGCGATCTGCATCGTGTCAGCGATTTTGTTGTTGTTCTGATTGGGCGTGATTCGGGTGACCCGCATCAGCCAGCCAGTGGTCGCGGCTGGCAGATCAATGCGACGGGTGCGCTCGTAAGTACTGGTGGTCTTGCCGTCAACAGCCTCGCTCAGCACTTGCTGATACGCGCCACCGTCCGTGGCCAGTTCGACCTTGTATTCAATCCGGTAACCGTTCACGTTGCCGCTGGCGTCGACCGACTGAAGAGCTGGCCAAGCAAAACGCAGGCGCACCGCCGACAGTTCTATGTTGCTGATCGCCCGCACCCAAGGCGTGCCGCTGCGCAGCTCGATGCCCAAGGTGGTTTCGTTTTCTACCGACGGAATGCCCTGGATGTAGCCTTGCTCAACAGAGCCGTTGCGATACTCCCACTTCACGTTCGGGAAGTTCATATTGCCCTGAGGATCTTGCAGCGGCGTGTTGTCGAGATAGATGTCCTGTGCCGTCGGGTTGCCGGCGAACTCGCCCTCTCCCATCGCAATGAGGATCTTGGCCACGGCCACCGAGCGCAGGCTGTCTGGTGCTTCGGTTGGAGTCTTTGGTTTGTCCGATCCGCCCTTGGCGCCGTAAATATCGAGCTGCTGTGCTGCGCCCATGCTTTTCTCCAGGCAATAAAAAACCGCCTCTTGGGCGGCTGTGGTGTTCATCGTCTTGGCTACATCTGGTCCTCGGCGTAAATCGCGGCGCTGATAATTGCCCCGCCTACACGCCGCTTGCCGTAACAGAGCGGGACCGGGTTGCCGGATGCCGTGGTGTTCTTGGCGCTGCCGAAGGCGTAGCCGGGGGTGTTTTCTGGGGCGGCGCTGGTTTTGAGGCCGCCGGCCTGGGGGCTGAGTAATTGGATGACGCCGCCGGCGACGAGCCCAATACCTGCGCCAACCAAAGGCGCGCCAAAAGGTGTGGCGGAGGCAAAAACACCTACAACGATCAGGATCGCGCCAACGATGGTCTGGAGAATTCCGCCTCGCTTGCTGCCGACTATGACCGGTGCGATACGGATATCACCACTGCCGCTGTAGCCGAGCTCTCCCTCACCGATGTTCTTTCCTTTGCGAAAAACCGCAAATTCGAGCCCCCTAGATTTGGCATTTGAAATAAATCGCTCGAAACCGGGTATCTGGACGCAGAGCGCTTTTATCGCTTCGGCCGGAGACTTAACGGAAAGCCTGAACGACTTTCCAAACTGTCGAAGCTGGCCATGCAAACGGATTATGGTCATGGGCTGGTAGTTGATGGCTGACGTGCACATTGATTTTTTCCAGGCAATAAAAAACCGCCCGGAGGCGGCTATTTGAATTTTAAAATCAGTTGTAATCGACGTAGGGGCCTATGTAGAACCCGGCCATATCGCCGCTGATTCTGTAAAGGCTTTCCTTGCCTGACTGGACATTCGCAGAGATAGTCCGAATTGCAGCACCTGCACATAGGCCAGATCCGGCCAGGCCTGCGCCTAGGTTTGGCGATCCGGGCGGAAGGTAAAATGTTGCACGCTGTCCTGTGCCGATTTTTGCAGCTTTGCGGCCATCCACGTATACGACGATATCGCAACCCGATCCGACAGCGCCGGAGTCTCGAACTACCGTAATCTTCCCGCTTTCACCTGATGGCTTGGATTGAAAGGCGTAAGCCTCATCTGCCGGTACCGGCTTTGCGTCTCGCACCGATATCGCTGTTGAGGCGCACCCCGCCAACAGCATCACCGCCACAGCCCCTATCAAAATACGCATGTTGTTCCCTCGTCTTATTTGGCCGAAGCAGCTTTATTTGAAGCTCGACGGAATGGTTGGCACCTCGACGACCTTCCCGTCGACCATTCTGAAGGAAATCACGCGGCTTGCACCGGTCATCCCATTTGCATGACTCCAAATCCACATCTGGCCATCGGCTCGGGAAGCCACTGAATAAGGCGGCCCCATGATTTGGGTAACCTGATCCTCAGTCATACCGACCTTCACCTTCCTGGCTTCATCGTACGAAAAATCTGTTCCTACGCAGCCTGAAAGAACAAACGCCAGAGCGGCAGCGGCTGCAAAACTGGTAATCCGCATGATTCTTCCTCGTCCTGAAAGCGAGCGACTATAGCAGCCGTGTTATTCGCCAAGCAGCTTCAACGCTGATCGATCTCAATCTTCTGGGTTGGATCAGAGCTGTATTTCTGACGCTTCAACTGCGGATCACCCTTCGCCAGGCAGAAGAAATATATTTCCGCCTCACCACATCCGCCGTGTAAAGCACACTCGCTCGCCTGCATGTGGTCGAGGAGTATTTCCCTACCCAGGGATTCACAAAATACATTTGCCTCTTTCAAGGCCTGCCCTTTTGCAGAAGCAGGGCCACCGAAAGGAACTCGCGTTGAAATCGTGTAGGTGTCCGGGCCGACCTTTATTGGGCCGCTATCGGTGCAGCCAGAAAGCAGCGCCAAGGCCAACGCCGCTACAAAAAATCTCATGCAGGTCACTCCTGTGTAAATGCGGACAATGTAGGACCAAGGCGAGATGCAAAAAAGCAAGCGACTGGTTGAGCAAAGAAGAATCAGGGGCAGTTATCGACTATCAGTCGACTTTGTAATGACCATCTTCTGATCAGGATTGCTACAGCTGATAAGAATGCTTCCGTCCGCCGTGTAGATCTTGGTGATGGTCAGAACGGATGTGTTGACAATTTGCGCTATATCGCCTGAAGGAACATTTAGTTCGGCGATGGTGTTGGCCTGAACTGCCTGACACTTCTCGAAGCTCATGCTCACGGAAGTGGACTCCGCCGCTGCGAAAGCCTGCGACGAGCTCAGTAGAACCAATGCTGCAAAACAAACACCCTTGATCATTTCGACACTTCCTTATGGTTTTTCAGCAAATCTATCATCAATCGTCCCTGTACGAATCCCCAGTAACGCCAAGCCACCCTCCGTAGTAGCCTCCTGCCTCCACGCAACGGATTTCCCAGTCCTTTGCCTGCAAGCCCAAGGACTGGGGATGCGCCAATATCGGCGCGGATAGGACCTGGAGGTCAATGTGAGTGAACAGTTCGGCAACCTCGCCGGCCCTAGCGATGCAATGAAATGCGAAATTGGTCAGATCGTGATAAACCATGCCTTATGCGATCAAGGGTTGTATGGTCTTTTCGCAGCAATTTCCGGATTGGAAGAAGCCCAATCTCAGTTAATTACTCGATCTTTGAAGCTCAAAGCGAACGCACTGCTTGATTTGCTCGTTGCGTTCCGGAGATCGAACGAGTCAGCAATTTATCCCGCAACCCTTTCGCGCATAGATGAATGCGTTGCCGACTACCGGAAGCTCTCCAATGCGCGAAATGTTGTTGCTCACTGGCATTGGGGCCTATCACCAGAAGGTGAGAATACTGCTGAAGTTGTTAACTTCTTGAGTATGAACCACGGCAACGTTGCCGGCAGACAGGTGTTTACCCTTCCAGAGCTACAATCTATTTCGTTGGGGCTACTCCGCATCAACACTTTAATGATGGTGATTGCAGTCTTGTCTTCCTCCGATATTCCTACTTTTGTGAAGGAAAAGGGGCTTCAGCAATTTGACGATATCCATGCCCAAGTGAAGGAGGCTCTTTGTGGGGTTCCAGATCTACCGGACGAAGCACTGACATAATCCTATAGATATCGTCCAGCAAGAAGGTTGTAATGTTTTGGTCGTACAGGCTGTAAACGTACTCCATCGCTGCATCTTTCATTGCCTCGGTGACTATTACCTGATGTAACTGCTCTACAGGTCGCCCAGCGAATCGTGAAAGATTCGTTAGGCTCTGCACCTCCAGCCAATCTGATAGATCACTCATAACAGTTCCCACGCATGCCGCTTCATGTGGTTGGTTGTGCATCTTTGTGCCTGAGGATCAGGCGTGTTCGGTCAAGCCAAGGCCCGCCGAAAACGATGACCTCGCTCGGGCGTCCGTACAGGTGGTGCAGCAGGAATGGCCCGGGGCCGAAGGTGTTCGAGTCTTCGCCGGTCAGCGCAGGATCAACGCCGAGGTAAATCCCTGCATGGTTCGGGTGAGCCGTACGCCCGACGGCCATGACGACCATGTCGCCGCGTTGCGGTCGATCCACCCTCACGAACCCGGCCGCCTCGTAGTTCGACTCGTACAGGCTTTCGCCGTCTGCGTTCTCCCACCAGCCATCGACTCGCTTGAAGGCTTCGAACTCCAGCCCCCACTCGCGCTTGTACCAATCAGCACAGACCTGCCAGCAATCCCAAGCGCCGTGCACGAATGGCCGGTTGAGTAGCGGCGTGCTGCCGGTCGGGGTGATGCTGCGCAGATCGCCTTCCGGCCAACTCAGGATGTGCCAGGGCAAGGCCGTGGCTTCGCACATGGCCAGGTCATGCGGGGACGGCCGACTGGTCGCATCCGGGTGGGTGTGGAAGATGCCGATCACCTCGCCCATGGCGTCGAGCCCGGCCTGGGCCTGCTCGGCGAATTGCCGAATGCTCTCGGCAAAGCTGCCGTTGAGGCCTGAGTATTTGCTCACGTCACTTCCTCAACTGAATCGTCCAGGTGGCGCCCACCGGGTCCTGGCTGACGTTTAGGGCGCGCTTCCCGCCAATGATGTCGCCGATTTTCGGTTCGGCAATCATCTCCGTCGGCACTCCCTCAACCATGACGAGCAACTCGTTCTGCAGGATCAGCAGTTTTTCGTCGGTCGTCTGGATCAACGACCCGTCGATTTCCCTGGCTAGATAGCTGCCGAACACCCCCCGGCCACCGTAGGTGGTGGTCACCTCCGGCGCCGTGCCAGTGCCGGGGTCGTATTCACCTTTCACCTTCCGGATGCCGACCACTGGCTTCACGGCATCCGCCAGCCCATCGGGATCGTCGAACGCTTCAGCCATCTCAGCCTGAATCTCATCGCGCATGCCCATGATCAGATCCTCTTGAGCATCATCACGCCGGAGCGCTTGGTCCACGGCACCAGCAGAGCCAAGGCAAAATTCTCGCCGGCGGACAGATCCGTTGACCCAGCGGCGTAAGTCTTGCTCGTCGAGGTGCCAGACTGAGCGGACACCGTCTTGCTGAGCACTTCTTTCTGGGTGGCCTTGTACAAATTGCCCCCCGCAGCCTCTTTGGCGACCTGGGCGCCGGCTGTTTTGATCTCGGTCGGAACCGGATCAGGAACAACCCGTTGAATCTTGGCGGTGAGCCAGGCGTTGGCCATGGCCACAGCAAGGACCGGATCACCGGTGCCGGCCCAGCCAGGACCCAGCGAGGCATCAACATCGGCAACAGTGATGAAGTCGGTCATGTGCAGTCCTTATTCCGCTGGCACCAGGGCCTGCAGGTCTTCTTTCTTGGCGGTTGCGTCGAAGGCGATGCCCTTGGCAGTCAGCCACTCTTTCAGTTCGGGAACCTTCATTTTGAGCGGATCAGTTTCCAGTTCGTCCTCATCGTTGCCACCGGAAACCTTGATACCGGCTGCTTGGTACGCATCGAAGATGTCCGGGGCATCGCCCTCTATGACCACCTCGGTAGCGGTGCCGATCACACCGAAGAACTCGCTGAGCAGCCGGTAGCACACGCCGCGCTCATTGCCCGGTTTGTCCGTGTAGATCACTTTCATGAGTCACCTCGAAAGCGGCAGGCGCCGACTCCGGCGCCTGGGCTATTGGGAAGCCGTATTACGGCGTGGTCACACCGCTGATCACCGCGTCGAAGAAAGCTGTCTTCGGCGCGTCGGCGGCGACCTTCTGCTCGATCATCAGGTTTTCATTGGAAAGCTCGGTGTTGTCGGCTTCCAGGGCGACAACCTTCTTCACATTGTCGGTGAGCAAAGCCAGCAAGGTGCGCGGGTCGCTGAGGGCGGCGGCGTAATCAAAGGCTGGCTTGGCGTCGAGCTCGTTCAGTCGAATCACTACCTTGCGGCGCACGGCCTTTGACTCCCGCATCAGCACGCACATGCACTGATCCTTGGTCATCCGGATGCCTTCGGACTCGGTATTGTTGGCGTTCTTCACTACGAAAGTTTCGTAGTACTCCCCTTCCAGCTCATCCTTGCAGCGAGCAGCGAAATCATTGCGCCGGACTTCTCCCTCACCGAACGAGGACCGCGCCGAGTTGACCAGGTCCAGAAGCTCAAAGCTGCTCATGGTTTCATTCCGCGACACGTTTTGCGTTTGCAGAAAACGTGTCGCGACATTGTTCGGGGTATTGACGGGGATTGATTGTGTATTCATTATTGCCTCGCTGATGTAGCAATGAGCCGGGCCGTGAACCCGGCTTTTTTGTGCCTGCGATTCAGGCGTTATAGGTGTCCGGCGCATCCGTGGTAGCTTTTTGCTTCCACACGAAAAGGCCTCGGAGGCCGGACATGTCTTTAATTGATACCCAGAACTTCAAGATCACCTGCGGTGAGTGCAGCCACCAATTCCCTCAATCGGTTGGTGACCTGAAGCTCAATGACCGATTGACCATCTGCCCCGAATGCGGGAATCGCCACCAACTCGACAAAGCCGGGTTTGAGGCTGCCGTCGCTGAGGGTGAAAAGCAGATCGAGGACCTTCAGTCGAAGGTGAGGAGCGTCGGCGAGAACCTGTTCAAGGGTGGCAAATAGGCCCTCAAGCTCGGAAAGACCGGGCTGAGCATTTATTTGAAGTGTCAGTTCGGCTTTCATCAGGCGGCCTTCACTGACTGCTTGAATACTTCAAGGCTGACGATCACTTCCTCGGCCTCTTTGAGCAGGACCGACTTCTCGCGAGAACAGACGCGGCCATCAGCCTGGGCATCGAACGCAAGACGGGTCACGTCGGCCAGATCGGCGTGCAGGCGAAGCAGCGCGGTATTCAAGTTGATGCCGTCCGGCTTTTCTTTGGGGACAAGGTCGAAACCGAAGGACTCGGCCCAGGCTTTCAGCGGACGGAAGTCCTGGGTGAACTTCATGATCCGGTGCAGCTCTTCCACGTTCATGCGATGGGTGTCGTAATCAGGGTTGGCCTTTTGCGAGAGCAGGGTCCGAGACTTGAAGTCGGCGCCCTCAGCAATCTTCCTGGTGCCGTGGTCGTCGACCACTTCGTAAATAGCCTTCATCAACTCCTGCATGTCACACCTCTGAAATTGTTACGTGGCCCGTTGCCACCTGATCCGCGATCATTCGCTCATCAACTGATCAGGGACGAATCCATGACCTACTTTTCTTCTTGGCCCCTAATGAGGTGCCAGCCCCGCTTACCCCAATCGTTGTTGCGGTGGCCCCTAATAAGGGGCCGGGGTGTTACCTCGAAGGAAAAATTGAAAACACGTTTCCTGTCCGAGCTTCTTGCGCGTAGTGATCGGCGAGGCGTCTTCGCGGGGTTGTTTTATCCGCCGCAATGCGAGCAGCGCTGCGACGCTCGACCGCCAGCTCTGTCATTTGCAAAATCCGGTCAGCGAGTTGATCCATGTCGATACCAACCTCATCAGCCCAGCGCTCAAGCTCGTCCTTCTCGTCCTGCGTGTACCGCCCTACTTCAGGTGTTGCGGACATTGGTGCCTCCTCCATGGCCTGATCAGGCGCTGAGCTTCTTGTCGTTAATCTGGGGATTGGCGTCCTGCTCTCGCTTGGCTTGCAGGGCTGACCGGATAAGTTCGCGCACTAGCGCACCAGGTTGAATTTTCAGCTCGCGGGCCAGTTCGCCCAGGGCTGGAAAGCCGTCCAGTTCGGACGACTCGCCGTCATCTACCAATGGGAAGTACCCGTAATCCTCCTTGAACCGCAGAGCGGCTAAGGTGAGGTCGCGAACCAAGGCGCCCGGCTGAATCTCACGAGCCAACGCTTCCACTTGGAGAGCGGCGTAAGCGTCGTCATTGAGGCGAGACTTCAGCTGGTGAGTGTTGCGATGCGTCTTGTTTCCGTAGGCCATGGGTTCACTTCCGCTTTCGGGGTAGAGGTGCTTGGTTTAGGCGGCGGATTTGGTGGGTTCTGAACTTCGCAGGTACGCCCAATCGATGTCCGGACGCATCTCTTCGCATGTCACGGATCGAGAGGATTCGCGCTCAATGCAGATCGCGAGGGCTGCCCCGGGACGGCGATAGCCGTAAGCAACTTGCTTGAGTTGGCCGACAGTCGTCCCGCAGCTACCCGCAAAAATCTCCAGGGCGTTTTTGTCGAATGGCTTGATGTAGTCGTGAAGATTCATGGGTGCGCCTCCGTATTGCCTCTCAGATTAGCGTTTGCTAATGCGCGAAGCAATAGCAATACGTAATTTACTGAATGCTAACTGACAGCGATGATTCATCCATGGATACCAACGAATTGCGCTTGAGGGCGCTCCGCCAATTAATAGGCGACAGTCAGCTAAAGGACTTTGCGAACCAGCACGACTTGGACGCGTCCTACATCTCTCAAATTCTCAACGGCCATAGGTCTTTCGGAGAGAGAGCTGCTGCAAATATGGAAAAAAAGATTGGGCTACCTAAAGACTATCTAGCTAGGCCTGCAGTTGGGTCCGATTCAGATACCCCTGTATCTGGAGTAAGCGCCGCCGCAGGTACTTCCTATGTAGCTCCAGCTCTAGCCAAAACGATTGCGATCGCGATTACCGAAGGACGGTTGAACGCGGCTGATATTGAGATGGTTAGAAAGCTTGTCGCGCATCTGGTCAAGAAGAACGAAGCTCAGACAATAACTTCCGTTCCAGAAAAATTAGGCGGCCTGACGGATGCTGTTTTTGCCGGATCGCAAGACGGAGAAAATGTTGATGACATGCTCAGGATGCTTCAGCACGGCCTGAAGAAATCGCAGCCTACGGATAGCGCTAAGAAAGATGAACCAACCAAAAAGAAACGCTCTAACTGACCCAACGCTGGGCGTCTATGTAAATGGTGATGCCATTGAAGACAAAGAGCTCAGAGGGCAGCATCCCCTTTTCTATGGGCTTGTCCGTTTTCCTGGCGGGCACCAGTATCACGCCTACGTAAAACTGCTCCCTCCAAAGCAAATGTATGCAGAGGTGCTGAGTGCGCTGCTCGGGCGACACCTGGGCCTTCCTATTCCATACACTTCGGTGGTGGTAGCTCGCGGCTCACAAGTCGGAGTAACTACGCCGAGAGTCATATGTCTAGCTAGCGTCGATACGGGCGCCAAGCCGATTGCAAGGATTGTCAGGCCGGACGAAGTCAGTCACGTATTGAACACTTGGTCGAGCAAGCGAGTTTCCGTTGTCTTTGATGAACTGATAGCCAATGCTGATCGGAACCTCAGAAATGTTCTGCTGGGGGCCGATGGAAAGCTTTGGCTTATTGATCATGAGGAAGCCTTAGGGGATTCGCTGACGGCGCCTCATCGAACCATCTGCAACCACTTGCTGAATCGACTAATCCAAGATGTCAGCGAATTTGAAAAGCGCAGAAGCGCTCAGCTGATCAATGACGAAGCGCTGCCCCTGAACGACTGTGACTTCGGTGCTCATGCGGAGATTGCACTGCCGGGGCCTTGTCAGGTTTCTGTCGAGCATGTCCGGGATGTGGTGGCGTTTTTGCAAGCCCGAGTACATCATATCCCGAACCTGATCGGTGGAGGAATGCACCTAAGGCAAGGCACACTTGGACTAGCCCAATGATCGAGCAAGAGACAGATTTCACCGGATTCCCTGACCTGCCCTCCTACCACGCTAACTGGGCTGCCGTGTATATGGAGCCCATTGTCCAATCAGGGGAGAGGCTCACTATCGGAGTTGTTGCCACAGACGGCAACGACCTGGCTGGCCAGTTGGCGATTTCCGATAAAGCCATGGAGTGCCTCTACGGCGAGGCCGCTCCAGGCATGAGGGCAATGATGGAGCTTGCCCTCCAAAGAGCTCTTGAGTTCGCCGGGTCTGGGTTCAGCGGGATTTTTTCAAGCGGGATCCACGGTGTCTCAATTAGCAAGCGACGGGAGGCAATCGGAGAGGATTTGGATGACATAATCCTGCAGGGTATTAGCCTTACATCGAGCCTATGTGATCTCCATGCTGATGGTGTAGCTGGCAATGGCTACGACCGAACAAGCTATTGGCAGCGCATGAGAGTCGCGATGTCTCGGGTCAATCCCGGCCTGACGAGGAATTTCGGACAACATGTTCCGGTAACTATCAAAGGCTCCGAGATTTCTCTTCCTTGTGATTACTTTTCTTCGGCGTTAGCTGTGAACATATGCGGGATGCTGCCAGGTGCTAGGCAAAGTAATCTGTTTGATATCGCTAGTTCGCGTATTACCCGTCTAGAGCAGTTGAAGAGACACGACTCTCTGATCGGTCATGACCAAAAAGCATCCCTTCTCCTCGTTACCCCTTCGGAATTACAGATAGCTAATCTGAAGGCGTCCAGTCGAAAATCTTTCAACGAGAAGATTCTCCTGCTCCAGGATATGGTTGAGGAGCTCAAGTTCAACCTCATACAGGTCCGCAGCCCTACAGAGGGGGCCAAGTCTCTAGATAATTTAGAGAAATCAGCAGCATAGGTTAAATCAGACAGAAATCAGCCCGCCATTGAGCGGGCTTTTTTTCGTCCACAGAAAAATAAATTAGCATTTGCTATTGCCAATTATTTTAGCAGTTGCTAATTTGCATCCATCGCAACCGGCACCCAATCAGGGGCCAGCTGCGAAGGGTTGAGAAACCCGCCGCTCTTTAGCTCCACCGCATCACCTTGCCGGATCCCACCGGACCAGATTCAAAGGCAGCGATGAACCGGCCTCAACGGTTCAGAGGGTTGGCAACTGACCCGGGCGTGCAGCGTAAAACGCCAAGAACAGTTATCCAGCGGGAGAACAAGCCGAAAGGCCCGCGGCTGGAAGAACAATTTGGGATAGGCCAGTGACCGACGCCAGTAGCGGGTCACGGCGGAAAGCATCACTGAAGCCCGTTCAATGAGCGGGCTTTGGGATGACAACCGGAGATGCGGAATGAACCCTTTAAACGATTTGCCTGTGCAGTTATTGGCCTGCCTGCTTTTGGGGGTGGCTTGCTTCATCTTGATGCTGATTGTCGTGGGAGTGGGCAAGGCCTGGCGACATGCATGGGCCTGGGTCGATGATTCAGAACCCGGCCGGAACCCAGTTTTGGAAACGCTCGCCAAACTGAGGGGCTGGACGCAGTACGACCCCAACTGTGGAAGTAGCAAGTGCCTTTGGTGGACAGACAGGAAGGGCGAAACGAAGACAGATGCCGTTCTTTTTTTCTTCCCGCTAATCGTTGGTGCACCGCTGGCCATCTATCTCAGCATCAAGCTCTACCCGCTTCTCGTTGCGGCATTGACCTTGCTGGCTGTGGCGTTTGTTGCGCGTTTCGCTCGCCGCCATAAGAAGCTGTTCGACAAGCACCTTAAAGACCCCAAAGCGCACAAATGACGGAAAGTTTCACTGATGCACCTGGTGACGGGTGCATTGGGAAAACAACCGGAGAGACAGAAATGCCAGCACCTAAACGCCCTACTGCCGCACAACTGCAACGTCAGGTCGACAACTGGAACGCCAAACACCCGGTCGGCACCGTGGTCAGCTTCGAAGAAATCGTCGGTTGCGGCGAAACGTACCGCGCGGCGACGAGAGATGAAGCCTCATTGTTCGGCGGCCACACCGCTGTGATCTTCCTGGAAGGCAAGAGCGGCTTCGTTGATCTCGACCACTGCAAAGCTGTTGCGTGACGAAAGCATCGCCTCTGTCCATTCGCTGAGTGGGCAGACGGATGCAGATGAAAGCGGACGTGGCCTCGGACCAGTGGGAGCTGAGGCATTCAACAAATAGACGTAGCGGCCTTATTCGGCCACCTGCATTCCGAGCGCCTGGTATTCCCCAGCACCAGGCCGCATCGGAGAGTGATCGAAGCGTGCCCAAGCGGGCTGCAGCGCTAGGATCGCAAAGCCCCGGGAATCTCCTGAGCCGGTATAAGCGAGACGGCCAATACTATAAACGCGGCGGGAACCAAGCAGGGGTAGCGCCCTGGTGTTTCGATCACTCTCCGATGTAGAAGCGGCGTGGAAAGGGAGGCTGGATGCTCAGTCGCGCAGACACGCTACAAGCGGCATGACTCGATGGGGATCGCTCCTTGGGGATTGGAACCAAGGTGGGTAGTTGGACACCGACTTACGGGTGGAAACAGGCCCCTGCACGCGGCATACAGCAGCCTTTACCGAGAGATCGGGTGATACCGCGCACGGCTGCGGGCATTACACAGAGTGTGAACGTTCCAGAGCCGGGGTAGCGTCCGGCCTTCTGCATCAACGCGGGGTGGCTTGCGCGCAATCAAGCCAGCAACAAGCACCACGGCGGTGAAGCCCGCGCCGGAGACGTAACCGGCACCCCCTTCCCCGACATCACCCGCATGCACTCCCCTCCGCGCCCAACGGCAACCAGCGGAACGGATGAGTGCAGCTGAGTTTTGTTGGATCAATCAGCGAAGGAGAAAGCCATGAATTTCCAGCCACCAGATCCGGAGCGTTTCGGGTCTTGCTTGAAGTGCAACAGCCTGATCGAAGAGTCGGAGCAGACCGGTGGCGTTTGCGTTGAGTGCCAGGCCGTGGATGCCAAAGAGCCGGCTTTCCCTGTCGGCGCAAACGAATACGGCGGGCACGGCACCTGTTTCGGGGTCACGGTTCGCGACTACTTCGCGGCCAAAGCCATGCATGGCATCTGCGCTCACGCCGATACGTGGGGCTTGAGCACCAACGCGAAGATTGCGGCTGCTTCTTACGAGCTGGCCGACGCCATGCTCGCCGCCCGTTCCGCCTAACCCCAAACACTGGAGGTCGCCATGAGCGATTGGATCAAGTGCAGCGACAGTCTGAGCGAAGTTGAAACCCTGGCGACTCTTGTGCTTGGGGGGATATTCGATAATCGAGAGCTCGGCGATATCGATGTGGTCTATGAGATGCCGGCGTGTGAAGCGCTACAGCGCAAACTCGTGACAAGTATTGACGACGCTCATGTTGAGCTTGTGAGCCGCCTCGATTATGACGCCGCACTACAGCATCGGGATGCGGCCTTGACCGCTGAAATCGTCGCAATGGTTGAGAGTGCTTTGCGCCGGTCTTTCTCACTTGGGCAGATTTACTGGCAGCAGGCTGACTCTGACTCAACCTGCCAACAAAACAAGTCCGATCAGACCATGGAAGTTCAGGCGCAACACATTCTGAACGTTATCAAGTCGATCAACGATCTGACCCGGCCCACCGAATAACGCCACCCTGGAGGCATTCATGGCCCGCACTTACGAATATTGGACAGTCAAGGATGGAGAGGACATCTCCATCAATCTGACCGTCGAATATTACTCCGCTCGAAAAGGAAACTTCAGCTCCCAAGCCGCTGATCCCGATGAGTACTTCGGACATTGCGAAATCAATTGGGAGTCGAAGGACGACACCAGCTTCATGACTGAATCAGAAATCGCCTCGATGGAGGAATGGCTTGTGAATGAGCATTCCGAGTACCTGGCTGATCAAGACTACTACGACTGACCCGCCACTCTGGAGGCACCATGAACGCAGCATTGAAGATATGCCAGGAGCGTTACGACGCTCAGTTGCCTCCAGAGGTCAGCGAGAGCGACGAAGTGACGGAATGGCTTGAGCATTCGGCGGAACGCCTGGTGTGCGGCGTAGACATCAAGTGGAAGCGCCGCCACGGCCATCCCCTTCGCCCCACACCATCACCTGAACGGTGCCTGATATGGACCAAGCAATCGAAGAAGCCGCAAAACGGCAAAGTGGACTGGAGGCGGCGAAAGCTGCCTTCTTTGCATCTGGCGGTCAGGCTCAGTTGATCCCGACCGGTATTGGCAAAGACAGCCCGGGCGTCGAGCAGGTGGCGAAGCCGGCGTATGGATACCGGACCATTGAGACAGCGAAGAGCAAGCGCGGCCGCGTTATCGGCGATGAGGAAAGACGAGAGTTGGCCGGCCGGCTGATGGAGTGCAAAGCCGCCGGCATGACGCGCTACAAGGCCAGCAAGCATATCGGCATCAGTGAAACGCTTTGCCGAAAGCTTATTGCCGAGCATTCGCTCGACTTCCCGGCGTCCCAATGAGACGAATCAACCACCAGGTGCGCCAGCGCCGACGACAAACATGGCTGGACTTGCCGGTCAGTGGAATTGAAGGGGTAGCCTATGGCCAAGAGCAACGCGGAACGGTCAGCGAAAGCCGCGGCGAAGAAGAAGACTCGCGGCGAGGAAGAAATCAGACTGCACTGCATGGCTGGAACACGCCAAGCACTTGCTGATCTGATGGCCTGGGGAGGTATCGAGGAACAGGGTGAGGCCATCACGCTGATGATTCACCACCTGCATGCGATGGGGCCTCAAAATTCGATCCCGATGCTTGCCCCGCCGCGACACAGTTACGAGATAACCGAAAACGTGTCGGCAAAACTGACGCTCGCCTATAACCGCGAAGCCCTTCGCATCTGCAACGACGAATAACCACCAACCCACTGTCGCATCCGGTCACGGAGGGCGGCGCCTGACTGGAAACAATGAGGTATCACATGAAGCCTTCACCAATCAAGGTCACCAACCTGACCATCAATTTCTACGGCAACAAGCAAGTTTCAGGCTTGCCTCGGTTGGCCAGCATGCTGCCCGTTGCTGCTACCGCCACACCGGCCATCGGCGATTACTGGCCAGGCCAAGGCGGCATCAACGGCGGGTTCGTTCCGGCACGCGGCGATGTGCCAGAACACTACCTGATCCTCGCCAAGGACGATGTCGGTGAAAACGAGTGGGGTGGACGCGGAAAGGAATCTGCCGGTACCAGCAAGTGGGACGGCAAGGCGAACACGGATGCACTGATTGCCGCCGGCGACCACCCCGCAGCCGAAGCCGCCCGAGCGTATACCGCTGATGGGCACACGGACTTCGATCTACCAGCACCCACCCAGCTCTATCAGATCTGGGCTTATGACCTGATCACCAAGGGTGTCTACTGGTCGAGTTCGCAGCGCTCCGCCTACAGCGCATTCTTCATGTACTTCGATGATGGCAGTCAGGACTTCTACGGCAAGAGCGGCGAGCTCCTCGTCCGCCCCGTCCGCAGATTCGACTGTTGGTCCCTACCCGTTCAGCGAGCTTGTTCAGGCCTACTACGACTGCCGCCGCACGAAGCGCAACAGCGCCAGCGCGCTGGCTTTCGAAATGGATTTGGAACTCAATCTGATGGCGCTACACGACGACCTGATTGCCGGCACTTACCGGCCAGGCCGATCGATATGCTTCGTGGTCACCCGGCCAAAAGCCCGCGAGGTATGGGCTGCCGCCTTCCGGGACCGCGTCGCCCACCACCTGCTGTACAACCGTGTGGCCCCGCGCTTCTACGCCAGCTTCATCACGGACAGTTGCGCATGCATTCCCGGCCGCGGCACGCTGTACGCTGCCACCCGGCTTGAGGCGAAGATACGAAGCGCCAGCCAGAACTGGTCGACGCCGGTCTTCTACCTGAAATGCGACTTGGCCAACTTCTTCGTCGCGATCGACAAAGAGGTCCTGCGCCGGCAGTTGGCCGCCAAGATCACCGAACACTGGTGGCTGGCACTCGCCGAACAGATCCTGATGCACGATCCTCGCGAAGACTACGAGGTGCGCAGCCCGGCCCATCTGTTCAATCGGGTGCCGCAGCACAAGCGGCTGACCGCGCAACCTGCTCGCCTCGGCCTGCCCATCGGCAACCTGTCATCGCAGTTTTTCGCCAACGTCTACCTCGACGCGCTGGACCAGTTCGCCAAGCACACGCTCGGCGCCAGGCATTACGTCCGCTACGTCGATGACTTCGTTTTCCTGCATGAATCGCCGCAACAGCTCAACGCGTGGCTGGCACAGGTCGAAGAGTTCCTGCCCAGCCTTGGCGCCAAGCTGAACCCAACGAAAACCATCCTGCAACCGGTAGACCGCGGCGTCGACTTCGTTGGCCACGTCATCAAGCCCTGGCGGCGGACAACAAGAAAGCGTTCGCTGGCTCAGGCACTGAAACGCACCGCCGCAGCACCGGCCGAAGACCTTCGGGAAACGGCCAACAGCTACTTCGGCCTGCTGAGTCAGGCCAGCCACAGCGCAAAAGACCGCGAGAAGCTGGCCAATGTCGTGCTGAAGCGCGGCCATGCAGTCAACGGCGCGCTGACAAAGACCTACCCGAAGAAATAAACCCACTTCACTGAATCACGCCAGCCGGCGAGGATCCCCTATGCCTACTCACAACATCGTCAGCATGAGCGGCGGTAAAGACAGCACGGCTACGCTGCTGGTCGCCCTCGAGCTGGAGGTGCCGAACCTCAGCGCAGTAGTTGCTGACACCGGGCATGAGCATCCAGAGACATATGACTACCTCCATTACCTGGCCGAAGCCACTGGCGTTCCCATCCGCTGGGTGAAGGCAGACTTCTCCAGGCAGATCGCCGGGAAGCGCAAATTCATAGAGACCAAGTGGCGCGAGAAAGGTGTGGCGGAATCCGTGGTGCTTGGTGCGCTGGAAGTTCTACACCCTACCGGCAACCCATTCCTGGACTTATGCCTGTGGAAAGGCCGATTCCCCAGCACCAAAGCGCGCTTCTGCACCGATGAGCTCAAGCGCAACCCCATCATTGAGCAGGTATACCTGCCACTCATGGACGGCGAGAACATGCTGCTGTCCTGGCAAGGTGTTCGAGCCGATGAGTCGCCGGCTCGCAAGTACTTGCCAGAGTGCGACGAGGTTGGAGGCGGCCTGTTCAACTACCGCCCGATCCTGAAATGGACAGTTGATTCAGTTTTCGAGGCTCATCGCGCGGCCGGCATCAAGCCAAACCCGCTCTACTTGCAAGGCTGCAATCGTGTGGGGTGCATGCCCTGCATCATGTGTGCGAAAGACGAGCTCAGGCAAATCGCCGCCAGGTGGCCAGAGGAAGTTGACCGCGTGCGCGAGTGGGAACGACTGGTGAGCATTGCCAGCAAACGTGGAGCGGCCACGTTCTTCGCCACCGTGACCGACCCCACCGTAAGATCGGATGACAAGGTGAGCGCCGTAACGCACGGCATTGACCGGATCGTCGATTGGAGCAACACCGCGCGCGGAGGCCGCCAGTTCGACATGGTCGACCTGATCGTTCGCACCGACAGCCAGAACAGTTGCTCTTCAGCCTACGGGCTCTGCGAATAACTCCCTGACACTCACCGACCGGGCATGACCCGGCATAGGACGCCCCATGCCCACAGAAAAACGAAACACCAAGAAAACGAAGGCCCAGCAGTTCGTCGAGGGAATGATCCGAAACCGCGGCATTGAGTTCGCCATGCTGGGGATGATGGTCGAGGTGGAAGGGGATCTCGGAACGATCATAGACATGAACGGTTCAGCCAATCTCGACGTCCAGTTCGCCAACCAGCTGAAGTACGGGAAGCACACGCACAACTGCCATCCAACCTGGAACGTGAAGTACTTCGATGCAGCCGGTACCGTCATTGCCCACTTTGACGAGTGCAAGTGCGTGTTCCGGCCAGTTACGGAGGCAGCATGATCAATCTCTTCTGGCGCCTGGCCGCCAAGCTGCTTGCCCGCCCGGCCATTGCCGCCTGGCTCATCGCCCGCGCCAAGCGCACGCCTTACCTGCACATCATGTCCGCCGACGGCGCCGAGATGTACATGGGCCGCTGGTGGCTGTTCAACCCTTACAGCCGGGAGACGCACAAGCCGGCGCTCTGGTGGTGCCCGTGGTCGTTCCGCATCCACCACATCATGCGGCCGGACGAAGACCGGGATCTGCATGACCACCCGTGGAACGCTCGGACGGTAATCCTGCGAGGCTGGTACCGAGAGCAGCGCCTGCTCGCCGCCGATGATCCAGTTCTTCAGACTCTTCTGATGAGGGCAGCCGAGCAAGGGCACTCTCTCGGCGAGGCGTTCCAGGCAAGCGAGCACATCGACCGCCTACCAGGTGACACCGCCCGACTGATGCACGGCGAGTACCACCGCATCGACGAGGTATCGCCCGGCGGTGTCATCACCCTGTTCATCACCAGCAAGTGGCGTGGTGACTGGGGCTTTCTGGTCGACGGCGTCAAGGTCCCTTGGCGCACCTACACGGGTACTGACAATTGAAGGGAGTTGGGTTTATGAACGAAGCACAGAAGACCCCGGCCGCGAGGTGGCGGCAAGACGGCCAAGCCGATCCGCACGGCGACCACTACAACTGCCAGCGGGCGGCGTTGACTCTCGGTGAGCTGACCGATGACGAACTGGCCAACGGCGTGTTCCTGCATGGGAACGAGCCTCTGAATATCAACGCGCTGCTCCGCAAGACACCCGGCTATCACTCGGCGGTTGTCTGGCTCACCGCCGGCAAGGATCGGATCCGCTGGTTGTCCAGGGCGCTTGAGGAATCGGCAGCCCGGGAGCAAGCCCTGCAGCTACTCCTGAACGCAGCGGATCAGCGGATTGATGACTTCGCCGGCGGAGATTGTGAGTGGAGCCAAGATGACGACAGCGGAATCTGGAACAACGCCTGCGGCTCGACCTGGTCATTCCACGATGACGGCCCAGCTGAGAACGGCATGAACTTCTGTCACTGCTGCGGTAAGAGTTTGGTGGTTGAGGTAGCTGAACCGGAACAGGATGCCGACTGGCATATGAACCCCTGCAAGCAAGGTCATCGCGATGTCGGCGCGGCCGGCGGTGTAGCGGCCTGCAACCAATGCGACGAGAAGATCGAAGCGACAACTACGCAAGAAGCTTTCGAGCGCTGGAACGCAACTCACCCGGTCAGCGAGCTGTCAGCAGAATCCTAATAGGAGTACATCTGTACTCCTCCCGCAAAAACCTTACTCCCTCCCCCTTCAAAGTCAGCCGCTATAGCGGCAAGGACGAAGTCATGTCTGCACAAAAGCCAATCATCATGTACGACGCTCCGGAAGCGGCGAGCATCAAAACGTTTACTGGCTGGGTTTCCTCTGGCGGTCGTTTTTTCGGTGACGATGAGAACCTTGCCCGCTACTGCGGCGCAACTCATCGCCGCTGCGAAGTAAATCCTGAGCACCCAATCTATGAGGTGAACAGTTCTTGCAATGAGTGCCACCACGCCCGACGCCAAGCAAAATTCGCGGCGATGCCGGTCAAGGAATGGGCCGGCGAACCGCTGGTTATCTTCGATGGCGACCAATACTTCTTCGATGAAGACAGCCTGCGCGACTACCTGATCGACAGCGATATCGAGCTGGCTGACGTGCAACTCTGCATCTGTGAGCCGAACTATCCCCGTGAAATCGACCCGGAAGACCATTTCTGCGATGACCTGCCGGAAGACGGCGAAATCCGCGATGACCAGTTGCTTGCGGCATTCGAACTGCTGAACGAGATGATCCGCAAGTCTGAACCCCTGTCGTGGTCGGAAGGGGAATTCGCAGCACGGCTCCCGCAATCGTTCATCGACGAAGTCGCCGCCGGGCGAGCGGCAGTGTGCGAGGTGACGCCATGATCCTGAAAGCCCTCGCCTTCTGCGCCATCTTCTTCTGGCTTCCACTGTCCTTTGCGTTCAAGTGGGTGACGGCATGAAATTGGTCCTCAGAACGTCGAAATGCACAGTCACCAGCGATGGCTACATGAAGAACTACCACTTCGCCGAGCACCCGTTGACGGTCGAGGTTGAAAAAGTGTTCTTCGACGGCGTCGCTTATCGCGCAGTGCCAACAGCCGCGGCCCTGGTAGAAATGCGAGCCAAAGGTGTTTACATGGGCATGAAGGACAATATGACGGTCTTCACCTTTCGGAAAAAGGACAACAAGCGCGGCATCGTCCCCGTTCTACCGGCGAACGTTCCGTGGTATCCGCCGCAGGAGATAACGCCATGATCGCCCTCGCCTGGTTCGCCTACGTGTACTGCTACAAGGGGCCGCGGTGATGGGCCGAATGGTCAAGATCCTCACCGAGGAACTGGCCGGGCCGGCGCTGATCTGGGCAATAGACAGCATCGAGGGCGACCGCCAGCCAGTGGCCGGCCAACTGCAACTGTTCGCCGATATCGACGCAGACCACCTGATCGAGAAGTACGGCGTCTGGGTCGAGCGCGGGTACAGCTATCCATGGCTGGCTGACGCCACGCGCGATCCCTGCAATCGCCAACCCGGTGATACCCGCGAGGTCGCAGTGTGCCGGGCGGTCGTATTCGCCCTGACCGGCACAACCGTCAGCGTCCCCGCCGAACTCATCCAGTTGTAAACCCCTAATTGACAACTCACAGCCTGCCGGTGAACGGCGGGCGAGGAATCCTATGTACGCAATAAAGCTTTTCAAGCGACTCATCGGCGGCTTGGTCTGGATCATCGTGACTGGTCTTCTGTTCTGGCTCGCCGCGCCCTGGCTTCTCCGCGAGGGATCGGAAATCGCGCTGATCACCCTCACGATCTGCGTGGCCATCTGGATCATCGCCACCGGTTGCATCGTCATTCACGTCATTCAGAAAGCGCGGCCGGCGTAGTTCGGCGGGAGAATCATCATGGCAGCAGCAGAACAGTTACCGGTTGAGTACCTGTCCGACAAGGTCGCCGAGAAGAACTTCGCGGAGATGGTCGGAACCACCCGGCGGGCGCTCCAGGGCAAGCGCCAGCGCAACATCATCCCCAAAGGGGTATGGAACGAATTCGATGGACAGATTTATTACAGCATCAGGAGATATGAGGCATGGCTAGAAAGCCTTTGGGATTGCCCGCCGGAGTTGAATTCGCAGGTCAATCAGTCCGCATTCGCTTCACTTGGAAGTTCCGGCGCTGCGAGACCCTCGCCTATCCCCAAACGCCAAAAGGCATTAAAGCAGCAGCCGATCTACGTTCTACGGTAATCAGCCTAATCAAGCACGGTGTGATGGACGAACAGCGTTACGCCGAACTTTTCCCGGGCTCGACTTACTACACCTACTCTGCAACACCACTGTTTGGCGGCTACGCGCAGACCTGGCTGGACAGCCGGGAAGTCGTCGGTGGAACCCGGAAAAACTACCGCATATCCCTCACCCTTTATTGGATGCCGCACCTGGCACTGCTCCCCATTGATCAAATCAGTTCGGCAATGATCCGAAAAATCGTCGGCGAGACGAAGTGGAAGTCGTCGACCGTAAAACGGTCGGCGATCCAGCGGCTGCACACCATGTTTGAAAGCGCGGTGAATGATGAGCTGATAACCCGGAATCCGGTCGGCTCCATCGAGCTGCCGGCGAAGGCAAAGAAACCAGTGGACCCGTTTACAGTGGTGGAAGCGGATTTGATCATAGGGCACCTATATAAGGCGCTGACCGGTTCGATGCGGGTGTACGCGGCCTACTTTGAGTTCGCGTTTTACACCGGCATGCGGCCAGGTGAGATAGCGGCGTTGCGCTGGGATGAGGTGGATACAGAGGGTCGAGTCGCCAACGTGTGCAGAATCGTGGCGGACTACAAGATCGAGGAGCGCACGAAAACCCGCGAGGCACGGCGAGTCATGCTGAACAGCAGGGCATTGAATGCCATTGAGGCGGCCAAGGGTGTGGCCGAGTTGAGGGCGAAGCAGAGCCGGCGCCAGCACATGCAATCGCCGTACGTGTTCCCGCCGACGAAGAACTTTGAGTTCATTCAGCAGGCCAGCGTGACCGATAAACACTTCAAGGCGGCGCTGGTCACACTGAACATCAGGGCCAGACGGCAATACAACTGCCGTCACACTTACGCTACCATGTGCTTAATGGCAGGCATGAACCTCGGGTTCATTGCGAATCAGCTCGGCCACAGCGTGCAAATGTTGTTGTCGACATACGCCCGATGGATCAACTCCAGTGAAGACTGGAGCGAAGTCGGGAAGCTGGAGCAAAGCCTGATTGGTACAAAATTGGTACAGACAGAAACCGTACCCCTCTAGAACCCATACGGAATAAAGCTCTGTGACATTGGAACAGAATTACACCGCGATTCTCGGCCAATTGGGCGAGGACGTGTCCCGCGAGGGCCTGCTCGACACGCCAAAGCGTGCCGCCAAAGCCATGCAGTATCTCTGCCGCGGTTATGAACAGACGCTGGAAGAAGTCACCAACGGTGCCTTGTTCAGCTCCGACAACAGCGAAATGGTGCTGGTCAAGGACATCGAGCTCTACTCGTTGTGCGAACACCACCTGCTGCCGTTTATCGGCAAGGCCCACGTCGCCTACATCCCGAGCGGCAAGGTATTGGGGCTGTCGAAAGTCGCGCGGATCGTCGATATGTACGCCCGCCGCCTGCAGATCCAGGAAAACCTCAGCCGCCAGATCGCCGATGCGGTCCAGCAAGTCACCGGCGCCCTGGGCGTTGCGGTGGTGATCGAGGCCAAGCACATGTGCATGATGATGCGCGGTGTCGAGAAGCAGAATTCGTCGATGATCACGTCGGTGATGCTCGGTGAGTTCCGCGAAAACGCGGCCACGCGCAGCGAGTTTCTCAGCCTGATCAAGTAACTCGCGACACGAAGAAAACCGGCATTCATCGCCGGTTTTTTTTCGACTGTGAAAAATCAGGTAAGCTGCGCGCCTTCTTTGCCCTTGTGAGGCTTATACCGTGTTCGTTAAAGCGCTTCGTGTCGGCCTTGGCCAACTGATCATCTTCATCGATTTCATCACCCGCCCGGGCAAGAAGCAGCGCCCCGCCGCCGCTCAAGCCCAAGTGGAAGCAGATGCCAAGGACCTGACCCTGTATCAGTTCCACGCCTGCCCGTTCTGCGTGAAAACCCGCCGTACCCTGCGCCGCTTGAACGTGCCGGTAGCGCTGCGCGATGCGAAGAACAATGAACTGGATCGCAAGACGTTGCTGGAGCAAGGCGGCAAGATCAAGGTGCCGTGCCTGCGGATTGAAGAGAACGGCCAGACCACCTGGATGTATGAGTCCAAGGTGATCATTGATTATCTGGACAAGCGGTTTGCGGCGGCTTGATGATTTTGTGGTGTGATTGATGGCCTCTTCGCGGGCAAGCCTCGCTCCTACAGGATTGCGGATCATTTGTAGGAGCGAGGCTTGCCCGCGAAGGCGCCAGCTCAACCACCACAAAATCCAGACAAAAATAAACCGGCCCTCGAGCCGGTTTATTTATTTCTACCCTCCCCTCAAGCCGCTTGCGCCACCAAAGCCTGCCTCACCACCGCCGCCAACCGCTTCAACCCTTCATCCAGCCGCGCCGGATCAATGTGGCTGAAGTTCAGCCGCAAATGCCCAGGATGATTGTCCGGCTCCGGGAAGAACGGCTCGCCCGGCATAAACGCCACATCCGCCGCCAACGCAGCCTTAAGCAAGGTTCGGGTGTCCAGCGGTTGCTTGAGCGTCAACCAGAAAAACAACCCACCTTGCGGTACGTTCCAGTCCGCCAGATCAGAAAAATGCGTTTCCAACGCTGACTGGAACGCATCACGCCGCCCCCGGTAGAAATCCCGCAGTTCGCTCAGGTGATGCTGAAACTTCTCGGTGCCGATCCATTGCAACGCTTGCCACTGCCCAACCCGATTGGTGTGCAAATCTGCCGACTGCTTGAGCTTCAACAAGTGCGGAA
Organism: Janthinobacterium sp. LPB2021202312-11-4; assembly: GCF_037049705.1. Taxonomy (NCBI): domain Bacteria; kingdom Pseudomonadati; phylum Pseudomonadota; class Betaproteobacteria; order Burkholderiales; family Oxalobacteraceae; genus Janthinobacterium; species Janthinobacterium sp. LPB2021202312-11-4. The sequence goes on along the minus strand of NZ_JBAGKV010000004.1, from coordinate 230,770 downwards.
ACAGGTCCGGACTGGCGATCAGGTAACCGACCCGCAACCCTGGCAACAAGGTTTTGGACACGGTCCCGGTGTAGATCCAACTGGCGGTTTTCAAGCGACTGACGATGGGTGTGGCACTGCCGCCGTCGAACGTCAGTTCACGGTACGGCTCGTCTTCGATCAGCGTGACGCCAAACTCGTCCAGCAACGCCGCCACCGCATCGCGTTTGGTTTCGCTGTAGCGCACGGCAGACGGGTTCTGGAAGGTCGGGATCAAGTAAATGAACGCGGGTTTGTGCTGTTCCAGTCGAGCACGCAACTGCACCAGGTTCGGACCATCAGCCTCCTGCGGCACGGTGATGCAGTCGGCGCCGAACAGTTGAAAAATCTGCAATGCCGCCAGATACGTCGGCGCTTCGAGCAGGATCTCGGTGCCTTTATCGATGTAGAGCTTGGCTGCCAGATCGAGGGTTTGCTGGGAACCGCTGACCACCAACACCTGACTCGCCTCACACGGCACCCCCAAGGCCCGCGCCTCGGCCGCCAGGGCTTCACGCAGCGCTGGCTCGCCTTCACTCATGCCGTATTGGCCCATGGACAGCGGCATGTCAGCCCACTCGACTTTCGGCAGCATGGCTTCGGCCGGCAAGCCACCGGCGAACGACATCACTTCGGGGCGCTGGGCGGCGGCGAGGATTTCACGGATCAGAGAACTTTTAAGGCGCGAGACACGTTCGGAAAATGCCATGGAGGTCACCGGTAGCGAGGCCTGAGGAAAATGAGTCAAACTGGTTGACCTAAATTACGACAGCTTGAGTGGATACGTCAACATGCTTGACCTTAAAAACCCTGCGACCCAGCAACAAGCGATGGAAGCGTTTTTCTTCGGCTACCAGGCTTTCACCGCCAAGGCTGATGAAATGCTCGAACGACGTGGTTTGAGTCGGGTGCACCAACGCATCGTGTTCTTCATCGCCCGCTATCCGAATTTGAGCGTGAAGGAATTGCTGGCGTTGCTCGGCGTGACCAAGCAGGCGCTGAACATCCCGCTGCGTCAGTTGTTGGAAATGCATCTGGTGAACAGCGTCGCCTCCGAGACCGACAAGCGTAAACGGCTGCTGGAATTGACCGACGATGGCGCGCGGTTCGAACAGTCGCTGCGGCGTGAGCAGGTGAAATTGTTGGAGCGGGTGTTTGCCGAGGCTGGGGAAGCGGCGGTGGATGGGTGGTTGGCGGTGAATCTGGCACTTGGGGAGAATCAGCAGAAGGTGTGAGCGCTCAAGTCCGCCTTCGCGGGCAAGCCTCGCTCCTACAGGTCATGCGTTTATCTGTAGGAGCGAGGCTTGCTCGCGAAGGCGTCCCTCCAGCCGATATATCCCTATCGCCAGACTTTTCGTCGACAAAATCAAAAACATTATTTGCTTTATTTGTATACAAAAGCATAATCCACTTCGTGCGAGTTCCTGACCAAGCGGTCAACAAATTCGCAAGTGCCTCAAAGGGCCGCTGCCACCCTCATGGGTCCGGCCCTGGAAATAAAAATAAAACTCTTGAGGAGTACTCGCTGTGGAAAGCCGCAAATCCGAAGCCCCGACGCTGGACCTCTCGCCGCCATTACGTAATGGCTGGCTGGAACGCCTCTTCAAACTCAGCTTGCATGGCACCACGGTGAAGACCGAGCTGATTGCCGGTCTGACAACGTTTATCACGATGGCCTACATCATCTTCGTCAACCCGAACATCATGGCTGACGCCGGCATCGATCATGGCGCCGCGTTCGTCGCCACCTGTATCGCCGCCGCGCTGGGTTGCCTGTTGATGGGCCTCTACGCCAACTGGCCGGTCGGTCTGGCGCCGGGCATGGGCCTGAACGCTTTCTTCACCTACACCGTGGTCGGCACCATGGGCTACAACTGGGAAACCGCCCTCGGCGCAGTGTTTGTTTCCGGTGTGCTGTTCATGATCCTGACGTTTTCCAAGATCCGCGAATGGCTGCTCAACAGCATTCCGGTGAGCCTGCGCTACGCCATGGGTGCCGGGGTCGGGCTGTTTCTGGGGATCATCGGCCTGAAAACCGCCGGCATCATCGTCGCCAGCCCCGCGACCCTGATCAAGCTCGGCTCCCTGCGCGATCCTGGCCCGTTGCTGGCGGCCATTTGCTTCCTGATGATCGCGGTGCTCAGCTACCACAAAGTCTTCGGCGCGATCCTCATCAGCATCATCACCGTGACCCTCGCCGGTTGGGGCCTGGGCCTGGTGCATTACGGCGGCATCATGTCGGCCCCGCCGAGCCTGGCACCGACCTGGATGGCCATGAACATCGCCGGCGTGTTCAACGTCAGCATGATCAGCGTGGTGTTGGCGTTCCTCTTCGTGCACATGTTCGACACCGCTGGCACCTTGATGGGCGTCGCCCAACGAGCCGGTCTGGTGAACGCTGATGGCCGGATCGAAAACCTCTCCCGTGCCATGAAAGCCGACAGCGCCTCCAGCGTATTCGGGGCGATGGTCGGTGTGCCGCCGGTCACAAGCTACGTGGAAAGTGCCGCAGGTGTCGCCGCTGGTGGTCGGACTGGTCTTACCGCAGTGACCGTAGGTGTGCTATTTATTGCCGCGATGTTTTTCGCACCGCTGGCTGGCATGATTCCGGCTTACGCCACCGCCGGTGCGCTGATTTACGTAGCGATGCTGATGATGAGCGGTATGGCTCACATCGAATGGGATGAAGCGACCGATAGCATCCCGGCGATCGTTACCGCGATCATGATGCCGCTGACCTTTTCGGTCGCCGATGGCATCGCGCTGGGCTTCATCACTTACGTGGTGCTGAAGGCCGGCACCGACAAGTACAAGGAAATTTCCATCAGTCTGTGGGTGCTCTGCGCGATCTTCATCGCCAAGTTCATTTTCTTGTAAGCAGTCATAGCTTCAAACAGCCTCACCCCGTCGGGTGGGGCTTTTGCACATTAGGAGGAAAGTGATGAGTCTGGAAACCTGGCTGCTGTTCAGCGGCGCTGCGCTGGTGGTGATCCTGATCCCGGGGCCGTTGTCTTTGCTGATGATCAGCAACAGTTTGAACTATGGGTTGCGCCGTTCTTACCCGGCGTTTCTCGGCGGGGTGATTGCCTCGATCTGTTTGCTCAGTGCGTCTGCGCTGGGTCTGGGCGCCCTGCTGCTGGCCTCAGAACAGCTATTTAGTGCGCTGAAAATCGTCGGTGCGCTCTACCTGTTCTACCTCGCCTGGCAGAGCTGGCAGCAATCCCGCCAGCCATCGGTGGGTGCCGAAGTGCCCCAGGCTGCGCCAGTTCCACGCTTTCGCGCACTGTTCGGGCGCGCGTTTGTGCTGGGCGCGAGCAATCCCAAGGACATTCTGTTCTTCGCCGCTTTCCTGCCGCAGTTCTTGAGCGCTGACCGGCCGTTTTTGCCGCAGTTGCTGGTGATGATTGCGACCTGGACCGTGCTGGACCTGCTGTGCAAGCTGGCGTATGGGCTGGGTGCCCATGGAGCGGCGCGGTATCTGCGTACGGGCAAGGGGCAGAGCTGGTTTAACCGGATCAGTGCCGGGTTGTTTGGTGGGGCGGGGGCGGCGTCGTTGTTGAGCCGTTAAGGGCAGGAGATCGCAGCCTCGTTGCACTCGACAGCTCCTACATTTGGAATGCGATTCCGTGTAGGAGCTGTCGAGTGCAACGAGGCTGCGATCTTTCGATGTTTCTGCCGACAAAAAAAAGCCCGCAGTGTGAGCGGGCAAAAGACCAAAGAAGCTTTATGCGCAGATTCTTGGGGGAGTCTAGCTTCCTCTGTAGGTCGAATAGCTGTACGGCGAAATCAGCAGTGGCACGTGGTAGTGATCCTGTTCGGCAGAGATGCCAAACCGCAGCACCACCACATCCAGGAACGCGGGTTCCGGCAGCTGAACGCCACGGGCGCGGTAGTAATCGCCCGCATGGAACTGAACCTGATAGACCCCGGAACGGTAGTCATCGCCTTGCAGCAACGGTGCATCGACACGGCCGTCGCTGTTGGTGATCGCGCTGGCGACCAGTTCCAGCTGCGAGCCTTCAACGCGGTACAACTCGACCTTGATCGAGCTGCCCGGGCAACCGTGTGCAGCGTCCAAAACGTGTGTAGTCAAACGTCCCATTGATTCTGCGCGCCTGGCCGCAAAGAGCAGACAGGCCTCGCGCCTCCCGAAGTCAGTTGAAAAGGAGACCGCACCGATTCGGAGCACGAAACGCTGCGGCGAGCGACTGATTAAGACACTTTTCAAAAAAATTGTACACAATAAAAACGACATTTTTACAGCAACCACCGTCACCCGGTACTTCAACGCCGATTTACAGCCGAACCATGCAGTCAGCGGACCTCCTATCTATTAGCTGACCAGTCAGGCAGGTTTCTTGCAGTAGCATCAATTCATGACAGTCAGTGAAAAATGCAAAAAATCAGGCTTACAAATTGAATATAAAGTTGTATACAATCAGCCCATCGCTGTGACGCCAGACTGTCATCCATCAACAGGCCGCCACACAACTTGCTACCACGAACAAGAAGGAAGACTGCAGTGAGCGCTGACTACCCACGCGACCTGGTCGGTTACGGCAGTAACCCTCCGCACCCACACTGGCCGGGCAATGCCCGCATCGCCCTGTCCTTCGTCCTCAATTACGAGGAAGGTGGCGAGCGCAATATCCTGCACGGCGATAAAGAGTCCGAAGCCTTCCTCTCCGAAATGGTTTCGGCGCAGCCGCTGCAAGGCGCGCGCAACATGAGCATGGAATCCCTTTACGAGTATGGCAGCCGCGCCGGCGTGTGGCGGGTGCTGAAGCTGTTCAAGGAATTCGACATCCCGCTGACGATCTTCGCCGTGGCCATGGCCGCCCAGCGTCACCCGGACGTGATCCGCGCCATGGTCGAGGCCGGCCACGAGATTTGCAGCCACGGCTATCGCTGGATCGACTACCAGTACATGGACGAAGCCCAGGAACGCGAGCACATGCTCGAAGCGATCCGTATCCTCACCGAACTCACCGGCGAACGCCCACTGGGCTGGTACACCGGCCGCACCGGCCCGAACACCCGTCGGCTGGTGATGGAAGAAGGCGGTTTCCTCTATGACTGCGACACCTACGACGACGACCTGCCTTACTGGGAACCGAACAACCCGACCGGCAAGCCGCACCTGGTGATCCCGTACACCCTGGACACCAACGACATGCGCTTCACCCAGGTCCAGGGTTTCAACAAGGGCGACGATTTCTTCGAATACCTCAAAGACGCGTTCGACGTGCTGTACGCCGAAGGCGCCGAAGCGCCGAAGATGTTGTCGATCGGCCTGCACTGCCGCCTGATCGGCCGTCCGGCGCGTCTGGCCTCGCTCAAACGCTTTATCGAATACGCTAAAAGTCATGAACAGGTGTGGTTCAGCCGACGCGTCGACATCGCTCGCCACTGGCACCAAACCCACCCGTACCAAGGGGCTGCCAAATGAGCACCTTCCAAACCCTGAAACCGTCGAACCTGAGCCGCGATGCCTTCGTCGCCGCGTTCGCCGACATCTACGAACATTCGCCATGGGTGGCCGAAAAGGCTTTCGACCTGGGCCAGGATGCTTCGATCGACCAGATCGAAACCCTGCACCAGCGCATGAGCGACATCCTGTTGAGCGCCGATCATGCAAGCCAACTGGCCCTGATCAACGCTCACCCGGACCTGGCCGGCAAAGCCGCCGTCCAGGGCCAGTTGACCGAAGCCAGCACGAATGAACAGGCTGGCGCCGGTATTCACCAATGCACGGCCGAAGAGTTTCAACGCTTCACCGAGCTGAACGACGCCTACAAAGCCAAGTTCAAGTTTCCCTTCATCATGGCGGTAAAAGGCAGCAACCGGCATCAGATCCTCGCGGCGTTCGAAACGCGCATTCACAACTCGGCAGACACCGAATTCAAATGCGCGCTGGCAGAGATCAACAAGATCGCCCTGTTCCGTTTACTGACCCTATAGCGAGCCTGGCCCGAGTGCTTTAAAACGCGAAGAGTACCCAGGGCCCTGCAAGCATCCCAAGCCAACTTATTAAAGGCAGACAAGAAGAATGAAAGCTTACGCCGTACCTTTCGAGAAGTTCGTCAACCTGGCCGACGCCCGCCTGGGCACCAAAATCATCTCGGTCACCGATGACTGGTTCGCTGATGCCAACCGCCTGTTCCAGCCGACCCCGGCTGTGTGGAAAGAAGGCGTGTTCGATGACAACGGCAAGTGGATGGACGGCTGGGAATCGCGCCGCAAGCGCTTCGAAGGCTATGACAGCGCAGTGATCCGCCTGGGTGTAGCGGGCTCGATCAAAGGCGTGGACATCGACACTTCATTCTTCACCGGCAACTTCCCGCCGTCGGCCTCCCTGGAAGCGTGCTTCCTGGCTGAAGGCGAGCCGACCGAAAACACCCAGTGGACCGAAGTGCTGTCGGCCGTCGAGTTGCAAGGCAACAGCCACCACTACCACGAAATCAATAACGACCAGGCTTTCAGCCACCTACGCTTCAACATCTACCCGGATGGCGGCGTCGCCCGTCTGCGTGTGTACGGCGTGCCGCACCGCGACTGGTCGGCTGTTGGCGACAACGAGCAGATCGACCTGGCTGCCGCCCTGAACGGTGGCCGCGCCCTCGCCTGCTCCGACGAACACTTCGGTCGCATGAGCAACATCCTCAACCCGGGCCGAGGCATCAACATGGGCGACGGTTGGGAAACCGCCCGTCGTCGCACGCCGGGCAATGACTGGGTGATCGTGGCGCTGGGGCATGCCGGCGAAGTCGAGAAAGTCATCGTCGACACCCTGCACTTCAAGGGCAACTACCCGGACACCTGCTCCATTCAAGGCGCTTTCGTGAAGGGCGGCACTGACAGCCAGATCGAAACCCAATCGCTGTTCTGGCGCGAACTGCTGCCAGCGCAAAAACTGGAAATGCACGCCGAACACACTTTCGCCGAGCAGATCAAGGCCCTGGGCCCGATCACCCACATCCGTCTGAACGTGTTCCCGGATGGTGGTGTGAGTCGCCTGCGCGTATTGGGCAAAGTGGCGAAATAACCACGTAAACCCCGTAGGAGCTGGCGAAGCCTGCGATCTTTTGATCTTGGGTTTTTAAAAGGCAAGATCAGAAGATCGCAGCCTGCGGCAGCTCCTACAGAGGCCGTGCAAGACACGCAAATGATGTGAACCGAAAACGAATTTAGAAAAGAAGACCCGCATGCGCACACTGACGATTGAACCGCTGACCAAAGAAGCCTTCGCCCCTTTCGGTGACGTGATCGAAACCGACGGCAGCGATCACTTCATGATCAACAACGGTTCGACCATGCGCTTTCACAAACTGGCGACGGTGCAAACCGCCACGCCAGAGGACAACGCGATCATCAGCATCTTCCGCGCCGATGCGCAGGACATGCCGCTGACCGTCAGCATGCTGGAGCGTCACCCGCTGGGCAGCCAGGCGTTCATTCCGCTGCTCGGCAACCCCTTTCTGATCGTGGTCGCGCCACTTGGCGATGAACCTGTATCAGGCTTGGTCCGCGCCTTCGTCACCAACGGCAGGCAGGGCATTAATTACCATCGCGGCGTTTGGCACCATCCGGTGCTGACGATCGAAAAGCGGGATGACTTCCTGGTGGTTGATCGCAGTGGCACAGGCAATAACTGCGATGAGCATTTTTTCAAAGAGGATGAGCGGTTGATCCTTGCCCCCCACCAATAAGAGAAGGTCCGAACACGCGACAACAGCGTGACGGGCGAGAGGTAAAGACTGTGGAAGCACATCTGTTGGAATGGCTGAACCTGAGCGTGCGCTGGGTTCACATGATTACTGGCGTGGCCTGGATCGGTGCGTCGTTCTATTTCGTCTGGCTGGAAAACAACCTCAATCGGGTCAACCCGAAAAGTGGGCTGGCGGGCGATCTGTGGGCGATCCACGGCGGCGGTATCTATCACCTGGAAAAATACAAACTGGCTCCACCGACCATGCCGGACAACCTGCACTGGTTCAAATGGGAAGCCTATTTCACCTGGATGTCGGGGATCGCGCTGCTGTGCGTGGTGTTCTATTCCAACCCGACGCTGTACCTGCTGGCACCGGGCAGCATATTGAGCGGTCCTGAAGGCGTAGCCATCGGTATCGGCTCGCTGTTCATCGGCTGGTTCGTCTACTCCTTCCTCTGCGACTCAGCCCTGGGCAAACGCCCTGCCCTGCTTGGCGGCATCCTGTTCGTACTGATCATTGCGGCGGCCTACGGCTTCAGCAAAGTGTTCAGCGGTCGTGGTGCGTACCTGCACGTTGGCGCGATCATCGGCACCATCATGGTCGGTAACGTGTTCCGCATCATCATGCCGGCGCAACGTGCACTGGTGGCGGCGATTGCCGAGAACCGCACGCCCGACCCGGCGCTGCCGGCCAAAGGTTTGCTGCGTTCGCGGCACAACAACTACTTCACCTTGCCGGTGCTGTTCATCATGATCAGCAACCACTTCCCGAGCACCTACGGCAGCCAGTACAACTGGCTGATCCTGGCCGGGATCGCGGTGCTGGCGGTGCTGGTGCGTCACTACTTCAACACCCGTCACAACAGCCACAAGTTTGCCTGGACCCTGCCAGTGGCAGCCGTCGGCATGATCTGCCTGGCTTACGTGACCGGCCCGGCGCCGATGTCCACTGCTCCAGAAGTGGCCAAGGCACCTGCCGCCATCGAGTACCAGCCGCTGCCGGAAACCGCCCTCGGCGGTGGCGCCAAACCTGCCGAAGCCAAGCCTGCCGCACCTGCCGCTGCACCGGCCCAAGCGTCGAATCAGGGCCCGGCGTTCGACAAGGTGCACAGCGTGATTCAGGAACGCTGCGCCGTGTGCCATTCGGCCAAACCCACCAGCCCGCTGTTCAGCGCAGCCCCGGCCGGCGTGATGTTCGACACTCCGCAACAAATCCAGCAATTGGCCCCGCGGATTCAGGCGCAAGCCGTCGCCAGCCAGATCATGCCACTGGGCAACATCACACAGATGACCCAGCAGGAACGTGACCTGATTGGTGCCTGGATCAATCAGGGTGCTCAAGTCAATTAAGTAACAAAAGCTTCGCGGGCAAGCCTTGCTCCTACAGGTAACACACAAAACCCTGTGGGAGCGGGCTTGCTCGCGAATGCGTCAGGTCAGTCAATGCTGATGTCGAATTGAATGGCCTCTTCGCGAGCAAGCCCGCTCCCACAGGTTTGCCTGTTGCACAAAATCACAAGAATAAAAAAGATCCGAGGTGTTGCATGTCCGAGCTATCCGAAGCGCGCATCCCCGACGCACCCGCGATTCAGCGTTTGCCCCTTTTGCAACTGATCCTGGTCGGTCTGCAACACGTTCTGCTGATGTACGGTGGCGCCATCGCGGTACCGCTGATCATCGGACAAGCCGCCGGCCTGAGTCGTGAAGAAATCGCCTTTTTGATCAACGCCGACCTGCTGGTCGCCGGCATCGCCACCATCGTTCAGTCCATGGGGATCGGCCCCATGGGCATCCGCATGCCCGTGATGATGGGCGCCAGTTTCGCCGCCGTCGGCAGCATGGTTGCCATGGCCGGCATGCCCGGGATCGGTTTGCAGGGGATTTTCGGCGCAACCATCGCCGCCGGATTCTTCGGCATGCTGATCGCGCCGTTCATGTCCAAAGTCGTGCGCTTCTTCCCGCCGCTGGTGACCGGCACGGTCATCACCTCGATCGGTTTGTCGCTGTTCCCCGTGGCCGTGAACTGGGCCGGCGGCGGGGCGGGCGCCACGCAATTCGGTTCGCCGATTTACCTGGCCATCGCCGCGTTGGTACTGGCGACCATTCTGCTGATCCACCGCTTTATGCGCGGGTTCTGGGTCAACATTTCCGTACTGATCGGCATGTGCCTGGGTTACGCGCTGTGCGGCGTGATCGGCATGGTCGACCTCAGCGGCATGGCCCAGGCGCCGTGGGTGCAAATCGTCACGCCGCTGCATTTCGGCATGCCGAAGTTTGAACTCGCGCCGATCCTGTCGATGTGCCTGGTGGTGGTGATCATCTTCGTCGAGTCCACCGGGATGTTCCTCGCCCTGGGCAAGATCACCGGCCAGGACGTCTGCCCACGAATGCTGCGTCGCGGTTTGCTCTGCGATGCTGGCGCCTCGTTTGTTGCCGGCTTCTTCAACACCTTCACCCACTCCTCCTTCGCCCAGAACATCGGCCTGGTGCAGATGACCGGCGTGCGTTGCCGTTCGGTAACCATCGTCGCCGGTGGCTTGCTGGTGGTGCTGAGCCTGCTGCCGAAAGCGGCGTTCCTGGTGGCGTCGATTCCGCCGGCAGTCCTGGGCGGCGCGGCGATTGCGATGTTCGGCATGGTCGCGGCCACCGGGATCAAGATCCTGCAAGAAGCCGACATCGGTGACCGGCGCAACCAGTTGCTGGTGGCGGTAAGCATCGGCATGGGCCTGATCCCGGTGGTGCGTCCGGAGTTCTTCGCGCACCTGCCACTGTGGATGAGCCCGATTACCCACAGCGGTATCGCCATGGCCACGCTGAGCGCGCTGTCGCTGAACCTGCTGTTCAACATCCTCGGCGGTCGAGATCGCGCCGCCATCAACGACTGCCACGCCCACTAGCCCAAAAAACATGCCCCCCCCTGTGGGAGCGGGCTTGCTCGCGAAAGCGGTGTATCAGAAACACCAATGTCGACTGATACGACGCCTTCGCGAGCAAGCCCGCTCCCACAAGGGTCAGCACTGCCTGCGCCTCAACAATAAAAACAAGAGGAAGCACCCGATGGTTTTTACCCCCTCAAGCCCATCGTTGCACGACGACAGGCCACCCGCCGTCAACCGTGCCCCAAACCTGTCGTCGGTGCGCCGTTGCGGGGCACTTGAGACCTGGCCAAGGAGTCAGTATTCTCCGCGGCCGTCCGAATCCGGTCTAAAAAAAAGCCCGGATTTAATTCCTGACCAGAAAGCCAGCTTACCCCGGCGCTGGACGGTATCAAGGCATCCAAAAATCTCTCGTAATCGACTGTTTTCGAACAGCCGAGCGGGAGTTTTTTTGCTTTTTGAATGCCTTGGCTCAGCTCTTGCTAACAGCACTAAAGCTGACCGATTGGATGAGTTTTTACCGCTGCAAGAAAAGGCGCCACACCAGAGCGCCGACCTTAGAAAAACAACGTGGAACCACCTACTTTTTGGGAGCAACCGAATGAAACGTACGTGCACCAGCCTGATGCTCGCGGGATCTTTGCTGGCCGGGGGCCAGGCAATGGCCGGCGACCTGCTGCAATGGCAGAACAACAGCCTGACCTACCTGTATGGCAAGGACTTCAAAGTCAACCCGCACATTCAGCAGACGGTCACCTTCGAGCACGCCGATGCCTGGAAATATGGGGATAACTTCCTGTTCATCGACAAGATTTTTTACAACGGCGGCAAAGACTTCAACAACGGCCCGAACACCTATTACGGTGAGTTCAGCCCGCGTATTTCGCTGGGTAAAGTCCTCGACCAGAAAATAGAGTTCGGCCCGATCAAAGACGTCTTGCTGGCGATGACTTACGAATTCGGTGAAGGTGATTCCGAGTCCTACCTGATCGGCCCGGGCTTCGACCTGGCGATTCCGGGGTTCGACTACTTCCAGTTGAACTTCTACCAGCGCCATCCTGATGGCGATCGTCCGGGCAACAATGTCTGGCAGATCACCCCGGTCTGGTCCTACACCGTTCCGGTGGGCGACTCGAACATCCTGATCGATGGCTACATGGACTGGGTGGTCGACAACGACAAAAACGCCCGTGGCGAATACCACGCCAACCTGCACTTCAACCCACAGGTCAAATACGACCTGGGCAAGGCGTTGAATTTCGGTGAGAAGCAGTTGTACGTCGGTGTCGAGTACGACTACTGGAAAGACAAGTACGGGATTGATGACACCCGTGCGTTTACCACCAATCAGAACACCACGAGCTTTCTGGTGAAGTTCCACTTCTGATGCGCTGAAGACAAGAGATCGCAAACGCCATCTGCCACGTGCGCATCCGGGGTGGGTGGTGTGTGCGGTTTTTTTCAGGATCAAGGTCAAAAGATCGCAGCCTTCGGCAGCTCCTACAGAGGAATACGGTCCCTGTAGGAGCTGCCGAAGGCTGCGATCTTTTGCTTTAAACCAACCCCAAAAACCGGCACAACTCCTCGCGCTTGGCCAACGCATCCCGCCGCCCCAGATCAATCAATTCGCTGCAATACCCCGCCTCGAACAACAGATAACTCAACACCCCCGCCCCACTGGTCTTGGTCGCCCCCGGCCCGCGCAAGAACAAGCGCAACGCGGCCGGCAACTCCTGGCGATGCCGCGCGGCAATCTCGTCGATGGGCTGGCTCGGGGAAATCACCAGCACCTCCACCGGCGCCACGCCCAGCGTGCGGATCGGTGCGCCATCGGGCATCAGGTGACTGAACTGGTTCAGACGCTCCAACAACTCGATGTCGCTTTCCAGGCTGTCAATAAACGTGCTGTTGAGCATGTGCCCGCCGATCTGCGCCAACGTGGGCTGCTGACCGGTGTAGGCGCGTTCCAGCGGCTGCTCCGGGTCGATCCCGCGCGGGTTGCCGCTGACGCCCACCACCAGCACTCGGGTGGCGCCCAGGTGCAGGGCCGGGCTGATCGGTGCCGATTGACGCACCGCGCCATCGCCGAAGAATTCCTCGCCGATTTTCACCGGAGCAAACAACAGTGGAATCGCCGAACTGGCCAGCAAATGATCGACGGTCAATTGCGTTGGCACGCCGATCCGCCGATGGCGCAGCCACGCATTGATAGTGCCGCCGCCCTCATAGAACGTGACGGCCTGACCAGATTCATAACCGAACGCCGTCACCGCAACCGCCTGCAATTGCTTTTGCGCAATGGCCTCGGCGATGCCGTTCATTTGCAGTTTGTCGTTGAGCAAGCCGCGCAGGGGCGAACTGTTGAGCAGCGCCACCGGCACTTGGGCGCCGATGCCGAGCAAGCTGTGACTGACAAACCGGCTGGCCTGATGGATCACCCCCGGCCAGTCGCTGCGCAACACCAGATGACTGCGAAAGCCCTGCCAGAATGCGGTCAGACGCTCGATGGCGCTGCGAAAATCCATCGCCCCGCTGGCCAGGCTGACCGCGTTGATCGCCCCGGCCGACGTGCCGACGATCACCGGAAACGGATTGTCCGCGCCGGGCGGCAGCAACTCGGCAATCGCTGCCAGAACCCCTACCTGATAGGCCGCTCGAGCCCCGCCGCCGGAAAGAATCAACCCTGTAACCGGTTCAGCTGGGCTCATCGCAACACTCCATGGTGCCTAAAGGGAACGGTGGTTCAACCGCGTTTTGCGTACAGTTTCGGCTCGCCCGGTGGGCGGCTCTTGAAGCGGCGATGGGCCCAGAGGTATTGCTCGGGGCAATCGCGCAGGGCGCCTTCGACCCATTGGTTGATGCGGATGCAGTCCGCCTCTTCGGTTTCGCCGGGGAAACCTTCCAGCGGCGCATGGATCACCAATCGATAACCGCTGCCGTCCGCCAGACGCTCTTGAGTGAACGGCACCACCAACGCCTTGCCCAACCGGGCAAATTTGCTGGTCGCGGTCACGGTTGCAGCCTGAATCCCGAACAGAGGTACGAAGATACTTTGCTTGGCGCCGTAGTCCTGATCCGGTGCGTACCAGATCGCCCGGCCGGCCCGCAGCAACTTGAGCATGCCGCGCACGTCGTCGCGCTCCACCGCCAGCGAGTCGAGGTTATGCCGCTCGCGACCGCGACGCTGGATGAAGTCGAACAACGGGTTTTTGTGTTCGCGGTACATGCCGTCAATCGTGTGCTGCTGCCCGAGCAGCGCCGCGCCGATTTCCAGGGTGGTGAAATGCAGGGCCATCAGAATCACGCCCTTGCCGTCGCGCTGGGCTTTTTTCAAATGCTCCAGACCTTCGACGTGAGCCAGTTTGGCCAGGCGCTTGCGCGACCACCACCAGCTCATGGCCATTTCGAAGAAGGCGATGCCGGTGGAGGCGAAGTTTTCCTTGAGCAGGCGTTTGCGTTCGGCGGCGGTCTTTTCAGGAAAACACAGCTCAAGATTGCGCTTGGCGATGCGCCGTCGGTCGCCGGCCACTCGATACATCAGCGAGCCCAGGAGGCGACCGATAAACAGCAGCGCCGGATACGGCAACTGGACAATCAGCCACAACAGCCCCAGCCCGCACCACAACGGCCAGAAACGTGGAGAAAGAAATGCTGTACGAAAACGCGGGCGATCCATTAAAGGTTCCGGAAAGACGATGGCCGCGCATTCTACATCGTTCGACCCGGCTTGCGGCTCGCGGGCGTTCTCGTTATAAGTCTCGGCACTTTTAGTGACAAGCCGTTGTATGCCGACCATGAGCCAAACCGAACCGCTAGACCAAGATCCCGTGTTCCAGTTGAAGGGCAGCATGCTTGCCATTACGGTGCTGGAACTGGCCCGCAACGACCTCGAGAACCTTGATCGGCAACTGGCCGCCAAGGTCGCCCAGGCACCGAATTTCTTCAGCAATGCGCCGCTGGTGCTGGCCCTGGACAAGCTCCCGGCCAGTGAAGGCGCCGTGGATTTGCCGGGCCTGATGCGGGTGTGCCGCCAGCACGGCCTGCGCACCCTGGCGATCCGCGCCAGCCGCATCGAAGACATCGCCGCCGCCATCGCCGTCGATCTGCCCGTGCTGCCGCCGTCCGGCGCCCGTGAGCGCCCACTGGACCCGAACGAAGGCGTGGTGGTGAAAAAACCGGAGAAACCGCCGGAGCCGACCATCAAACCGACGAAAATCATCACGTCGCCAGTCCGGGGTGGCCAGCAGATTTATGCCCAGGGTGGCGATCTGGTGGTGATTTCCTCGGTCAGCCCGGGGGCGGAACTTCTCGCCGATGGGAACATCCATGTATACGGCCCGATGCGTGGTCGTGCACTGGCCGGGGTCAAAGGTGACTGGAAAGCGCGGATTTTCTGCCAGCAGATGAGCGCTGAATTGCTGTCTATTGCCGGTCACTACAAGGTTTCCGAAGATCTGCGTCGCGATCCGTTGTGGGGCTCGGGCGTACAAGTCAGCCTGTCGGGCGACGTGTTGAACATCATTCGGCTTTAACGGATACTGCCGCATTTTCCAAGCATCTCTAAAACGTAGCGAAAACGGCTCAAACGAAGTAGGAAAAAGGCCAAAAGCAGTGTTTACCACAGGTACGCGCCGCCCAGGACCGGATTCCAGCCAAGGCTGTCCGACTGCAGTAGTTTTTCAAGAGATGTTTTTCAGGGGCTAAAAGTCCTTTTTCCTTAGGGGTGAAACACCTTGGCCAAGATTCTCGTGGTTACATCCGGCAAGGGTGGTGTGGGTAAGACCACCACCAGCGCCGCTATCGGTACCGGCCTCGCTCTGCGCGGTCACAAAACAGTTATCGTCGACTTCGACGTCGGCTTGCGTAACCTCGACCTGATCATGGGTTGCGAGCGCCGCGTGGTGTATGACTTCGTCAACGTGGTCAACGGCGAAGCCAACCTGCAACAAGCCCTGATCAAAGACAAACGCCTGGAAAACCTCTACGTACTGGCCGCCAGTCAGACCCGCGACAAAGACGCGCTGACCGTCGAAGGCGTGGAAAAAGTCCTGATGGCGTTGAAAGAAGACTTCGAATTCGTGGTCTGCGACTCCCCGGCCGGCATCGAGAAAGGTGCTCACCTGGCCATGTACTTCGCCGATGAAGCGATTGTCGTGACCAACCCGGAAGTGTCCTCGGTACGTGACTCGGACCGCATGCTGGGCCTGCTGGCCAGCAAGTCGCGCCGCGCCGAAAACGGCGAAGAGCCGATCAAGGAACACCTGCTGCTGACCCGCTACAACCCGCAACGCGTCAGCGACGGCGAAATGCTCGGCGTCGAAGACGTCAAAGAGATTCTGGCCGTGACCCTGCTGGGCGTCATTCCGGAATCCCAGGCGGTACTCAAGGCTTCCAACTCCGGTGTACCAGTGATTCTCGACGACCAGAGCGACGCCGGTCAGGCGTACAGCGATGCCGTCGATCGTCTGCTGGGTAAAACCGTAGAGCATCGGTTCCTCGATGTGCAGAAGAAAGGATTCTTTGCGAGTTTGTTTGGAGGTCGGTAATGAACATTTTTGACTTCTTTCGCGCCAACAAGAAGCCAAGTACCGCGTCGGTAGCGAAAGAGCGTCTACAGATCATCGTGGCGCACGAACGCGGCCAACGCAGTACCCCGGACTACTTGCCAGCCTTGCAGAAGGAACTGGTGGAAGTGATCCGCAAGTACGTCAATATCGGGTCCGATGACGTGCACGTCGCCCTGGAAAACCAGGGTAGCTGCTCGATTCTGGAACTCAATATCACCCTGCCAGATCGCTAGTCGATCCGGCGGGAGCCACGGCGGCTCAGATCCCTCGGGACCGGTGCAGGAGCTGCCGAAGGCTGCGATCTTTTGATCTTGTTTTCAAAAGCAAAATCAAAAGATCGCAGCCTTCGGCAGCTCCTACATTGGACATTGGGGGTTCTGAGTCGCCGTTGGCGCTTGTTACGAGGCTGTTTTAATGCCGCTGTCCAACGTTCACATCATCCATCAAGACGACGCCGTTCTGGTGGTGAACAAACCGACCCTGTTGCTCTCCGTCCCTGGCAGGGCCGATGACAACAAGGACTGCCTGATTACCCGCCTGCAAGAAAACGGCTACCCGGAAGCGCGAATCGTCCATCGGCTGGACTGGGAAACCTCGGGCATCATCCTGCTGGCCCGCGACCCGGACACCCATCGCGAACTGTCCCGGCAATTTCACGACCGCGAAACCGAAAAGGCCTACACCGCCCTGGCCTGGGGCCAACCGGAACTGGACAGCGGCAGCATCGACTTGCCCCTGCGCTACGACCCGCCGACCAAGCCTCGGCATGTGGTGGACCACGAATTCGGCAAGAACGCCCTGACCTTCTGGCGCGTGCTGGAACGTTGCGGCGACTGGTGCCGCGTCGAGCTGACGCCGATCACCGGTCGCTCCCATCAGTTGCGCGTGCACATGTTGTCCATCGGCCATCCGCTGCTGGGTGACGGGCTCTACGCCCACGAACAGGCCCTGGCTGCCTGGCCGCGCCTGTGTCTGCACGCCAGCATGCTCAGCTTCACCCACCCGCAAAGCGGCGAGCGCCTGCGCTTTGAGTGCCCGGCGCCGTTCTAACGGCCACTGCGGTAAAAACTGTGGGAGCGGGCTTGCTCGCGAAGAGGCCGTGTCAGTCGACATCCATGTTGCCTGATGCACCGCCTTCGCGAGCAAGCCCGCTCCCACAGGGGATTCCCTCCTGGCACACATTCGTGCGGTAACCCGACATCAGCCCACCGCCAATTCTGCGTCCAATACGTTAAACTCCCGCCCATTGCTGTCTGGAGTTTCTTATGCGCGAAGAGTTGAACCAAGGCCTGATCGACTTCCTCAAGGCCTCCCCTACCCCGTTTCATGCCACTGCCAGCCTCGTTCAGCGCCTGGAAGCGGCGGGTTTTTCGCGTCTTGACGAGCGCGAGACCTGGACCGTCGAAACCAATGGTCGCTACTACGTCACCCGTAACGACTCCTCGATTGTCGCCTTCAAAATGGGCCGCCATTCGCCGCTGCACGGCGGCATTCGCCTGGTCGGCGCCCACACCGACAGCCCGTGCCTGCGCGTCAAGCCGCAGCCGGAACTGCAACGCCAGGGTTTCTGGCAACTGGGTGTCGAAGTGTATGGCGGCGCGCTGCTGGCACCGTGGTTCGACCGCGACTTGTCCCTCGCCGGCCGCGTGACCTTCCGCCGTGACGGCAAGGTCGAGAGCCAGTTGATCGACTTCAAGGCCCCCATCGCCACCATCCCCAACCTGGCCATTCACCTCAACCGTGAAGCCAACATGGGTTGGGCGATCAACGCTCAGACCGAATTGCCGCCGATCCTCGCGCAGTTTGCCGGTGACGAGCGCGTGGACTTCCGCGCCGTGCTCACCGACCAACTCGCCCGCGAACACGGCCTCAACGCCGACGTGGTGCTCGACTACGAGCTGAGTTTCTACGACACCCAAAGCGCCGCAGTTATCGGCTTGCACGGCGACTTCATTGCCGGCGCTCGCCTGGATAACCTGCTGTCGTGCTACGCCGGCCTGCAAGCCTTGCTGACCGCCGAAACCGACGAAACCTGCGTGCTGGTAGCCAACGATCACGAGGAAGTCGGTTCCTGCTCGGCCTGCGGCGCTGATGGCCCGATGCTGGAGCAAACCTTGCGGCGCCTGCTGCCCGAAGGTGATGAATTCATACGCACCATTCAGAAATCCCTGCTGGTCTCGGCGGATAACGCCCACGGTGTGCACCCGAACTACGCGGAAAAGCACGACGCCAACCACGGCCCGAAACTCAACGCCGGCCCGGTAATCAAGGTCAACAGCAACCAGCGCTACGCCACCAACAGCGAAACCGCCGGGTTCTTCCGTCATCTGTGCATGGCCGAAGAAGTCCCGGTGCAGAGCTTCGTGGTGCGCAGCGACATGGGCTGTGGCTCGACCATCGGCCCGATCACCGCCAGCCACCTGGGCGTGCGCACCGTGGACATCGGCCTGCCGACGTTTGCCATGCACTCGATCCGCGAACTGTGCGGCAGCCACGACCTGGCTCACCTGGTCAAAGTGCTGAGCGCGTTCTACGCCTGCCGCGAACTGCCGTAACCTTGTAGGAGCTGGTAGGAGCTGGTAGGAGCTGTCGAGTGAAACGAGGCTGCGATCTTTTAATGCTGTTTATAAAACACAAGATCAAAAGATCAAAAGATCGCAGCCTTCGGCAGCTCCTACGGTTTGAAATCGACCTAAACTTTAAACATCACCTACGACAAGGCAGTCACCCATGATCTCGATGTCTTCGTTCCACGCCATGCTGATCCCGATTCTCGCCGGGATGATCCTGCTGGCCATCGGCTTCAATTTCCGAGATAAAAATGCCGGCGTCTTCGCCATGTGGGTCGGTATGCTGTTGATCCTTGCCACAGTGGTTTACAAAATCCTGGCCAAGCTCAACGAATAAATCCGTGCGCCTGGCTCGCATTGATTTTGACGGGCTCGTACACTCGGTCGATCCGCTCATCCCGAGGTTGACCGCCTAGTGTTCGCTCGTCTTTTCGCCCTGCCGTGTTTCCTCCTGATCTGCCTCATGACGCTGCTGCCGATGGCGCCTGCCCAGGCGGTCAGCTTGCCGGGGCTGCTCAACAACTCGGCGAAAACCCAGCCCGAAGCGCAGGAGCCCTTGGGGCAATCTCTGGATGAAGTCATCAAGTCCCTGGAAAACGACCAGCAACGCAGCAAACTGCTGGCGGACCTGAAGAAGCTGCGCGACGTCACCAAAAAAGCCCAACCCCCTTCCGAAGTCGGTGTACTCGGCCTGATCGGCGGCACCCTGGCCAGTTTCGAAAAGCAGTTTTCCGGCGCTGACAGCCCTATCACCCTCTGGTCAGAAGAGTTCGATCTGGCCAAGGAAGAACTGTCCGCCCTGATGCTGCCGGCCAATGAATGGCTGCCGATCATCTTTGCCTTCTCGATGATCCTGATGGTCTGGAGCCTGCTGGCCGCCGCGCTGATCTGGCTCGGCCATCGGGTGCGCCTGCGTTTCGGCCTGACCGAAGAACTGCCGCAACACCCCAAGGCCCTCGACATGTTGCGCTTTGCCCTGCGCAAACTCGGGCCGTGGCTGATTGCCCTGGTGATGACCGTTTACATGACCTACGCGCTGCCTTCGTCACTGGGCAAAAGCCTGGCGATGGTGCTGGCCTATGCGCTGGTGGTCGGCACCTGTTTCTCGGCGATTTGCGTGATTGCGTTTTCGGTGCTCGACGGCCCGCACCGCCATCGCGCGTTGTACATCCTGCGCCATCAGGCCTTCCGGCCGTTGTGGCTGATCGGCAGTTTCGCCGCGTTCGGCGAGGCCCTGAACGATCCGCGCCTGGTCGCCAGCCTCGGCAGCCATCTCGCGCACACCGCTGCCACCGTGGCGAACGTGCTAGCCGCGTTGTCCACCGGGTTGTTCATCCTGCGTTTCCGCCGGCCGATCGCCCACTTGATCCGCAACCAGCCATTGTCCCGACGCCTGACCCGCCGCGCCCTGAGCGACACCATCGATATCCTCGGCACCTTCTGGTACGTCCCGGCGCTGGTGCTGGTGTGCATTTCCCTGTTCGCCACGTTCATTTCGGCGGGCGATACCAGCACGGCGTTGCGCCAGTCGCTAATCTGCACCGTGCTGCTGGTGTTGTGCATGGTCATCAACGGTTTGGTGCGCCGGCACTCACTCAAACCGCAACGCGGGATCAAACGCCACGCGCTGTATTCCGAACGCCTGAAAAGCTTCTGCTACACCCTCGCCCACCTGGTGGTGTGGCTGGTGTTCATCGAACTGGGCCTGCGGGTCTGGGGCATGTCACTGATTGCCTTCACCGAAGGCGAAGGCCATGAGGTCAGCGTCAAGTTATTCAGCCTGATCGGCACACTGATTTTCGCCTGGCTGATCTGGATTCTCAGCGACACCGCCGTGCACCACGCCCTCACCCGCTCGCGCAAAGGCCTGGCCAATGCCCGTGCGCAAACGATGATGCCGCTGATCCGCAACGTGCTGTTCGTGGCGATCTTCATCATTGCGCTGATCGTTGCGCTGGCGAACATGGGCATGAACGTCACGCCCCTGCTGGCCGGTGCCGGTGTGATCGGCCTGGCCATCGGTTTCGGTGCGCAGTCGCTGGTCGCGGATTTGATCACCGGGCTGTTCATCATCATCGAAGACTCCCTGGCCATCGACGACTACGTGGACGTCGGCGGCCACCTCGGCACCGTCGAAGGCCTGACCATCCGCACCGTGCGTCTGCGGGACATCGACGGCATCGTTCACACCATCCCGTTCAGCGAAATCAAAAGCATCAAGAACTACTCCCGGGAATTCGGCTACGCGATCTTCCGGGTGGCGGTGCCCTACAACATGGAAATCGATGACGCGATCAAACTGATGCGCGAAGTCGGCCAGAAGATGCGCACCGACCCGCTGCAACGCCGCAACATTTGGTCGCCGCTGGAGATTCAGGGAGTGGAAAGTTTCGAGTCCGGCAGCGCGATTCTGCGCGCCAGATTCAAGACCGCGCCGATCAAGCAGTGGGAGGTTTCCCGGGCATTCAACTTGTCGCTCAAGCGCCATCTGGATGAGGCCGGGCTGGATCTGGCGACACCGCGCATGAGCATTCAAGTCGTCACCGCCGGCGGCGGCCCACAAAAGGACCAGCCTCTGTAGGAGCTGCCGCAGGCTGCGATCTTTTGATCTTGATCTTTCCGGGGGCGCAGAAAAGCAAGATCAAAAGATCGCAGCCTGCGGCAGCTCCTACGGGGTAATCGGGCTGCTTGCTAGACCACATCCACCCCGACATGAATCGCATCATGCCGCCAAAACTCCAGATCACAGTCGATCAACCGTTCATGCTGATCGTAATTGACCCGGGCAATCCGTAACCCCGGACTGCCCACCGACACCCGCAAGGCCGCCGCCGCATCCACCGACAACGACGTCGGCACAATCTCGAAGCGTACCCGCCCGTAATGCAAATCGTAGTGCCGGGCATACAGCTCGGTGATCGACTGATTCAGATCGAAGTCCAGAATCCCCGGAAAATACTGCGGATTCAGATAATGCTCCACGTACAACACCAGCCGCCCATCGATGCGCCGGGCCCGGCAAATCTGAATCACGCTCGACAGCGCCGGCAGTTGCAACCAGTCACACACCGCCGCCGACGCCGGCTGCAAGCGCGCCGAAATCACTTCGGTGGAGGGCACTCGCCCTTGGGCGCTGACCATCGCGTGAAAGTGGCTGCGCTGCATCAGGTTGTAGGCCAGTCGCGGTGGCGAGACAAACCAGCCACGGCGCTCCTCGCGATAAATCTGGCCTTGCGCTTCCAACTGTAACAACGCTTCACGCACGGTAATCCGCGTGGTCCCGAACAACTCACTGAGCTTGCGCTCGGCCGGCAACTTGCTGCCCGCCGCCAACAAGCCGTGGTCGAGCTGTTCTTGCAGGACCTGGCCAATGGCTGTCACCGCTTTTGTAGCCTCATCGCGCATTAACGTTACCTATCTGGACTAGACCAGCACTGTTTCGGGGCAGAACCGCACGGCAAAACCGGCTCATTAACGTTCTGCAAGCCTAGGCAGTGCAGATGACTGTGAGATGACAATATTGCCCAACGGTCGTCAAAATTCTCCCTGCAAACCCTGCAATACATCGGCCAAGTCCCTTGTGTAGCGGGCCTTTGCCCATGGTCTACGCTTACCGGGCAGCCACCAATACCGGACAAATAAAAGTCCTGCCAGGCGACGAGCGACATGAAAGTGTCATGCAGTCCCCTTAAATTGGCTCAGGTATTGCTGACCTAGACCAACACAACCGCAATCGCAGCGTTGAAAACGCCCAAAGGAGCTTCGGATGAAACAGCTTTTCCTGGCATCACTGTTAGGCTCGACCATTGCCATGTGCACCGCCGCCATGGCTGCTGATACGGATTTGAAAACCCTCGAAGCCGCTGCGAAAGCGGAAGGCGCCGTCAACAGCGTCGGCATGCCCGATGACTGGGCCAACTGGAAGGGCACCTGGGACGACCTGGCCAAGACTTACGGCCTGAAACACATTGACACCGACATGAGCTCGGCCCAGGAAATCGCCAAGTTCGCCGCTGAAAAAGACAACGCCAGTGCCGACATCGGCGACGTTGGCGCAGCCTTCGGCCCGATCGCGGTCAAGCAAGGCGTGGTGCAACCGTACAAGCCAAGCACCTGGGCGCAAGTCCCGGACTGGGCCAAGGATAAGGACGGTAACTGGGCCCTGGCCTACACCGGCACCATCGCGTTCATCGTCAACAAAAAGCTGCTGCACGGCTCCGAAGCCCCGACCAAATGGGCTGACCTGAAGAACGGCAAGTACAAAGTCTCCATCGGTGACGTAAGTACCGCCGCTCAAGCTGCCAACGGTGTACTGGCCGCTGCCCTGGCCAATGGTGGTGACGAGAAAAACATTCAACCCGCCCTGCTGCTGTTCGCAGACATCGCCAAACAAGGTCGTCTGTCGATGGCCAACCCGACAATCGCCACCATGGAAAAGGGTGAAATCGAAGTCGGCGTGGTCTGGGACTTCAACGGCCTGAGCTACAAAGCGAAGATGGCCAACCCGGATGACTACGTTGTGCTGATCCCGTCCGATGGTTCGGTGATTTCCGGTTACACCACCATCATCAACAAATACGCGAAGAACCCGAACGCCGCCAAACTGACCCGCGAATACATCTTCAGCGACGCCGGCCAGATCAACCTGGCGCGCGGCAACGCCCGTCCGATCCGCGCCGAACACCTGCAACTGCCAGCTGAAGTCCAGGCCAAGCTGCTGCCGAACGAGCAGTACAAAAAGGTCACCCCGATCAAAGACGCAGATGCGTGGGAGAAGACGTCCAAGGCCCTGCCGCAGAAGTGGAACGAAGAAGTTATCGTCGAAATGAAGTAATGCTTCATCTGTAGGAGCTGCCGCAGGCTGCGATCTTTTGACTTTGATTTTTAAAATCAAGATCAAAAGATCGCAGCCTGCGGCAGCTCCTACACCGTTCAGTTTTGATTCGGAGTCATCGCCCCTATGAAGCACAACGTCATCCTTGTCGTGCTCGACGGTCTCAATTACGAGGTCGCGCGCCACGCCATGGGGCACCTGCAGGCTTACGTCGGCGCAGGACGCGCAGCGCTCTACAAACTGGAGTGCGAACTGCCGGCCCTGTCCCGTCCGTTGTATGAATGCATCCTGACCGGCGTCACGCCGATCGACAGCGGCATCGTCCACAACAACGTCTCGCGCCTGTCCAACCAGCGCAGCATTTATCACTACGCCCGCGACGCCGGCCTTGTCACTGCGGCAGCGGCCTATCACTGGGTCAGCGAGCTGTACAACCGTTCGCCGTTCGTGGCCGCACGGGACCGTCACACCGACAACCCGCAATTGCCGATCCAGCACGGGCATTTCTACTGGAGCGATCACTACCCCGACTCGCACCTGTTCGCCGACGCCGAGAACCTGCGCCTGCGCCATGCACCGAACTTTCTGTTGATCCACCCCATGAATATCGACGACGCCGGGCACAAGCACGGCCTCGACACCCCGCAATACCGCAACAGCGCCCGTTCGGCCGACATCATCCTGGCCGATTACCTGCAAGGCTGGCTCGACGCCGGTTACCAGGTGCTGGTGACCGCCGACCACGGCATGAACAACGACCGCTCCCACAACGGCCTGTTACCGGAAGAACGCGAAGTACCGCTGTTCGTCCTCGGCGACGCCTTCAGTTTCAATGCCGGCGCCGTGCCGAAACAGACTGAAATCTGCGGCACCGTGTGCGAACTGCTGGGCGTGGCCCACGACAAACCTGTGTGCCGGGAGCTGCTCAAGTGAATCTCATGACTCGCAGTAAATGGCTGGCGGCCTTATGCCTGGTGCCCTTCGCGCTGTTCTTTATCGTGTTCGAGATCGCCCCGCTGGTCTGGGTGATGATCAACAGCCTGCAATCGGAAGAGTTCGGTTGGGGCATCGAAAACTTCACCAAGATTTTCAGTTCGAAGTTCTACTTGCAGGCGATCCAGTACAGCCTTGAGATCAGTTTCTGGTCCAGCGTGTTCGGGATCATCATCGCGGTGCTCGGCGCCTATTCCCTGCGCCGGGTCGACTCGAAACTGCGCAACTTCGTCAACGCCTTCGCCAACATGACTAGCAACTTTGCCGGCGTGCCCCTGGCCTTCGCGTTCATCATTCTGCTGGGCTTCAACGGCAGTTTCACGATCATGTTGAAGCAGGCCGGGATCATTCAGGACTTCAACCTGTACTCGAAAACCGGGCTGATCATTCTCTACACCTACTTCCAGATTCCCCTCGGTGTGCTGCTGCTCTACCCGGCGTTCGATGCCCTGCGCGAAGACTGGCGCGAGTCCGCCGAACTGCTCGGCGCCAATGGCTGGCAATACTGGCGCCACATCGGTCTGCCGGTGCTGACCCCGGCGCTGCTCGGCACTTTCGTGATCCTGCTGGCCAACGCCCTCGGCGCCTACGCCACGGTCTACGCCCTGACCACCGGCAACTTCAACGTGCTGCCGATCCGCATCGCGGCGATGGTCTCCGGCGATATTTCCCTCGACCCGAACCTCGCCAGTGCGCTGGCCGTGGTGCTGGTGGCGTTGATGACCCTGGTGACCATCGTGCATCAGTTGCTGTTGAAGAGGAGCTACCATGTCTCGCGCTGAATTAGGGCCTATTGGTGTCTATCACCGGGTCGTGGTCTATCTGCTGTTTGCGATTCTGCTGCTGCCCCTGGCCGGCACGCTGATCTACTCGATTGCCAGCAGTTGGTCAGCGACCATTTTGCCCAGCGGTTTCACCTTCAAATGGTATGTGCAGCTATGGAGTGACCCGCGCTTTCTGCACGCCTTCGGGCAGTCGTTGCTGGTCTGTGTCGGTGCGCTGATTCTGTCAGTGGTGCTGATCCTGCCGCTGCTGTTCGTGGTGCATTACCACTTCCCGAAACTCGATGCGCTGATGAACATCCTGATCCTGCTGCCCTTTGCGGTGCCGCCAGTGGTGTCGTCGGTAGGGCTGCTGCAACTCTACGGTTCCGGGCCGTTTGCGATGGTCGGGACGCCGTGGATTCTGATCGGTTGCTACTTCACCGTGGCGCTGCCGTTCATGTACCGGGCGATCACCAACAACCTGCAAGCAATCAACCTGCGCGACCTGATGGACGCCGCTCAACTGCTCGGCGCCAGCACCTTTCAAGCGGCGTTCCTGGTGGTGCTGCCGAACTTGCGCAAGGGTTTGATGGTGGCGTTGCTGCTGTCGTTCTCGTTCCTGTTCGGCGAGTTCGTGTTCGCCAACATCCTGGTCGGCACGCGCTACGAAACCTTGCAGGTCTACCTCAACAACATGCGTAACAGCAGCGGCCACTTCACCAGTGCGCTGGTGATTTCCTACTTCTTCTTTGTGCTGGTTCTGACCTGGGCGGCCAATATCTTGAACAAGGACAAAAGCGAATGAGCTATGTCAGCGTCCAACATCTGCAGAAAAACTACGCGGGCACCACGGTGTTCAGCGACATCAACTGCGAAATCCAGAAGGGCGAATTCGTCACCCTCCTCGGCCCCTCCGGTTGCGGCAAGTCCACGTTGCTGCGCTGCATCGCCGGGCTGACCTCAGTGGATGGCGGCAAGATCCTGCTCGATGGCGTCGATATCGTGCCGTTGAGCCCGCAGAAGCGCGGCATCGGCATGGTGTTCCAGAGCTACGCACTGTTCCCGAACATGACCGTGGAGCAGAACGTTGCCTTCGGTTTGCGCATGCAAAAGGTCAACGCCGACGACAGCCACAAGCGTGTCGCCGAAGTGTTGAAACTGGTGGAGTTGAATGACTTCGCCGGCCGTTATCCCCATCAAATGTCCGGCGGCCAGTGCCAGCGTGTGGCCCTGGCCCGCTCGCTGGTCACCCGGCCTCGGTTGTTGCTGCTGGATGAGCCGTTGTCGGCCCTCGATGCGCGAATTCGCAAGCACCTGCGCGAACAGATCCGTGCGATCCAGCGCGAACTCGGCCTGACCACGATCTTCGTCACACACGATCAGGAAGAAGCCCTGACCATGTCTGACCGA
Source organism: Janthinobacterium sp. LPB2021202312-11-4 (assembly GCF_037049705.1). Classification (NCBI taxonomy): domain Bacteria; kingdom Pseudomonadati; phylum Pseudomonadota; class Betaproteobacteria; order Burkholderiales; family Oxalobacteraceae; genus Janthinobacterium; species Janthinobacterium sp. LPB2021202312-11-4. The sequence goes on along the minus strand of NZ_JBAGKV010000004.1, from coordinate 204,027 downwards.
ATCTTCCTGATGAATCAGGGAAAAATCGTCCAAAGCGGCGACGCCGAAACCCTCTACACCGCACCGGTGGATGTGTTCGCCGCCGGCTTCATCGGCAACTACAACCTGCTGGACGCCGACGCCGCCTCAAAACTGCTGCAACGACCGATCACCCACCGCATCGCCATTCGCCCGGAAGCCATCGAGCTGAGCCTCAACGGCGAACTCGATGCGCAGATCCGCAGCCACAGCCTGTTGGGCAACGTGATTCGCTACCGGATCGAAGCCCGGGGTGTGGAGTTGGTGGTGGACGTGCTAAACCGCTCGGCGGCCGATCTGCATCCCGATGGTCAGCGCCTGGCGCTTTCCATCGATCCGACGGCCCTGTGTGAGGTAGCCTGATGCCTTTGCTGATGTTGAAGAGAGAACTGCACTGATGGCCCTGGCAATTTTTGATCTGGACGAAACCCTGATCCACGGCGACTGCGCCACCCTCTGGAGCGAACAGATGGGCCGGTTGGGCTGGGTTGATCCCGAGTCGTTCATGCGGCAGAACAACGAACTGATGGACGCCTACAGCCACGGCAAACTGCGGATGGAGGACTACATGACCTTCAGCCTGGAGCCGATGATCGGGCGCACGCCGGAAGAGGTCGATCACCTGGTTGGCCCGTGGGTGGAAGACTTCATTGAGCCGATCATTTTCAGCGACGCCACCAAAACCATCGCCGCCCACCGCAAGGCCGGCGACCGGATTCTGGTGATTTCGGCGTCGGGCACGCACTTGGTGCGGCCGATCGCCGATCGCCTGGGGATCGACGAGATTCTCGGCATCGAGCTGGAAGTGGCCCATGGCGTGTACAGCGGCAACACCGTCGGCACATTGACCTACCGCGAAGGCAAGATCATCCGCTTGCTGGAGTGGCTGGATGCCGAAGAGGAAAACCTCGAGGGCGCGAGTTTTTACTCGGACTCACGCAATGACTTGCCGTTGTTGCTGAAAGTGGATTTCCCGCATGTGGTGAATCCGGACCCGGTGTTGCTGGAACATGCCGAAAAGGCCGGCTGGCCAATCCACCTCTGGAAGTAAAAGCAAAAGATCGCAGCCTTCGGCAGCGCCTACATTGGGATGGTGTACACCCTGTAGGAGCTGCCGAAGGCTGCGATCTTTTCACCATCTCACACCACACGTGGAATACCGCGCCTGTAGGAGCGAGGCTTGCCCGCGAATGAAGCGACGCGGTGCATCTGTCAGACCGCGTTATCGTTCTTCGCGGGCAAGCCTCGCTCCTACAGGGTTTATCAAACCAGGCTGTCGTCGATCACCAACACCAACTTGCCCGACACCTTGTTGCTCGCCAACTCCGCAAACGCCGCTTCCGCATCCTTGATCGGGAACGCCTTGGCCAACTGCGGACTCAACCGCCCTTCCGCAAACAACGGCCACACGTGCTGGCTCAGGTCGCTAAACAAATCCGCCTTGAACTGATCATCACGACTGCGCAACGTCGAGCCCAGCAGTTGCACCCGTTTGCCCAACACCTGGGCCAGATCCAGTTTCGCCTCGCGGCCACCCATCAGGCCGATCAGCACCCAGCGACCATCGAGGGCCGTCAGTTTGAGGTTCAGCGCCGCGTAATTGCCGCCCACCGGGTCGAGGATCACATCGAACGGCCCCAGATCGCTCAAGCTCTCCAGATCCCCGGTGCGCACCACGCCACCCTGGGCACCCAGCGCTTCGCAGTAGGCCAAACGCTCCGCAGAACCGACGCTGACCCAGCACGGGTTGCCAAACGCCTTGCACAACTGAATGGCGGCTGAACCGATTCCACTGGCCCCGGCGTGCAGCAGAACTTTCTCACCGGGTTTGAGCCCGGCCAGATGAAATAAATTTAACCAAACAGTCGCGTACACCTCCGGCAACGCCGCCGCCTCGGCCAACGACAAACCTTCGGGAACCGGCAGCACGTGCCGTCCGTCGACAACCACCTCTTCGGCCATCCCGCCCCCGGCCAGCAAGGCGCAGACCCGGTCTCCCACCTGCCAGGACGAGCCCGCGCCGACCTCGCTGATCACCCCGGAACACTCAAGACCGAGCACCTGGCTGGCGCCGGGCGGTGGTGGATAAAGGCCAGCTTTTTGTAATAAATCGGCGCGATTGAGACCCGCTGCCGCCACCCGGATGCGAACTTGTCCTACATCACACGCAGGACTCGGCTCTTCAACCCACTCCACTTGACCGTCAACGCCTTGCAATGCTTTCACAGTGCCTCCATAGTGAGTCTGGACTGAGCCCGTAGCTGTAGCGCCGGGCTTTCTTGCATTATGTGACCGGCCCTTTGTGGAACCGGCGACTTCAAAGACGGCCTAATATGCGTGATCAATTGTCCCCGCGTCGAATCAGCATGAAGCATCTGTTCCCAAGCACCGCCCTAGCCCTATTTATCGGTATCGGCCTGTTGCCGCTGTCGAGCAATTCGTTTGCCGCCAATAGCTGGGACAACCTTCAGCCAGATCGTGACGAAGTAATCGCCAGCCTGAACGTCGTCGAACTGCTCAAGCGCCATCACTACAGCAAGCCGCCGCTCGACGACGCGCGCTCGGTGATCATCTACGACAGCTACCTCAAGCTGCTGGACCCGTCGCGCAGCTACTTCATGGCCAGCGACATCGCCGAATTCGACAAGTGGAAGACGCAGTTTGACGACTTCCTCAAAAGCGGCGACCTCAACGCCGGGTTCACCATCTACAAGCGCTACCTGGACCGCGTCAAAGCGCGTCTGGACTTCGCCCTTGCCGAGCTGAACAAAGGCGTCGACAAGATCGACTTCACCACCAAGGAAACCTTGCTGATCGATCGCAAGGATGCTCCGTGGCTCAAGTCCACCGCCGAACTCGACGACCTGTGGCGCAAACGCGTCAAGGACGAAGTCCTGCGGATGAAGATCGCCGGCAAGGATTCCAAGCAAATCCAGGAAACCCTGACCAAGCGCTACAAGAACCAATTGTCGCGCCTGGATCAGACCCGTCCGGAAGACATCTTCCAGGCGTACATCAACACCTTCGCCATGTCCTACGACCCGCACACCAACTATCTGTCGCCGGATAACGCGGAGAACTTCGACATCAACATGAGCCTGTCCCTCGAGGGCATCGGCGCCGTGTTGCAGAGCGATAACGACCAAGTGAAAGTCGTGCGTCTGGTGCCGGCAGGCCCGGCCGACAAGACCAAGCAGGTGGCACCGGCCGACAAGATCATCGGCGTGGCCCAGGCCAACAAAGAGATGGTCGACGTGGTCGGCTGGCGTCTGGACGAAGTGGTCAAGCTGATCCGTGGGCCGAAAGGCACCGTGGTGCGCCTGGAAGTGATTCCGGCCAGCAATGCGCCGAACGACCAGACCAGCAAAATCGTGTCGATCACCCGCGAAGCCGTGAAGCTTGAAGACCAGGCTGTGAAGAAGTCGGTCCTCAACCTGAAACAGGACGGCAAGGACTACAAACTCGGCGTCATCGAGATCCCGGCCTTCTACCTCGACTTCAAGGCGTTCCGTGCGGGCGATCCGGACTACAAGAGCACCACTCGCGACGTCAAGAAACTGCTGACCGAGTTGCAGAAAGACAAAGTCGACGGCGTCGTCATCGACCTGCGCAACAACGGCGGCGGCTCGTTGCAGGAAGCCACCGAGCTGACCAGCCTGTTCATCGACAAAGGCCCGACCGTACTCGTGCGTAACGCCGATGGCCGTGTCGACGTGCTGGAAGATGAAAACCCGGGCGCGTTCTACAAAGGCCCGATGGCGTTGCTGGTCAACCGCTTGTCCGCCTCGGCATCGGAGATCTTCGCCGGCGCCATGCAGGACTACCACCGCGCACTGATCATCGGCGGCCAGACCTTCGGTAAAGGCACCGTGCAGACCATTCAGCCGCTGAACCATGGCGAACTGAAACTGACCCTGGCCAAGTTCTACCGGGTATCCGGCCAGAGCACCCAGCATCAGGGCGTACTGCCGGATGTGGATTTCCCGTCGATCATCGACACCAAGGAAATCGGCGAAAGCGCGCTGCCGGAAGCCATGCCGTGGGACACCATCAAGGCTGCGATCAAGCCTGCGAGCGACCCGTTCAAGCCGTACATCGCCGAGCTCAAATCCGAGCACGACGCACGTTCGGCCAAGGACGCAGAGTTTGTGTTCATCCGTGACAAGCTGGCCCTGGCCCAGAAGCTGATGGAAGAAAAAACCGTCAGCCTCAACGAAGCCGATCGTCGCAAGCAACATGCCGACATCGAAGCCAAGCAGTTGGTGATGGAAAACCTGCGCCGCAAGGCCAAAGGCGAAGAACCGCTCAAAGAGCTGAAGAAAGAAGACGAAGACGCCATCGCGGCCGAGCCGGACAAAATCAAGCCGGAAGACGATGCCTACCTGAGCGAAAGCGGCCGGGTACTGCTGGATTACTTGAAACTGAGCAATCAGGTGGCCAAGCATTAAGATGATGGCAATTTAATGCTGACGCTCCCCGGAGCGTCATCAAACAGTCATCATTCTGTCGTGAAATACAGGACTGGGAGCGCCTCTTGAATCAAGAGTCCGCTCCCAGTCCTTTTTTTATCGCCAGAGATCGCCATGACCACTACCGAACAGCTGAGTGCCTTGAGTTCAATACTGGCTCAAAGCGGTTTGCACAGTCTGTTCCAGCCGATCATCTCCCTCTCCGAACGACGAATCGTTGGCTACGAAGCCCTGAGTCGCGGCCCCTCCAACAGTCCGCTGCACTCCCCCATCGCCCTGTTCGCCGTGGCCCGCCAGGCCGGACGCCTCAGCGAGCTGGAAATCGCTTGCCGTCAGAGCGCCTGTCGCCGGTTCAATGAACAGCAACTGCCGGGCAAGTTGTTCCTTAACGTGTCACCGGAATCCCTGCTCGAAACCTCGCACCAACCGGGCCGCACCTTGCAACTGCTACAGGACTTCGGCATACCACCGAGCCAGGTAGTGATCGAGCTCACCGAGCAAACCCCGACCGATGATTTCCAGTTGCTGCAAAACGCCCTGCATCACTATCGGGCGATGGGGTTTTCCATTGCGCTGGATGACCTGGGTGCCGGTTATTCGAGTTTGCGATTGTGGTCGGAGCTGCGCCCGGACTACGTGAAGATTGATCGGCACTTTATCGACGGCATCCATCAGGACGCGCTCAAGCGCGAATTCGTCGGCTCGATCCTGCAAATCGCCAAGGCCTCCCGCGCTCAAGTGATCGCCGAAGGCATCGAACTGCCGGAAGAACTGGCGGTGCTGACCGAAATGGGCGTCGATCTGGTGCAGGGCTATCTGCTCTGCCGTCCCCAGGAACATCCGCCCCGGGACGCACGCGCGCTGATGCCCAAACAGGAAAGCACCTCGGTCGCACTGAACGACGAAGGCAGCGACCTCAGCGCCCTGCTCAACGAACAACCGGCCGTGGACCGCGACACCCCGACCGCTGCCGTACTGGAAGCCTTCCGCCGCCAAGCCAACCTCAACTCCCTGGCGGTGCTCGACGAACAAGGCCAGCCCTGCGGCATCGTCCACCGCCACTCGCTCTCCGACGCCCTGCTCAAGCCCTTCGCCACCGACCTCTTCGCCCGCAAACCGATCAGCCGCTTGATGAACGACGACTTCCTCGCCGTCGAAATGAGCCAGTCGCTGCAACAAGTCAGCCGCCTCATCACCAGCCGCGCCCGGCAACGCATCGAAGAAGACTTCATCATCACCCTCAACGGCAGCTACCTCGGACTCGGCCGGGTGATCGACGTGCTCAAACTGATCACCGAACTGAAAATCCAACAAGCCCGCTACGCCAACCCACTCACCCTGCTGCCCGGCAACGTCCCGATCCAGCAATGCCTGACCCGCCTGCTGCAACAAGCCCGGGAATCGGTGATCTGCTACGTCGACATCGACAGCTTCAAACCCTTCAACGACATCTACGGCTACGGTCGCGGAGATGAAGTCCTACTGTGTTTGGCGCAGTGTCTGAATGATCGCGTCGACCCGTCCCGCGACTTCGTAGGACATATCGGCGGTGATGACTTCTTGATGGTGCTCGGCCCGGAAGACTGGCGCAAACGCCTCAACCAGTTGCTGGACGACTTCCAAAGCCAATGCCGACGCTTCTATCGCGCCGAACACCTGGAAGCCGGCTGCTTCATCGCCCCGAATCGCCAAGGCGTACGGCAAGAATTCCCATTGCTGTCACTGTCCATCGGAGTCGTGCACCTGCACCCCAAAGCCTGCGCCGGACTCGACGCGAGCCAATTGGCAGAAATGGCCTCACAAGCCAAGCACCACGCGAAGAACATCCCTGGGTATAGCGTGCATGTGATTGATAGCCTGGCGGTGCCTGGGCGAGAAGATGAACTGCTGATAGGACACCGGTGATTGACCTGACGCATTCGCGGGCAAGCCTCGCTCCTACGGGCTTCGCGTCATGCGTGATTATTGCGCCCCACACAAAACCCTGTAGGCGCGAGGCTTGCCCGCGAAGACGCCAGATCAGACATCCGAGATCTGAAAACTATTCCGCCGCAGGCATCGCCCGCAACCGCCGCCCCAACACATCCAACACATCACACCCGTCCCGCAAAGGAATGGCACACAGCAACGCAAAGTCGCTGAGAATGAAGGACTCACAATCAATCGAACCGCGCATGGACATGTTTTCCAGTACCTGGGTTACGGCACGGATTCGGTAATTGGCGGCGTCATACAAAACGTCTAGCGGGGCGTGGGTATCAACGAACAAGGTCGGCATGTCGTCGCAATTGCTGGTGAGGGCCATGAAGCGGCTTTTGGGGTGGGGGGTTGGTTTTTCGTAGGGTGGGTCGGGGTGTAGTGTTGGCATTTTTATAACTCCAGGAAGAATAGGAGCTGCCAGATGCCTTCCTACAGGCATGGGTGGCAGCCATACGCGGGGTAGGAATATCGAGCCCCAGAGACACTCGACCACACCGAAGCGTGCCCGCGCACAGCCGCCGCGACGGATTTTACGGATGCAAATCAGCAGCCGCAAATCAGAAGTAGACACTGATGCCGTCTTTGGGAGATTGACACCCACAGGCAAAAAAATGCCTCAGTTTGTGAAGCTAGGACGTATTGTGCTGCATCAAACGGCATCGTTCTTAACGTACGTTCAAGGGCGACCATAGCTCTGAGTGAACTGCAATACCCTGGCTATCGAGAGGCAATTACACTGGAGGCCGCCAAACGGAAGCGGAGTCAAGAATCAATGGCAAATCCAACAGAATTACCTTTCCACACTGCACGCCAGTTGCTGGACTACTGGTCTCCTCTAAACCCTATTTTGGATGTTGGAAGACTCATATTTAGAGGTCAGCCAAGTGATGAATACAAGCTAACACCATCAGTGTGCAGGCGTGGAGTAGGTTCATTCGCTTATGGCTCGCCAATCCACCAGAAATGGCTGCCAGCGCAGCACTGTCTCATTTAGGCCACACACTCGCATCTCATGGCCACTGGCGACACGGTCTACTCGCAGCCCTTTTCACTATCCTTCCCGCCCGTGTACTAAATGCAGTGCAACTCAGCGGAGCGTTGGAGATGGGGAGAGTTGAAATGACCAAGGGCGAATAGGCCCTGGGCGTCGAGTGTCTCCTTTGCTTGTTTCTCGCCAATGCACCCCAGACCCCAACAGCAGCTTTAGGTCGGTAGCTGCTCTTCGCTAAGGGCATCTATGGGGCGGACGCAGACAGCTGCGACAGACCGCTTCTGGCCGGTTACTGCCTTTCGCAAATGGCTGCATCAACTCAAGACGATCGCCTCCAAAACAAAGGAGCTAGCAAGTTTGGGGTATAGCAGCGGCGCCCGCAGCTACCTGATGATCACCTACAATCCATAGATGCCAGTAGTCAATAAAACCGTCCATTCAGCCGCGAGATAATTTCGCCAAAAACGCTTCGATCAACGACGCGACCTCCTGCTGAATCACCACCCGCGTCCTCCCACCCTCCCCATCCCCACAAATAATCCCATCCCCCGGCACCGCTTCTTCAAGCATCGCCACCGCCCCCGGCTTACACACCGCCATAAAGCTAAAGTGGCTGGCATCACTTATCTCAACGTATTGCTTCGACGCTTGAGGCAACCGCTTAGCCAAATAAGCAGACTCCAACTCAGCAGGAAGCTCTTCAGACGGCACACCCGCTGCAATCACCAACGTCGGCACCGGCAACTTCGCGAGGCTTTCATCGGTCATCCCACGCGACAGCCCTAGGTCCAATGAAACAACTGCAGTAACGCGTTTATCGCGCAAGTCGGCAGCCAACCGAGTCTTCGATGCCGACGTGCTTGCGGGGTTCATCGTTTGGTAGGCGGTGCAACTGGACAACGTCGAGTGGACCTTGCAGTCCTTGGCAAACCGCTCAGGATCAAACCGCGCCCCGGCAATTTCCAGCACGGTCCAGCCGCCAAGTGAATGCCCCACAGCCGCAATTCGATCCTTCGCAACCACGCCAAACTGTTCCGGCTGAGCCGTAACCGCATCGATGGCCCGACTCAGGTCAGCAGGTCGCTGCCATAACTGCGCGGCGGCTTGGGGGCTGCGGTCACGGCTAGTGGTGCCGGGGTGGTTGACTGCCGCGACGATGTAACCCTTGTGGGCGAGTGCGCTGGCTAGCCATGTCTGGTTGATCCAACTACCGCCGAAGCCGTGGGAGAGCACCACCAATGGATGTTCGCCGGCCGTCGGTGGTGCGTTGGGCACGGCGAGGGCGCCGATGAACACTGGGTTGTCGCCGAACAGTTGCGGGGTGGCGGTGCTTGCGGTGGGGTACCAGACGACCATCTCCAGTGGCCGCTCGTTTTGCGGGTCGGGCAGTGTGGAGGACTGGAAGCCGACGGAGTCAGCGAGTGCGCTGGTGGTCAGGCCTATCAATAACAGGGCGCAGAGAGCTGTTTTCACTGTATTTATCTTCCTTGATGGGATTCAACTCATTAACACCTGACATCCGCTGCCAGGTGCATCAATGACGCTTTGGGTTAAACGATGCTCAACGCCTTGAGAACCACCAACGACTGCTCGGCAAATGCTTGCGCCTGTTCGGTCAGTTCCGCGATGTTTTCTTGCGCGGTGGTCAGCGCCTTGCCGTCCTTGACGATACCCTCACCTTGTTCGCTGATGACACTCCAGGCCAGTTGCGCCCATTCCGCCGGGTGTTTTTTGCCTTGTTTGATCGATATCAGGAACAGTTGCTGGAAGCGGCCGATCGGTACGCCGCCGCCCGTGACCGGGCTGGCCAGGACCTGGATTTTGTTGCTGAGCAACGAGCGTTTGCAGAGCTGCAGGTTGAGGGTAGTGCAGCGTGCCTGTACCAGTTTCTCGGCCGCTTCGCTCTGGCACGGGGCCGCTGCGCTCATCCCGACCAATACGGTGACGGCCTGGGCCAGGTCGTCATAAGGCATCGAGGGCACGGCCGCTGACAATTGGCGCAACGTTTTGGGTGCATAGGCGTTGGCTGCCAGCGCTTCGAGTACCGGGCCGTATATTTCCGCTTGCAGCGACGCTTCGCCTGCCGGCCCCTTGACGGTGGCGGAGACGCTTTCTGCCGGCTGCAGCAGGACAAAACGGGTATTGAGCAGACCTTGGCGGTGTTCGGAAGCGGACAGTCGGTTGGCACCGCGCACGTACACATCCCGGCGGAAGTTCTGGTTAACGAAGTAGTCTCGCGCTTGTTCGCGCATGATCGGGTGATCGATGCCCTCCAGAAAGTCCATGCCTTCTGCGCTCAAGTTCAGCGGGTCGACCGTATCCAGTGGCACGGCCGTCGCGGCGAAGTCGAGTTTGGCCGGCGCCAGGGCGTCGACCACGTCGGTGAAGTACATGCAGTTCCAGTCGCGGTTGAAGTATTCATGGGCGACGTACTGCCGATCCTGGCCTTTGATGCTCTGCAGCTTGGTGTTCAGGTTCGGGGCCGCGGCGGCGTAGTTAGGGTTGGCCGCCAGCAGCGCTTCGGAGAATTGCAATGCGGCGTCTATGCGCTGGTCCGGGCGTTCGGAGCGGTTTGTCGCAAAGCGGTCGTGCAGGCTGAACAAATGACGCAAGGGTGCCGAAGGTGACCAGCCGGGGAAGCAGTTGTAGCTGATGTACAGCAGACCACCAGGCTTGAGGTGACGTCGGGCGAATTCGACGATCAGTTTTTGGTTGTCGCGGCTGACCCAGGTCCAGATGCCATGCAGGCTGATGCTGTCGAATTGTGGCAAATCATGACGGGCCAGCAGTTGCTCGAAGCTGTCGTCATACAGTTGCGCGTCGCTGTTCCAGGTGGACGCCAGCGCATTGGCATGGGCGGCCTGGCCCGGATGGAAGTCAGTGCCCATCCAGGACCCAGGGTTGGCAGCGGCATGGATGTTGATCGAGACGCCTTGGCCAAAGCCCAATTCGCAGTGATAGCCGTCGGTTGTCTCCAGACTGGCAAAACCGCGCAGCAACAAGCAATAACGCAGGAAGACTGGATTGATTTCCCGGCTATAGCTGTAGGTGTAGCCTTCGTCGGTGAAATATCCTTCGTTCCAGGCGTCGCTCATGCTCGTATCCTTTTACTTCGAGAGGGAACAGTGGCTTTTATAAGGGGTAGGCATTGCGTGCCACAAGGGAAATGACGCGGACACGTATTTTTCGCGGGCGATCGTCAGGCGCCACGTCGGGTTATTGAACAATCAGCGGATCACTGCGATGGACTATCGCTCACCAATCCTTTCAACTTTATTTCCGCCAACGGATGCCCGGCCTGCGCCGCGATCCGCCAAAACCGCGCTGCTTCCACCGGGTCCGGTGCTTTGCTCGGCGTGCCGGCCAAACTGATCACCCCAACCTGATACGCCGCTTTGCCATCCCCCGCCAACGCCGCCAGGCGCAGCAAGCGCACGCCTTCTTCACGCGCACCGAGGCCGACGCCGCGAAAGGTCAGGATGTGGCCATAGAAGCTTTGGGCGCCGACATCGCCGAGGTTGGCCATACGGGCAAACTGGCCTTCCAGCCAGCTCCAGACTCGGGGCTGGCGCACAAACCAGGACCAGTGAAACAGCCTGCGGGCCAACCAGTAGGTTGCCCGCGCCTTGAGTCGTAAAAACACTCAGGCCTCCGCAGATTCGGGGTACTCGTATTCGAAGACCCGCACCACTTCCGAGGCGTGCCATGAAGCGGCGGCGACGCCGTCGGAGGGCCCGGAGAATCGCCCCAGGCGCTCGACGCATTCGAAGAAACCGGTGCGCGGCAGGCGGCTGGCGCCCTGGCTGATCACCAGTGAGCTGCGCAGGGGCTGTTCGGCTTTGGCGTCGAGTGCGGCGAGGTGTTCAAGGGCGGCGGTGAGGGTTTGCATGGCCGGGGTCGGCAATTGCAATCGCTCGAGCAGTGCCCGGTAAGTCAGTAGATGGCGCTGACGGCGCGCCTGGTCCAGTTCACCCAACAACCCATCCCAATGTTGACGACTGATGCGTACGCTCACGATTCATCCCTCCACCCTGGCACCGTCAATTCCCAGGCCAGGCTGCGGCGAATCGCAGCGTCGGGTTGACGCTCGCCACTTTCGATCAAGGCCAGATAAGACGGGCTGATGCCTACCGTGCGGGCGAGCGCCTCAATGGCGATGCCCTTCCCTTCGCGCAAACTGCGGAGTTGATCCAGACCCGGAAGAATCTGGTCTGGTGTTGCTGCGGGTGGCGCTTTGGCGACCCGCGGCGGTTGTTGCTCGATGCCTGCTGCTTTCAGTAGAGCCTGATACTGAGCCCACGGCAGAACCGCATATTCGGGCTCGCCTTCGCGTGTGATTATCTGAATATCCATGACTTCCCCGTAGGACAACGACACTTAGCGAGTCGGCGCTTTTCCCTTGAAGTGTAATCCTAACAGCGGCCAAGGTCGCGGGGGCATCAATCTCTGGGTGAAAACTGAAACATCTCAGTCATCTTTGGGGCCTTGAAGCTGGAGTTGTTCGGGGGTATCGGGCAGTCGCTCGACCACGGCCAGCTTCTGCGGCAACTGGCGGTTGCGCCAGGCGCGGAAGGCATTGAGTTCGTCGTCGAGGGTTTTCATCACCCAGGCGAGCACCGCGATGTCGTCGAGCATGCCGAACACGGGGATAAAATCCGGGATGGCATCGAGGGGGCTGAGGAAGTACATCAGGCCGGCGATGACGATCAGAATCGATTTGCGGTTGATGGCGCGGTACTCGCCGCGCCAGTAGGCCAGGCACAGCGCCTGCAAAAGACGCAGATCATCCTTGAGTTTGCCCAGGCGCCCGCCTTCGCTGGCGCTTTTGCTGGCCACGGCGAACAGCAGGGTCGGCAAACGACCTTTCGCCAGCAGGCGACCAGCCAAGGGCAGGAAGCGAGCGAAATTCCAGGGTGCTTTCATCTTTTCCTCCCGCTGAAATGTTATCCACACAAATTGTGGATAACCTTGTGAACAGAGCTGCATTTCACGGCTGGAAGCCCCGTTTTATAAGGGCTCAACTCAGATCGGGCGTTTTTTACTCACATAAAAAAACCCAAGATTTCATTGACTTGGCCGCGAGGTGCGTCTAGCGCGGGCCTGTTCACAGGCTATGACTCCACCCTACAGCATCCGTTCGCTTTCTTTGTACTTTGCCAAACGCCAGATACAACAACGCCCCACATAATGCGGGGCGTTGTTTTCAAGCAGACGACAGTTACTTGGCGGCGTCTTCTTTTGCTGGATCTTTGATCGCCAGCAGTTCCAGGTCGAATACCAGCACCGAGTTGGCCGGGATTGCCGGGCTTGGGCTTTGCGCGCCGTAAGCCAGGTCGCTAGGAATGTACAGCTTGTACTTCTCGCCGACGTGCATCAGTTGCAGGCCTTCGACCCAACCCGGGATCACACCGCTGACCGGCAGATCGATCGGGCTACCGCGATCAACCGAGCTGTCAAAGGTCGTGCCGTTGGTCAGCTTGCCGGTGTAGTGAACAGTCACTACGTCGGTCGGCTTAGGCTGAGGACCATCCGCTTTTTTCACGATTTCATATTGCAGACCGGAAGCAGTGGTCACTACGCCGGCTTTCTTGGCGTTTTCTTCGAGGAATTTCTTGCCAGCGGCTGCCGACTCTTCGCTCATTTTCGCCATGCGTTCTTCAGCACGTTTTTGCAGTGCTGCGAAGGCTTCGACCAGTTCGTCGTCCTTCAGCTTCTGTTCTTTCTTGCCGACGGCATCTTCGATGCCCTGGGCTACGGCCTTGGAATCCAGATCATCCATGCCTTCCTGAGCCAGGCTCTTGCCCATGTTCAGGCCAATCCCGTAGGAAGCTTTTTGCGCCGGGGTTTTCAGCTCTACGCTGGTCTGCGAGTCACAACCCGCAAGTACCAGGCTAACCAGGGCCACCGCCGCCGCCAACCGATGCTGTTTCATGCTATTTCCTTGTTCATGCGCCTAAAGGGCAATCGAATAAAGCCGCGAGCTTATCAGGCGGCCACGACCAATGGCTACCGGCATGAGAGCAGGAAACTGCTGATAAGTTCAGGTCTTTTAAAGCATTTCGGGAATGGGCTCGATGAAGTTTCTGTCATCTTCATCCCACAGGAGCCGACGCCGTATCCCACATCATCTGGCGTAATGGCCTCTTGCCGCCACCACAGGAGCTAAGGCATAAAGGAGACACAACTCGACAAGGACGTTTATCTTGCGCCTCTTACTCCGCCTGATGGCTGTGATCGCCGTACTGCTGGGCCTTGGCCTGGCCGTGGTTCTGTACTACGTCGCCAACCCAAAACTGCCGGCCTATACCCCTGCGCAACAGGTGCATTATCTGGAACAGTGGAGCGCCGCCGATCGCCAGACGTACTACTTCACCCCTCAAGGCACCCAGGTCAAAGGCCTGCGCTACGAATGGTTCGGCGCGCTGGAGCTGCCCTTTTCGCAACAGCGCTTCGCCGCCCCCGAGTACCTGGCGCGCTTCGGCTTTCTGATCGATCCCGCGCAGAAAGCCACGCCGAACAATCCCGGCAACTTGCCTGTTGGTTTCGCCCGGCACCAGAATCCCGGCAGCCAGGAGCAGTTTCTCGACATCACTTGCGCCGCCTGCCACACCGGCGAACTGCGCTTCAACGGCCAGGCCGTGCGGATCGACGGCGGCTCGGCGCAGCATGTTCTACCGTCCAGCGTGCCGACCTTGCGCGGTGGCAGTTTCGGTCAGGCACTGGTGGCCAGCCTCGCCTCGACCTACTACAACCCGTGGAAATTCGAACGTTTCGCACGCAACGTGCTGGGAGCGGATTACGACGCTCGTCATCAAGCCCTGCGCGAAGACTTCAAAAGTTCGCTCGACACCTTCCTGAAAGTCGCCTGGAACGACACCCATCGCGGGCTCTACCCGACCGAAGAAGGCCCGGGCCGTACCGACGCGTTCGGGCGTATCGCCAATGCGAGCTTCGGCGATGCGATTTCACCGGATAACTACCGCGTGGCCAATGCCCCGGTGGACTACCCGCAACTCTGGGACATCTGGACCTTCGACTGGGTGCAGTGGAACGGTTCGGCGCAGCAACCGATGGCACGCAATATCGGCGAGGCGCTGGGTGTCGGCGCCACGCTGAGCTTCTTCGACGCCAACGGCCAGCCGCTCAAAGGCGATGCGCGCTACCCCTCCAGCGTCCGCGTTCGCGATTTGCACCTGATCGAAGAAACCCTGCAACGGCTCAAGCCTCCCGCGTGGCCGGAAGAACTGCTTGGCAGCGTCGACAAACCCTTGGCCGCCAAGGGTCGCGCCCTGTTCGCCGAGAACTGCGCCAGTTGCCATGTACCTCGGGTGAATCAGGTCGATGGGCGCGCCGTGCAACAGCTCAAGTTGCTGCCCGTTGCCGCCATCGGTACCGATCCCACCGCTGCCAACAACATTGCCGACCACCGTTTCGACCTGACAGCCCTGCAATGGGACCCGGCGGAACTGGCGGAACTCGACGTTCAACTGCATCCCAAACCGACCGAACCGCTGGACCTGAGCAAGCTGTCGGTGGCCAAGGGTCTCGCTTATGTCACCGCGTTCGTTGAGAACCATGCATACCCCGAGGCCAACGTGACCCCGGCAGAAAAACCGGACATGGACGGTTTCGGCCTGCCCATCGGCGTCCAGGAGTTGCGCGCCTACAAGGCCAGGCCTCTGGCTGGCGTGTGGGCCACGGCGCCATTCCTGCATAACGGTTCGGTGCCGAGCATTTATCAACTGCTTTCACCCCAGGACGAACGCGCCAGCACCTTCTATAAAGGCACGTTCGAGTACGACCCCAAACACCTGGGCTATCGCACCGAAGCCTTTACCAACGGCTTCGTGTTCGACACCCGCATCACCGGCAATCACAACAGCGGTCACGAATTCCGCGCCGGTGAGCGCGGTAATGGCGTGATCGGTCGCTTGCTGCAACCCGAGGAACGCTGGGCGCTGCTGGAATACCTGAAAGTGCTGGGCGGTCCGCTGGAAGCGCAATTGCCATGACCTCGGCCTCCATCAAAAGGACTTACCCATGCTGATCACACTCTGGCTGCGCCTCGGCGCTTTTCTCGCCAAGACCCTGCTGTGGTTGCTGGGCCTGGGATTGCTCGGCTGGGCCCTGGCCACCGCGTGGTTCGCCTGGCAGCAGCGCGGCCCGGTCTCCGCTGAGGAGCTGATCCCGGCGGGTGAGTCGGCGATGACTCAGGACATCATTCAGACCGCCGTGCGCATCGTCGACCAGCACCGCGAACCCACCCGTTACCTGCGTGATGCCCACGCCAAGGCCCATGGCTGTGTGAAGGCGGAGGTTCAGGTATTAGCGGGTCTGGCAGCGGATTTGCGCCAAGGCGTGTTCAGTGAACCGGGCAAAACCTGGCAAGCGACGATGCGATTGTCGAACGGCAATGCCTACCCGCAATTCGACAGCATCCGCGATGCCCGGGGCATGGCGATCAAGTTGCTCGATGTGCCCGGCAAACAATTGCTGGCGGACCAGGCAGGGCGCCATGAGCAGGACTTCGTGATGTTCAGCCATCCGAACTTCTTCGTCAGCGATGTCGCCGAGTACCGTCAGAATGTGGCGGCCCAGGCCGATGGCAAAAAAATCATGGCGTTCTTTCCGGGCTGGGACCCACGCACCTGGCAGGTCCGTCATTTGTTTATTGCGCTAGCAACGCTCTCCCCTGCTCCCGACAGCCCGACCCAGACCACTTACTTTTCGGTCTCGCCCTACAAATTCGGCGCAGCCAATGCCAAATTCCGCGTCATGCCGGACCCGGGCAGTTGCCCGGCCTACACCCTGCCCAAGCAAAACCAGGACTTGCCAAACTTCTTGCGCACCGCGCTGAACCAGCAATTGTCGACTGACCGGGTGCCGGCGTGTTTCGTTTTGCAGATCCAGCGCCAGAATGTGAACACGTACATGCCGATTGAAGACACGAGCATTGAGTGGCGTGAAAGTGATGCGCCATTTGAGACAGTGGCGAAGATCAACCTGCCGGCGCAGGACTTCGATACACCGGCGTTGAATCTGCAATGCGACAACCAGTCGTTCAACCCTTGGTTTGGCCTGGAAGCGCATCGCCCGATTGGTGGGATCAATCGTCTGCGCAAAGCGGTGTACGAAGCGGTCAGCGACTACCGGCACAGCCGTAACGCGGAGCAGTAGACGACCACTAACCTGGTGGGAGCGGGCTTGCTCGCGAATGGCGCAGTGCCAGTCGCCTAAGATGTTGGCTGACACACCGTATTCGCGAGCAAGCCCACCCCCACAAGAGCAAACGCCAAACGCCAGACGACAAAAAGCCCGCATTAAGCGGGCTTTCTGTGTGGTGACCTGGCGTTCAGCGTTCCAGGTGACCGAATATGGCGCAGCGGACGGGACTCGAACCCGCGACCCCCGGCGTGACAGGCCGGTATTCTAACCGACTGAACTACCGCTGCGCGTAGCATTGAAAGTAATGGTGGGTGATGACGGGATCGAACCGCCGACATTCTGCTTGTAAGGCAGACGCTCTCCCAGCTGAGCTAATCACCCAGTACCTTCGTTACGGGGCGCATTATGCCACAAGTTTTCGTAAGGTGTTGATTTAATTGAATATTTTTTCAAATAAATCTGAAAACCGATGAAACAACACATCCCGCAGGAACAACAGACAGAAAAAAACCCGCGTGAGCGGGCTTTTCCGTGGCGACCTGGCGTTCAGCATTCCAGGTTACCGAATATGGCGCAGCGGACGGGACTCGAACCCGCGACCCCCGGCGTGACAGGCCGGTATTCTAACCGACTGAACTACCGCTGCGCGTAACACTAAGAACGAATGGTGGGTGATGACGGGATCGAACCGCCGACATTCTGCTTGTAAGGCAGACGCTCTCCCAGCTGAGCTAATCACCCTTCGCTTCGGTGTGGCGCGCATTCTACGGAGCGACCCTATCTCTGGCAAGCACTTTTTTAAATAATTTTCCGAGGCCTTCCAAAGGCTTAGAGAAGGGTTGGCCTATGACGCCGCGAAGAGAATAATGCCCCCCTTTGTATAAAGGAGAGACTCGCCTCATGTGGTTCAAAAACCTGCTTATCTATCGCCTGACCCAAGATCTGCCTTTTGATGCCGAGGCGTTGGAAACTGCACTGGCCACCAAACTGGCGCGTCCATGTGCAAGCCAGGAGTTGACCACCTACGGTTTCGTCGCGCCGTTCGGCAAAGGCGAAGATGCGCCACTGGCCCACGTCAGCGGCGACTTCCTGCTGATCGCCGCCCGTAAAGAAGAACGCATTCTGCCGGGCAGCGTCGTACGTGACGCGGTCAAGGAAAAGGTCGAAGAGATCGAAGCCACGCAAATGCGCAAGGTCTATAAGAAGGAACGCGACCAGATCAAGGATGAAATCATCCTGGCTTTCCTGCCCCGCGCCTTTATCCGTCGTTCGTCGACCTTCGCCGCCATCGCGCCGAAACAGGGCCTGATCCTGGTGAACTCGGCCAGCCCGAAACGCGCCGAAGACCTGCTGTCGACCCTGCGTGAAGTGATCGGCTCGCTGCCAGTGCGTCCGCTGACCGTGAAAATGGCCCCGACCGCCACCATGACCGAATGGGTCAAGACCCAGAAAGCGGCGGACGATTTCTTTGTGCTGGACGAGTGCGAACTGCGCGACACCCACGAAGACGGCGGCATCGTGCGCTGCAAGCGTCAGGACCTGACCAGCGACGAAATCCAGCTGCACCTGAGCACCGGCAAAGTGGTCACTCAGCTGTCGCTGGCCTGGCAGGACAAGTTGTCGTTCATGCTCGACGACAAAATGACCGTCAAGCGCCTGAAGTTCGAAGACCTGCTGCAAGATCAGGCGGAACAGGACGGCGGTGACGAAGCCCTGGGCCAACTGGACGCCAGCTTCACCCTGATGATGCTGACCTTCGGCGACTTCCTGCCGGCGCTGGTTGAAGCGTTGGGTGGTGAAGAGACCCCACAAGGCATCTAAAGCCTTGTGATTACCCATGTGGGAGCGGGCTTGCTCGCGAAGGCGGTGTGCCAGTCAATATAGATGTCGACTGACACTCCCTCTTCGCGAGCAAGCCCGCTCCCACATGGGCCCTGTGTGATTTTTCAGAGCGAATAATAAGGATCAGGCCATGCGCGCACTCGCCGCTTTAAGTCGTTTTGTCGGCAACACCTTCGCTTACTGGGTGCTGATTTTTGCTGTCGTGGCGTTTCTGCAACCGGCGTGGTTC
This sequence comes from Janthinobacterium sp. LPB2021202312-11-4, assembly GCF_037049705.1. NCBI lineage: Bacteria > Pseudomonadati > Pseudomonadota > Betaproteobacteria > Burkholderiales > Oxalobacteraceae > Janthinobacterium > Janthinobacterium sp. LPB2021202312-11-4. Next base: position 185,333 of record NZ_JBAGKV010000004.1, on the reverse strand, counting down.
ATCGGCCTGAAAGGCGCCATCGTCCCGCTGCTGGGGCTGGTGATGTTCGGCATGGGCCTGACCCTCAAACTCGAAGACTTCGCCGAAGTCGCTCGCCACCCGTGGCGCGTGGCGTTGGGCGTGGTTGCGCATTTCGTGATCATGCCCGGCATGGCGTGGTTGCTCTGCCAGGCGTTTCACCTGCCGCCGGAAATCGCCGTCGGCGTGATTCTGGTTGGCTGCTGCCCGAGTGGCACTTCCTCCAACGTCATGACCTGGCTGGCTCGCGGCGACCTGGCGCTGTCGGTGGCCATCGCCGCCGTCACCACCCTCCTCGCCCCGCTTCTGACCCCGGCGCTGATCTGGTTGCTGGCCTCGGCCTGGTTGCCGGTGTCGTTCATGGAGTTGTTCTGGTCGATCCTGCAAGTGGTGCTGTTGCCGATCGTGCTCGGCGTGGTCGCCCAACGGCTGCTCGGTAATAAAGTGCGCCACGCGGTAGAAGTGTTGCCGCTGGTGTCGGTGGTCAGCATCGTGATCATCGTCGCCGCCGTGGTTGCGGCCAGTCAGGCGAAGATCGCCGAGTCCGGCTTGCTGATCATGGCCGTGGTGATGTTGCACAACAGCTTCGGCTATTTACTGGGCTACTTCACCGGGCGTCTGTTCAAACTGCCGCTGGCTCAACGCAAGTCGTTGGCACTGGAAGTCGGCATGCAGAATTCCGGTTTGGGCGCCGCGCTGGCCAGTGCGCACTTCTCGCCACTGGCGGCGGTGCCGAGCGCGTTGTTCAGTGTGTGGCACAACATTTCCGGGGCGCTGCTCTCGACGTATTTCCGTCGCATGAGCGAAAAAGAAGATCGCGAAACCGCCGCGCGGGAAGCGACTGAATAAGCGCAAAACTTGATCCCCGGGTTAATGCTGGGCACTCTATGGCGCAACGCGGGGACGACCTCGCGGCTCGATCGAGTCATTAATCTGGGGACGACCCCGTCAATCGATGGAGGTCTCTCATGTCCTGGATCATTCTATTTTTCGCCGGCCTGTTCGAAGTCGGCTGGGCCGTTGGCCTGAAATACACCGACGGCTTCAGCCGTCCGCTCCCCACCGCACTCACCGTCGCCGCCATGGCTATCAGCCTTGGATTGCTGGGCCTTGCCATGAAGGAATTGCCGCTGGGCACGGCTTATGCGATCTGGACCGGTGTGGGCGCGGTGGGTACGGTGATTGCCGGGATCATTCTGTTTGGTGAGTCCATGGCGTTGTTCAGGCTGGCCAGTGTGGCGCTGATTATTGCCGGGCTCGTTGGGCTTAAGGTCAGCGCGTAACCTTTAGATCGCCTTCGCGGGCAAGCCTCGCTCCTACAGGGATTTGTGGTGCGCTCACCCTGAGTGGCACAACACAAAACCTGTAGGAGCGAGGCTTGCCCGCGAAGAGGCCCTCAACCTCACCGACTATCTAATCGCCCCGCGCAGCTCCCCCACCATCGCCTGCAACTTCGCCGGCTCCGCAGACTCAACCGCCACCGCCGGCCCCGCCACCAACGTCACCCGCGACCACAACCGGCGAAACAAGCCTTTGCCCGGATCGCGGCTGAAGAAACTCCCCCACAACCCTTGCAACGCCAACGGGATCACGGGCACCGGCGTCTCTTCGAGAATCCGCGTCAGGCCGCCCTTGAACTCATTGATCTCACCGTCAGCAGTCAGCTTCCCTTCAGGGAAGATGCACACCAGTTCGCCATCCTTCAGATACTGGGCAATCCGCTTGAAGGCCTTTTCGTAAATTTGAATGTCTTCCTGACGCCCCGCTATCGGAATCGTCCCGGCGGTGCGGAAGATAAAGTTCAGCACCGGCAGGTTGTAGATTTTGTAGTACATGACAAAGCGAATCGGCCTACGCACCGCGCCGCCAATCAGCAAGGCATCGACAAACGACACATGGTTGCACACCAGCAGCGCCGCGCCTTCGTCGGGAATCAGGTCGAGGTTGCGATGCTCGACGCGGTACATGGAATGGCTGAGCAGCCAGATCATGAACCGCATGCTGAACTCGGGAACGATGCTGAAGATGTAGGCGTTGACGCCGATGTTCAGCAGCGACACCACCAGGAACAACTGCGGGATCGACAGCTTGACCACACTCAACAGCACGATCGAGACAATCGCCGAGACCACCATAAACAGCGCGTTGAGAATGTTGTTGGCGGCAATCACTCGCGCCCGTTCGTTCTCGGCGGTGCGCGACTGGATCAGCGCGTACAGCGGCACGATGTAGAAACCGCCGAAAATTCCGAGGCCGAGGATGTCGATCAACACCAGCCAGGCGTGGCCAAAGCCCAAGACTTCGATCCAGCCATAGCCGTTCTCACTGTCCGGAATACCGCCGGAATGCCACCACAACAGCAAGCCAAACACCGTCAGGCCAAACGAGCCGAACGGCACCAGACCGATCTCGACTTTACGTCCGGAGAGCTTCTCGCACAGCATCGAACCCAATGCGATACCCACCGAAAACACGGTGAGGATCAGCGTCACCACAGTCTCGTCGCCCTGCATCCATTCCTTGGCGTAGGCCGGAATCTGCGTCAGGTAAATCGCCCCGACAAACCAGAACCACGAGTTGCCGACAATCGAGCGCGACACCGCCGGGGTTTGCCCGAGGCCCAGCTTCAACGTGGCCCAGGACTGAGTGAAGATATTCCAGTTCAGGCGCATCCCGGGGGACGCGGCGGCAGCGCGCGGAATGCTGCGGCTGGCCAGGTAACCCAGCACCGCGATGCCGACAATCGCCGTGGAAACCAGCGGCGCGTAATGCCCCGACGACATCATGATCCCGGCGCCAATGGTCCCGGCCAGGATCGCCAAAAAGGTGCCCATTTCCACCAGGCCGTTGCCACCGACCAACTCGTCTTCACGCAAGGCCTGGGGCAGGATCGAATACTTCACCGGCCCGAACAGCGCCGAGTGGGTGCCCATGGCGAACAGCGCCACCAGCATCAGCGACAAGTGATCGAACATAAACCCGACCGCGCCGACCGCCATGATGGCGATTTCCCCAAGCTTGATCAGACGAATCAGCGCGTCCTTGGCGAATTTTTCCCCGAACTGCCCGGCCAGGGCCGAGAACAGGAAAAACGGCAGAATGAACAACAGCGCGCACAAATTGACCCAGATCGAACGGTCACCGTCGATGGTCAGCTTGTACAGAATGGCGAGAATCAGCGACTGCTTGAAGATGTTGTCGTTGAACGCCCCAAGGGATTGGGTCACGAAAAACGGCAGGAAACGCCGGGTGCGCAGCAAGGTGAACTGTGAGGGGTGACTCATCTTCCGTGTTTCCCTGATGTTAGGTAGAGAGTGGCGTGGCGACTGTTATTGGAATGCCGAACGCCGATCCAGGCCACACATTACCTAAACTTTGCAGGTTATTTCTTTAATCCTGCAATGCACGGCGAGACAAACAACTCGCCACGCCAGGCGCCCTGCACCGTCCGCGTGCCGACGATCAGCCACATCACGGCCAGCATCGTCACCAAGACACAGCCAAACACACTGAAAAATGTCAGGTTCAAGGTGCTCGCAAGCTTCAGCGTGGCCAGGGAATAAACGCCCAGCGGGAAGGTAAATCCCCACCAGCCCAGGTTGAACGGGATGCCGGCGCGCAGGTAACGCACGGTGATCAGCACGGCGATCAGCATCCACCACAAGCCAAACCCCCACAGCGTGATCCCGGCCACCAGCCCCAGGCCGGCGGCGATGTCACCGATGCCCGGCAAACCGTTGGCGGCGAAGATCGCCGGAGCATCGGCGCCCAGCAGCAACATGCCCAGGGCCCCGGTGCCGATCGGCCCGAGCGCCAGCCAACTCGACGCGGCCATGTTTTCGTGGGGCAGTTTATGCAGCGCCATGCGCAGCAACAGGATGGTCAGAATGCTGAACGCCACCGGCAGGGAAAACGCCCACAGCACGTAGCTGGTCACCAGCACCACCAGTTGCGAATGGGCCTCGGCCAGGTGCGGCGCCAACAGGCCACCGCTGGCAGCGGCCACTTCTGCCGCCACGACGGGCAACAACCAAACGGCGGTCATCTGGTCGATGCTGTGTTCCTGACGGGTAAACATCATGTACGGGATCAACACCCCGCAGGCCAGCGACATCGCCACGTCCAGCCACCACAGCACTTCGGCGATGTGAATGACCCCGTCGCCCCAGCGCGGCAAACCGAACAGCAAGAAGCCGTTGATGATGGTCGCCAGGCCCATGGGGATCGTGCCGAAAAACATCGATACCGTAGAGTGACCGAAGATCCGCCGCGCCTCATCGAAGAACAGCACCCAGCGAGCGGCGTACATCCCGGTAAATAAAACAAACAGAAAAATGTTGAACAGCCACAAGCCCTCAGCCACCGCATACAAACCGGGAATCGCGACCGGCAACTGCGCCAGCGCCAGGGCGAGCACGCCGGTGCCCATGGTCGCGGCGAACCAGTTCGGCGTGAACTGGCGAATCGCTTCCAGCGCACGGGGTAGATGAGTGAAAGGTTTGAAGCCAGGCTTGGCAGTGTTGGAACAGATCATGGCGAACTCCTGTCCTCGAGTGAGGTTGAGCTCATGGTAGATCTGAATCGAATATCTATATAACCGGTAATATCTCTAACTGTTATCTGTTTTGCAGATATAACTTCAGACGCTGCCTTCAGACTCGATCACCAAAATCCGTGCCGCGCCCTGCGGATGCGCCACATGCTCGGTGCCCACCGAGGCGTAAAAGATATCGCCGACCTCCAGCAAAACCTGTTGCTCGACGCCTTCTTCGCGGTAATGCATCTGCACTTGGCCATCGAGCACGACGAACACTTCCTGACCATCATTGACGTGCCATTTGTAGGGCTGGTCAGTCCAGTGCAAACGGGTCGTGATGCCGTTCATGTTGGCGATATCCAGCGCGCCCCAGGCTCGCTCGGCGGTGAAGGATTTGCTGCGGATGACTTTCATCGTGCGTTCCGTCGAAATGAAGGGTGAATGGCGGGGCCAAGGCTAGCGGTCAACGAACATCGGCGCCACAGACTTTCACTGCGCGCTGGCGCATCAACCCGAGTAACGCGCCCACTGCCAGCAAGATCAGCACCAGACCATAACCATCGGTGGTGGCGATCAACCCGAACGTGCGGGTCAAGCTCCCGGCCAGCAACGATGGCAAGCAGAACGCCAGGTAACTCAGCACATAAAACGCCGACATCAACCCGGCCCGCTCATGGGGCAAGGCCAAGGGCACCACCGTACGCACCGCGCCGAGGAAACCGGCGCCAAAACCACATCCGGCGATGAGGGTGCCGATAAAGAACAATGGAAGACTGGCGACATGCACAGCGACCAGAATCAGCGCAACGCCGGCAGGCAGCAGGCTGGCGCCCAAGCGCAACACTTTATCCGCCGGCCGAGTGCGCAAGGTGTAGATCATTAAAGCGCCGGTCACCGTCAACGCCGCAACCGTCGCGCCGCCGATCAGATTTGACGTCGATCCCGTAGCCGTGCGCACCAGCGACGGTGCCAGCGAAGCAAAGAAACCACCCAGCGCCCACACCGCCGTGTTAATCGGCAGCACCGACCATAACGCTCGCCGCGCCTGGACCGGCACATGCAGGGTCGGGCGCAGCGAGGCCAGCGCACCCGGTTGCCGGCTGACGCTTTCCGGCAGACGCCAGACGTACAACGCTTGCAACACAAACAGCGCGAACAGCACCCAAAAAGTCAGTTGCAAGGGCAGCGGCGCGAATTCGGCCAACAAGCCGCAACCCATCGCCCCCACAGCCATGCCCAGCAACGGCGCGACACTGTTGACCAACGGCCCTTGCTGGCGATCCGTATCCAGTAGCGCGGCACTTAATACGGCGGTGGCCATGCCCGTCGCAAAGCCCTGAAGCACTCGTGCACTGATCAGCCAGGCGACGCTGTCGGCATTGATAAACAGCAACATCGCCAGCATGTTGAGCAACACCGCGGTGAAAATCACCGGTTTGCGCCCCAGGTGATCCGAGAGCGAACCGACGGTCAGCAGTGCCGCCAGCAAACTCAGGGCGTACACCCCGAAAATCAGGGTCAGGGTCGCGGCCGAGAACTGCAACTGCTCCTGATACAGGTGATACAACGGCGTCGGCGCCGTGGAAGCGGCGAGAAAACTGAGTAAAGTGATCGCCAGAAACCACAGGCTGGAACGGTTTGAGGTTGGATGAGACATGTGCACACTCCGCAAAAGCTAATTATTTGCTTTTGCGGAGTGTGCTACTCGCTAACGCTTAAAGCAAATTCTTTGTGTTAAGGTCCGCCGCATGGCTATTAAAGAAGGTTTACGCCCGGGTGGCCGCAGTGCCCGGGTGCAAGAGTCGATTCATTCGGCAGTCCGCGATCTCCTCGAAGAGCAGGACCGCGCCACCGTGACCGTCCCGCAAATTGCCGCGCGCGCCGGGGTGACACCGTCGACGATCTATCGGCGCTGGGGCGATCTGTCGGTGTTGTTGGCGGATGTCGCCCTCGCCCGCCTGCGTCCTGACAGCGAGCCGGCCAACACCGGCAGCCTGCGCGGCGATGTTCGGGCCTGGGCCGAGCAGTATCTGGACGAGATGAGTTCCGAGCCGGGCCGCCACATTTTGCGCGATGTGCAATGCAGCGCCACGCCGGGCTATTGCGTGACCATCATTGGCGCGCAGTTGCAGACGATTCTGGATCGTTACCCCGATCAGCCTGGGCCAAGCGTTGATCGGCTGATCAACCTGGTGGTGGCGCCGACGGTGTTTCGCATCCTGTTCTCGGCGGCGGCGCTTGAGGTTGAGGAACTGCATCGGTTGATCGAGATTGCGCTGGATCAGTGAGGCCGCCCTTCGCGAGCAAGCCCACCCCCACATTTGAACCGAGTTCACTGATCCATTGTGGGAGCGGGCTTGCTCGCGAAGAGGCCAGTGAAGACACCACACCGACAACTGACCCATCGCTGCGACACCCCGCCACGCCACGACCTTGGTCGACACTGACGAACCCCCGCCATCGTGCGAGACTGTCTCACCGGGCGTGAACCCCGGATGTCTTTTGTCTGGAGTTTCCATGTCGCTGTCCAGCGGGCTGATCGCCGCCGTTGCCCTGGCCTATATGGCCATCATGTTCGCCATCGCCTTCTACGGCGACCGTCGCAGCGCGCCGTTGCCGCCGCGTGTGCGTGCCTGGGTCTACAGCCTGTCGCTGGCGGTTTATTGCACCAGTTGGACCTTCTTTGGCGCCGTGGGCCAGGCCGCCGAACAGCTCTGGTCGTTCCTGCCGATCTACCTTGGGCCGATCCTGCTGCTGGTGTGCGCGCCGTGGGTCCTGCAAAAAATGGTGATGATCAGCAAGCAGGAAAACATCACCTCCATCGCCGACTTTATCGCCGCGCGCTATGGCAAATCCCAGTCGCTGGCCGTGGTGGTGGCGTTGATCTGCCTTGTCGGGGTGCTGCCGTACATTGCCTTGCAGCTCAAGGGCATCGTGCTCGGCGTCAACCTGTTGATCGGTGCCGGCGCCGACGCCATGGGCACCCGCGCCCAGGACACGGCGCTAATCGTTTCGCTGGTACTGGCGCTGTTCACCATCGTCTTCGGTACGCGCAACCTCGACGCCACCGAGCACCACCGGGGCATGGTGCTGGCGATTGCGTTCGAATCGCTGGTCAAGCTGTTCGCCTTCCTCGCGGTTGGCGCGTTCGTTACCTACGGTTTGTATGACGGTTTCGACGACCTGTTCGACCAGGCCATGCTCGCGCCGCGCCTGGAAGAATATTGGAAAGAAACCATCAATTGGCCGTCGATGGTGGTGCAGACCGGCGTCGCGATGATGGCGATCATCTGCCTGCCCCGACAGTTCCACGTCACCGTGGTGGAAAACATCGAGCCCCAGGATTTGCGCCTGGCCAAGTGGGTGTTCCCGGCGTACCTCGCTCTGGCGGCGCTGTTTGTAGTCCCGATCGCCCTGGCCGGTCAGATGTTGCTACCAAGTTCGGTATTGCCGGACTCTTTCGTCATCAGTCTGCCGCTGGCCCAGGCCCACCCGGCGCTGGCGTTGCTGGCGTTTATCGGCGGCGCTTCAGCGGCCACCGGCATGGTGATCGTGGCCAGCGTGGCACTGTCGACCATGGTCTCCAACGACATGCTGCTGCCGTGGTTGCTGCGCCGCAACAACGCCGAGCGGCCGTTCGAAGTGTTCCGCCAGTGGATGCTCTCGGTGCGCCGGGTCAGCATCGTGGTGATTTTGCTACTGGCCTACGTCAGTTATCGCTTGCTCGGCTCCACCGCCAGCCTGGCAACCATCGGCCAGATTGCCTTTGCCGCCGTAACTCAACTGGCCCCGGCGATGCTCGGCGCGTTGTACTGGAAACAGGCGAACCGTCGTGGCGTATTCGCCGGCCTCGCCGCCGGGACCTTCCTCTGGTTTTACACGCTAATTCTGCCGATTGCCGCCCATAGCCTCGGCTGGTCACTGACCAGTTTCCCCGGCCTGGCGTGGCTGCACAGCAACCCGCTGAACCTGCCGATCAGCCCGCTGACCCAAGGCGTGGTGCTGTCCCTGGCGGGTAACTTCACGCTGTTCGCCTGGGTCTCGGTGCTGTCGCGCACCCGGGTGTCCGAACACTGGCAGGCTGGCCGATTCATTGGTCAGGAAATCAGCGCCCGGCCCAGCGCTCGCTCGATGCTCTCGGTGCAAATCGACGATTTGCTGCAACTGGCCGCCCGTTTTGTCGGTGAAGAACGCGCCCGGCAAAGCTTCATCCGTTTTGCTTATCGCCAGGGCAAAGGCTTCAACCCGAACCAGAACGCCGACGGAGAATGGATCGCCCACACCGAACGTTTGCTGGCCGGTGTCCTCGGCGCCTCTTCGACCCGCGCCGTGGTAAAAGCCGCCATTGAAGGTCGGGAAATGCAGTTGGAGGATGTCGTCCGTATCGCCGACGAAGCCTCGGAAGTGTTGCAGTTCAACCGCGCCCTGTTGCAAGGGGCGATCGAAAACATCACCCAGGGCATCAGCGTGGTTGACCAGTCGTTGAAACTGGTGGCCTGGAACCGGCGTTATCTGGAGTTGTTCAACTACCCGGACGGCTTGATCAGCGTCGGCCGGCCGATTGCCGACATCATTCGCTACAACGCCGAACGCGGGTTGTGCGGCCCCGGTGAAGCGGAAGTGCACGTCGCCAGACGTTTGCACTGGATGCGTCAGGGCCGTGCCCACACCTCTGAGCGACTTTTCCCCAATGGCCGTGTGATTGAGCTGATCGGCAACCCGATGCCCGGCGGCGGTTTCGTCATGAGCTTCACCGACATCACCGCGTTCCGCGAGGCCGAACAGGCGTTGACCGAGGCCAACGAAGGCCTGGAGCAACGGGTGACCGCGCGCACTCACGAACTCTCGCAACTCAACGTCGCCCTCACCGAAGCCAAAGGCACCGCCGAGTCGGCCAACCAGTCGAAAACCCGGTTCCTGGCGGCGGTCAGCCATGACTTGATGCAACCGCTGAACGCCGCACGCCTGTTCTCCGCCGCGCTGACGCATCAGGACGACGGCTTGTCCAGCGAGGCGCAAAAACTAATCCATCACCTGGACAGTTCCTTGCGCTCGGCCGAGGACTTGATCAGCGATTTACTCGACATTTCCCGCCTGGAAAACGGCAAGATCAACCCCGATCCCAAGCCGTTCGTGCTCAACGAGCTGTTCGATATCCTCGGCGCCGAGTTCAAGGCACTGGCCCAGGAACAAGGGCTGAAATTCCGCCTGCGCGGCAGCACGTTGCGGGTCGACAGCGACATCAAGCTGTTGCGGCGAATCTTGCAAAACTTCCTGACCAACGCCTTTCGTTATGCCAAAGGCCCGGTGTTGCTGGGGGTTCGGCGGCGCAAGGGCGAACTGTGCCTGGAAGTCTGGGACCGTGGCCCGGGGATTCCGGAAGATAAACAGCAAGTGATTTTCGAAGAATTCAAACGCCTCGACAGCCACCAGACCCGCGCCGAGAAAGGCCTGGGCCTGGGCCTGGCGATTGCCGACGGGTTATGCCGCGTGCTGGGGCACACCTTGCGGGTGCGTTCGTGGCCGGGTCATGGCAGCGTGTTCAGCGTCAGCGTACCGCTGGCCAGGGCGCAGACGGCAGCGGCGCCGCACAACATCACCGAACTCAACGGCAAGTTGCCGACCGGCGCGCAGGTGCTGTGTGTCGACAATGAAGACAGCATTTTGATTGGCATGAACAGCCTGCTGACGCGCTGGGGCTGCCAGGTCTGGACCGCACGCAACCGTGAAGAGTGCACCGCGCTGCTCAGCGATGGGGTGCGTCCGCAATTGGCGCTGGTGGACTATCACCTGGACGACGGTGAAACCGGCACCGAGTTGATGGCGTGGTTGCGCACTCGTTTGGGCGAACCGGTGCCGGGGGTGGTGATCAGCGCCGATGGGCGTCCGGAGACGGTGGCTCAGGTGCATGCGGCGGGGCTGGATTATTTGGCCAAACCGGTGAAACCGGCGGCGTTGCGGGCGTTGTTGAGTCGGCATTTGCCTTTGTAAAGTCAGAGTCAACGCCAAAAGATCGCAGCCTTCGGCAGCTCCTACAGGTGTACGCAAAAACCTGTAGGAGCTGCCGAAGGCTGCGATCTTTTGATCTTTATTCAGGCAACTCCGCCAACCCATCCACATCGGTCATCGCCCGCTCCAGCAAATCCGCCGGCAAACTCTTGCTGGCCCGGGCGCCGAGCAACTTCAGTTGCTCGCTGCGACTGACCAGATTGCCGCGCCCTTCTGTGAGTTTGTTACGCGCCGAGCTGTAGGCTTTATCCAGTTGCTGCAAGCGATTGCCGACTTCATCCAGGTCCTGGATAAACAGCACAAACTTGTCGTACAGCCACCCTGCCCGCTCGGCAATTTCCCGGGCGTTCTGGCTCTGGCGTTCTTGCTTCCACAAGCTGTCGATGACCCGTAGCGTGGCCAGCAATGTGGTCGGGCTGACGATCACGATGTTGCGATCGAAGGCTTCCTGAAACAGCGTCGGCTCAGCCTGTAGCGCGGCGGAAAACGCCGCTTCGATCGGCACGAACAGCAAGACGAAATCCAGGCTGTGCAAGCCGTCGAGCCGTTTGTAGTCCTTGCCGGACAAGCCTTTGACGTGATTGCGCAAGGACAGCACGTGCTGTTTGATTGCGATCTGGCCGATGGCATCGTCCTCGGCCGACACGTATTGCTGATACGCCGTGAGGCTGACTTTGGAGTCGACCACCACTTGCTTGTCGCCGGGCAAATAAATGATCACGTCCGGCTGGAAACGCTCGCCGTCCGGGCCTTTGAGATTGACCTGGGTCTGGTACTCGCGGCCCTTCTCCAGGCCGGCGTGCTCAAGCACTCGTTCGAGAATCAGCTCGCCCCAGTTGCCTTGGGTTTTCTGGCCTTTCAAGGCGCGGGTCAGGTTGGTGGCTTCGTCGCTCAGGCGCAAGTTCAGCTGTTGCAGGCGCTCCAGCTCCTTGGCCAGGGAGAAACGTTCACGGGCCTCGGCCTGGTAACTTTCTTCGACGCGTTTTTCGAAGGACTGGATGCGTTCTTTCAACGGATCGAGCAACTGCCCCAAACGCTGCTGACTGGTTTCGGCGAAACGCTGCTCGCGCTCATCGAAGATCTTGCCCGCCAGTTCGGCGAACTGCGCCCGCAGCTCATCCCGGGAGCCCTGGAGGTCGTCGAGGCGTTGCTGATGGCTTTCCTGTTGCTCGCGCAGCTCGGCGTTCAGGGATGCGGCTTGGGCGTCCAGGCGACGCAACTCGGCTTCTTTGCCGGCGCGTTCGATGTTCCAGGCGTGGGACGCGTCGCGAGCATCGTCGCGCTCGATTTGCAGCAGCTCGACTTCACGGCGCACGGCGGCCAGCTCGGCTTGTTTGGCGGAGTTGGCCTGGCTCAGGTCACCGATTTCGTCACGGCAGGCATCGAGTTGGGCATTCAAGCCGTCCTGGGCCAATTGGGCCATGGCCAGCCGCTCTTCCAGCAACGCGGCCCCGGCCTGCGCTGCGCTCGCCCGGCACTGGATTTGCCAGGCCAGTGCCAACAATGGCAATGCCGCGCCCGCCAGACCAAGCAATATGCTGGTCAAGTCCATAGCCATAGCCACTCCTGCCAATGAGATAAAGCCTGAAGGTTAACCAAGGCGTCAGGTCTTGGACAGCTCAGTCTTCGATCAGCCCCAGTTCCCGCTGAGCCCGCCGGTCACCGGCCCGGGCGGCCTGACGCAGCAGGTCCTGGCCGATACGCCGGTCCCGGGCATTTCCACACTCGCGGCACATCAACTGACCCAACCGACTTTGAGCCGCCACCACGCCTTCACGGGCCGGCTGCTTGAGCAGACGTCCGGCAAAGTGTTTGACGTTCTGGTTATCCCCCAGGCGCGGGCTGTCGAGTAACCATTCGGCCACACGCATGGAGAAGCGCTTGGGAGGGGTAACAGTGGGAGGTGTATCGGTAACAGAGGTTGATACTGAGCGAAACTTCATAAAGCACTGTGGGACAGATCGGAAGGCGCGCCACTCTACTCTTTTTTTCGTACAGGTAAAGTCGAAAAAAACCCGGCACGCCCGTCCTAGAGCAAGCGCTTGGGACAATCCACAGAAGCTGTGGATAACTCAGTGGACAACCGCCCTTGAACTCTCGCAAAGCCCTATGGAATGGGGCTCGCAGTCAAACTGACGATTTTTTCACCAGTAAAAAAAAGCGATGTTTTTCATTGACTTAAATTTTCATTACAGGCACCCACTGTGTTGGAAGCCAAGGTGACAGTGGCGTGACAACCTGCGCAACTAATGTGCACAAGTACCTTCAGGGCGGTTATATCGATGCGCTTTTTCGGCGCGCTTTTGCTCAACGCCTGGGGATAAGCCAAGGTGAAGCCGCCATTCAGATGGATTCCTGCACCCTTCAAGCGCAACGACCAACGGTCAAATTCAGCGCCACTACAGGGCGAGCCGCCTGTTTAGGGCCTATAATCACGGCCCCCGCGACGACCTGATTCGCCCCGCCACAGATTTATTTTGCTAACACACTTCCTTTCTCAAATTCAATCCGTTAGTATCCGCAGCGTTAGTACCAAGCTGAAAGTCAATTCTGGTCGAACAAATCTCCACGGTCAGCCTTCCCTTGAGAAGCCTCCACCGACAAAGCGGGATCGACCACCTCGATGGTTTCCAGGTAAACCTTGCGTCAACACAGCCTTTGATCGAAAGCGAAGGGTGTTGCGAAGACCACTTACTCTGACCGAACCAGCCTGCAAATTGATCAGGATCTTCACCCCGGGCCCAGAACCTTTGCCCTTGATGTGCTGCCTGCCCTCCTAAGTACCTACCTGCCAGCCCAAGCGCGCCAATTATCAGCGCTTCAAACTGGCTGCTTTGTTCCAGTCGGGTTCTTCGTTCGGCCAATGGTGGTCGTCGTCACTGGAACGTTTTAATTTTGCACGGCTCTTATCCGTGTCGCTTGTAGGAACACCCAATAATGACTACTCAAATCCACACTCAGGATGCCATTCGCACCCTAACCAACGCTTTTGCCCCAATGAACTGCCTGATCATGGCCGCTCGCAAAGGCTGCTTCAGCTTCACTCTGGTCAACGAACACGGTATCGCTCGTCACAGCGAACGCCTGTACCCCGATCAATACTCCAGCGCCGAGCCGCTGCAGGCCGTGATCGATCGTACTCGCCAGGCACTGGTTGCCTGAGACGCCAGAAAGACTGAAAACCTCAAAAGCCCTGCTCAAAAAGCAGGGCTTTTTATTGCCTGATATTTCTCTTTTCGCAGTACAGGCCTAAGTACTAACCGATATAACGGTTATAACTGCCTGCTGGAAATATTTTAAAAACAGTCCTTTACAGCGCGAATATGACACTACACTTCAACTCAAGCGGCTTGATCCGCTTCCGGCGAGCCTGAGTCGATTCACTGCTGCCAAGCCCACCTTCAGGTATCGCCGCCCATTTCATGTTTCGAGGGCTTTATGGGTATCGCTGCCAGCGAACTGTGCCGTTATGTGATCCGCCCGACCTTGATTTACCTCGGGCGCCATAGCGCAACTGCCGAATCCCTGTTGCTGGGCATTGCCGCCAGCCAGTCAGCCCTTGGCTCCGCCCTGCATGACCGCCGCGGACACGGCCTGTACCGAATCGCCGAACCCCGCCACCGGGCGCTCTGGGATGACTACCTGGCCCTCGACCCCGAGCGCGCCAGCCTGGTTCGCGGCCTTGCCAGCCAGCATGCCTTTTTGAGCAGCCCGCACCTGGAATTGACCGTTAACCTGCGTTACGCCACTGCCATTGCCTGGCTGTTGGTCGAAGAGCAAAACACTCCCCTGCCCGATCCCGATGATGTGCTGGGGATGGCGCGAATCTGGCGCCAGACTTTCCAGCCCCAGGGACGCCTGCGTGACTTTACCTGCGCCTGGCAAACCTGTGTTTCACCCCTGAATCAAGTCGCTTGCTGACCGCCCTGCTTCAGAAGATCGGGCAACCGGTCGCGAATCTGGTCGGATTGTCCTACAAAACCGCTCTAACTCAACCCATACAGGCTATAGCGCTGCGGCGAAAATGTTGGTAATTTTCGCCCCGGTGATCACCAGGAGTTCTAATAATGAAAAAAGTCATGCTCAAAACCACCCTTAGCCTCGCCGTTACCTTGGCATCCACCCAGCTCTTCGCAAGTGGCTTCGCCATCAACGAACAAAGCATTAGCGGGATGGGTACAGGTTTTGCTGGGCGATCTTCCGCTGCCGATGACGCAAGTACAATTTATGGCAACCCTGCCGGCATGGCGCGCATCAAGCGCGAACAAGTCACCGGTGGCGCTGCAATGCTCGACGCACACACCGACATCAGCAAGGCCAGCTCCCGTCCGAACTCGGGTAGCAATGACGGCGACATGGTGCCGTTCATCGCCGTGCCGATGGGCTACTACGTCAAGCCAATCGATGATCAATGGGCCGTTGGTGTAGGTGTATACGCGCCGTTCGGTCTGGTGACCGACTACGAACACGGTTTTGCCGGCCGTTACTTCGGCAGCACCAGCGACGTGAAAGTCGTCACCCTGCAACCAACCGTGAGCTACGCCTTCAACGACAAGGTGTCGATCGGCTTCGGACCGACCATCAACCGTATCGACGGCAAGCTGGAGTCGAACATTTCGGCTATCTCGGCTCTTCCTGACGGCGAAGTGAAGATCAAGGGCGACGACACTGCACTGGGCTACAACATCGGTATCCTGGCTCAGTTGACCGAGAGCACCCGTGTCGGCCTGACCTATCACTCGAAAGTGAAGTACAAGCTTGAAGGCAACACCAAGATCAACTACGGCGTACTGGGCTTGCTTGGCCAGAGCACAAGCCAGAAGTACGACGCCTCGCTGGACCTGACCACGCCGGAATCGGTGGACTTCTCGGTCACTCACCAGCTTGACGACAAGTGGACTCTTTACGCAGGCAGCACCTGGACTCGCTGGAGCCGCCTGAAAGAAATCACTGTCGAAAACAAAGGTGTTCCGACCAGCCTGGCTGGCCAGTTCGGCTCCATCACCGAAGAACAGAACTGGCACGACACCTGGGCTCACGCCATCGGCGCGTCTTACCAGTTGAACAAAGAATGGGTGCTGCGTACCGGTCTGACCTTCGACCAGGCGCCGACCAACAACGTCGACCGCTCCCCACGCATCCCGACTGGCGATCGCAAGATTTTCAGCCTGGGCGCCGGCTGGAGCCCGACCGACGACCTGACCATCGACGTGGCGTATTCGTACCTGCGCGAAGAGTCGGTCAATATCAACAACACCAACGACCGTGGCCAGGCCTACAGCGCCAAGTATCAAAACTGGGCGAACGGTTTCGGTGTTGGTGCGACCTACCGCTTCTGATGATTCACGGCGAGGCTGAACCGCTCGCCGCCTGAATCGAAAAAGCCCCGCTCTCTTGTACAGAGGCGGGGCTTTTTAATGGCCGTCGATCAGGGTTTGGAGGCGATGGCTTTCTCTACGGCCTCAATAAATTCCGGGTTATCGGGTTTGGTCAGGCTGGAGAAATTGGCAATGACCTTGCCCTGGCGATCGACCACGTATTTGTAGAAATTCCACTTCGGCGCGCTGCTCTGCTTGGCGAGAACTTTGAATAGATGGGTCGCATCGTCACCGCGTACGGGCTGCGGCTCGGTCATGGTGAAGGTCACGCCATAGTTGACGTAGCAAACCTTGGCAGTCTCAGCGCCGTCCTTGGACTCCTGTTTGAAGTCATTGGACGGAACGCCGAGCACCTCCAGCCCTTGGTCCTTGTAGCGCTGATACAGCGCCTCAAGGCCTTTGAACTGCGGGGCGAAACCACAGAAGCTGGCGGTATTGACCACCACCAGCGGCTTGCCGGCATAGCGCTGGCACAGATCGATGGATTCCTTGGCTCGCAACTTGGGCAGCGAGCCCTGCAAGAGCTCCGGGCAGTCAGCCGCTTGCGCCAATCCGGTGAACGCCATCAGCAACGCGGGAACTGCAAGCCAGCGCTTGAGCATGTCGGTACATCCTTGAGAATTCGTCAGAAAACGAACTTACTCGCCCTCACGCCCTGCTAGCAAGCACCCATGCCCAACTGCATCAGCGCCAACCCGCCCTGATGCCAACCCCACCAGGACAAGGCCAGCAGCAACGCGCAAACGCCGATAATGGCCAGTCGCGGCCAAAGGCTGTTCACAGGGCACTCAACTGGGTTTGCAGCCGCGCCACCGGGCGCTCGCGCACCGGCCAGTTCAGGGCCGCCGCCAACAGACTCAAGAGAATCGCCACCTGCCAGATCAAGTCGTAGCTCCCGGTCCGGTCATACACCACCCCGCCCAACCAGCCGCCGAGGAACGAGCCGAGCTGGTGGAACAGGAACACAATCCCACCGAGCATGGACAGGTTTCGCACACCGAACAAGGTCGCCACGGTGCCATTGGTCAATGGCACCGTGGACAACCACAGGAAACCCATCGCCATGCCAAACAGATACGCCGTGGTCGTCGTCACCGGCGCCCAGAGGAATAGCCCGATCACCACCGCTCGCAACAGGTACAAACCGGTGAGCAAGCGCGGCTTGGACATCCGCCCGCCAAGCCAACCGGCGGTGTAGGTGCCGAAGATATTGAACAGCCCGATCAACGCCAGCACCGTGGTGCCCACGGTCGCCGGCAAGTGCTGATCCACCAGATAGGCCGGCAAGTGCACGCCAATGAACACCACTTGAAAACCACAGACAAAAAAGCCGAACGCCAGCAGCCAGAAGCCGGAATGGGAACAGGCTTCGCGCAAGGCTTCGGACAACGTTTGCTCATGGCCGAGCGTCGGCAGCGGCGTGTCCTTGAGCATGCTCACCAGCGGCACGATCAGTGCCACCAGCAGGCCCAACACCAACAGCGCGGCGGACCAGCCGAGCCAGCCGATCAGCCCCAGTGTGCCGGGCAGCATGGCGAACTGGCCGAACGAACCGGCAGCACTGGCAATGCCCATGCCCATGCTGCGTTTCTCTGGCGGCACGGCGCGGCCGACCACGCCGAGAATCACCGAGAACGAGGTGCCCGACAGGCCGATACCGATCAACAGGCCGGCGCTCAGGGACAAGGTCACTGCCGAGTCGGAAAGCCCCATGCAGATCAGGCCTGCGGCGTACAACAGACCGCCGACCAACACTACTTTTGCGGCACCGAAGCGGTCAGCCAGGGCGCCGGTGAAGGGCTGCGCCAGACCCCAGATCAGGTTTTGCAAAGCGATGGCGAACGCAAACACTTCGCGCCCCCAGCCGAACTGAGCGCTCATGGGTGACAGGAACAATCCGAAGCCGTGCCGAACCCCCAGCGACAACGCCAGGATCAGCGCACTCCCCACCAATACCCAACCGCACGTACGCCACATCGATGTCATTCTTATTCTCCGGTAGCGGGTATATACCCGCTTAAGATCGAACAAACCGGCGTCAAGCCAGTTCGTCCAGCAATTTCAGCAAGGTCTCACGTTTTTCGGCGCCCAAGCGGTCGACCAACCGTTGCTGCGCCGCTTCCCAGGCCGGCAGGGCTGCAGCCAGGCGCTCAGCCCCCGCCTCGGTGAGCCTGACGATGCGATTGCGCATATCCTCGCCTTCAACCAGCGCCACCAGCCCTTCGCCTTCCAGCACCCGCAGATTGCGCCCGAGGGTGCTGCGGTCCAGGCCCATGGCTTCGGCCAGGGTGGAAATACTCGGTTGATCCAGACGCTGCAGATTGCACAGCAAAGAATACTGGGCAACGTTGATCCCGAAGCCGTCGAGAGCGCCGTCGTAATGCCTGCTGACGCCACGGGCGGCGCGACGCAGGTTGATACATAAACATTGGGAGTCGAGCATGGTGCGTGTATATACCCGCGGTTAAATGAAAGCAAATTTTTGATACACAACCCTGCCACCGTATCGCACGTTCTGCTCAATCCCTTGTAGGAGCGAGGCTTGCCCGCGAAGGATTCACCTCGGTATTGCAGGCTCACCGCGTTATCGTTCTTCGCGGGCAAGCCTCGCTCCTACGGGATTAGTGCAAAGCCTACTAGCACGACCATTTCCAGCAATTCCAGCAACGCCCCCGCCGTATCGCCAGTCGTCCCGCCCAACCGTCGCAGCATCACCTGCCGCAACCAGACAAACACCGCCGCCGCCAGCACAACAGCGAAAACACCGCTCAGTCCAGCGATCAGGCCACACACCAGCGCACTGCCCGCCAACACCCGCCACCCCGCCTGACGCGGCAAATGATCCGCCAACGCCTGCCCCAACCCGCCGGCGCGCACATACGGCGTGGTCAAAAACAAACCCAGCAGCGCAGCACGACCCATCAACGGAACAATGAGCAAAACAACGCCCTGCCCCTGCTCGATCAACGCCAGCAACGCAGCGAATTTGAGCAGCAACACCAACACCAGCGTCACCACCGCAATCGGCCCGCTGCGAGGGTCTTTCATGATGGTCAGCGTGCGTTCACGGTCGCCAAACCCACCGAGCCACGCATCGGCGCTATCGGCCAGGCCATCCAGGTGCAGCGCGCCGCTGAGCAAGACCCAAACGGTCAGCAGCAGCGCCGCATGCAGCAACAACGGCGTGCCCGACAACAACCCGTTCAGCCCCCACAACAAACCACCGAACAGCAGCCCCACCAGCGGATAAAACAGCAGCGAGCGCCCCAACTCCTGAGGCGCCGGCATGCCCGGCAGACGAATCGGCAGGCTGCTCAAAAATTGCAGGGCGATCCAGAAGGGCAGCATGTTCAGCGCACTTCCTTTAGTACCGCGCCGGCCCCGACCGACAGCGAATGCAACGAAGCGTGGGCGACTTCAACGTTAAGCAACTGCTCACGGGGCAAACCGCGTGCCTGGGCCAGCAGCAGTTTCATTACCCCGCCATGGGTGATCAGCAGCACGCGCTCGCCCGCGTAGGTCGCGTGTAATCGCTGGACTGCCGCCAATATCCGCACCGAAAAATCGGCTACGGGCTCACCCTCGGGCGGCGTGAAGGAATACGGATCGGTCCAAAACAATCCCAACGCCTCGGCGCTGGTTTTCATCAGCTCGGCGGTGTTCTGCCCTTCCCACGCGCCGAAATGCAGTTCTTGCAGGTCTTTTTCCAGTTGAACCGGCAAGTCCAGTTGCCCGCCCAATTCATCGGCAAACCGTGCGCAACGTTGCAACGGCGAACTGACCAATCGATCCCAAGGCCCCTGCTCGATCACCGCCGCGCGCATCTGCGCCCAGCCCTTGTCGGTCAGTGCGTCGTCGAGGCTGCCGCGCAAACCGCCGCCGAGTTCGGTCTCGCCGTGGCGCAATAAATCCAGGCGCAACGTCATGCAGGACGATCCGCCACAGCCGCTTCGGCAAACGTCGCCATCTGCCCGTGAAGGTCGCACGCCAAACGCAACAATGGCACCGCCAACGCCGCACCACTGCCCTCGCCCAGACGCAGACCGAGATCGAGCAACGGCTCGGCGTTCAGCGTCTCAAGCACATGACGATGACCCGGCTCGGCACCGCGATGGCCGAACAGCAGCCATGGGCGGCATTCGGGATTCAGACGCACCGCCACCAACGCGGCGACGCTGCAAATAAAGCCATCCACCAGCACCGCAACGCCCTCCTGGGCACAGGCCAGATAGGCACCGACCAACGCCGCAATCTCAAAACCGCCGAGGTTGAACAGGGTTTGCAGCACATCGCCCCGCTGCGCGTCGTGCAACGCCAGCGCACGCTCAATCACTTGTGCCTTATGGCTGACACCCGCCGCGTTCAAACCGGTGCCCGGACCGGTCAAATGCACCACCGGGCAATCCAGCAAGGCACAGGCCAACGCACTGGCCGCCGTGGTGTTGCCGATGCCCATTTCGCCACCGATAAACAACTGCGCCCCGGTCGCGATGGCGCGCAACACGCTGTCGCGGCCGGCCTGCAACGCCAGTTCACCTTGAGCGGCGGTCATCGCCGGGCCGTTGACGAAATTGGCCGTGCCCGGGCCGACGTTCAGGTGCCGCACGCCCGGCAAGTTCAACGAGGGCGTGACGGTGCCGAGGTCGACCACTTCCAGTCGGGCACCCAGTTGCCGCGCCAACACACTGATCGCCGCGCCGCCGGTGACGAAGTTGTGCAGCATCTGCCCAGTGACTTCCTGCGGGAACGCCGACACCCCTTCCGCGACCACACCATGGTCACCGGCAAAAATCGCGATCCACAGCTGATCGAGGCTCGGCTTGACCTGCCCCTGCAACCCGGCCAGTTGCACGGCCACCGACTCCAACCGACCAAGGGAGCCGGCCGGTTTGGTCAGTTGTTGTTGCCGGGCCTCAGCCTGTTCGACGACGGCCGCATCGATCGGTTTGCACGGGTTCAGCCACCAGGATTGAGTCATAACGCAGTACCTTTCAGAGTCAGGGGCAGGCCGGCGACGGTCAGGACGACTCGCTGACAGCGCTCAGCCAGGGCTTGATGCAGCCAACCGGCTTCATCGACATAGCGGCGAGTCAATTCGCCCAGCGGCACGACACCCATTCCGGTCTCGTTGCTGACAAAAATAATTTCACCCGGCAGCGCGGCCAGGCCATCGAGCAAGGCATCTCGCTCGGCAGCGAGGCGCTCGGGGTTATCGAGCATCAGCAGATTGGTCAGCCACAGGGTCAGGCAATCCACCAACAGGCAGCGCTCGGCGCTGGCGTTTTCGCGCAGCACGCGGGCCAGTTCCAACGGCTCTTCGATCAGCGCCCATTCGGCAGGACGACGAGCACGGTGATGGGCGACGCGTTCATTCATCTCGCCATCCAGGGGTTGGCTGGTGGCGATGTAGGTCACTTGGCGCTGGCTGTCGGTGGCGAGTTTTTCAGCCAGGCGACTTTTGCCGGAGCGGGCGCCGCCGAGGATCAGTTGGAGCATGGTTCATTCCTTAACATCATCGGTGTGGTGACGGGCCTCTTCGCGGGCAAGCCTCGCTCCTACAAAGTCCGCGCCCAATATTTGCGGACACCGCTCCACCCGTAGGAGCGAGGCTTGCCCGCGAAGGCGTCCTCAAAACCCACAAAGCTCTCGGAGTAGCCGAGTATCCAGATGCTTCTCCACCAGATCGGCCAACCGCTCGATATCGCGCTCGCGCAAGGCGTGGTAATCCACGTCCTGCACATTCTGCAAACCCGCCCAGCGCAACAACGCACTGCTCGCCGCCGGTGACTCGAACAGCCCATGCAGGTAGGTGCCGAAAATCTGCCCGTCGAGGCTTTGTGCGCCGTCGCAACGGCCATCGTCCAATTGCACGGCGGCGTTTTCCAACGCCGGCCCGGTGGTCACGCCGGCATGAATTTCATAGCCACTGACCTCGGCATTCTCCAGCGCCAGGCGTCCGCGCACATTGCGCAACTGCTTCTCTGCTTCAAGCAAAGTGTCGAACGCCAGCAACCCCAGACCGGCACTGGAACCCGGCGCGCCTTCGAGGCCCAAGGGGTCGTGGACGTGCTCGCCGAGCATTTGCAGGCCACCGCAGATGCCCAGCACTTTGCCGCCGTAGCGCAGGTGTCGGGCAATCGCCGTGTCCCAGCCATTGGCGCGCAGGTACGCGAGGTCGCTGCGCACGCTTTTCGAGCCGGGAAGAATGATCAGGTCCGCCGAGGGAATCGTCTGGCCGGGGCCGATGAATTGCAGGTCCACTTGCGGATGCAGGCGCAGCGGATCGAAATCGGTGTGGTTGCTGATGCGCGGCAGTACCGGCACCACCACTTTCAACACTTGCTCAGCCTTGTCGGTCTGGCGCTGATCGATGCCGTCTTCGGCTTCCAGGTGCAGGTCCATCACATACGGCAAAACGCCGATCACCGGTTTGCCGGTGCGCTCTTCGAGCCAGTCGAGGCCCGGTTGCAGCAAGGCAATGTCGCCGCGAAAACGGTTGATGATGAAGCCTTTCACCCGCGCCTGTTCGCTCGGCGACAAGAGCTCCAGCGTCCCGACCAGATGAGCGAAAACCCCGCCGCGATTGATGTCGGCAATCAGCACCACCGGGCAGTCCACGGCTTCGGCAAACCCCATGTTGGCAATGTCGCCGGCACGCAGGTTGATCTCCGCCGGCGAACCGGCGCCTTCGACCATCACCACCGGATACGCCGCGCTCAGCCGTTCGTGGGAGGCCAGCACCGCTTGCATCGCGATGGCTTTGTAGTCGTGATAAGCGACCGCGTTCATGGTGGTGACGGCGCGACCGTGAATGATCACCTGGGCGCCGGTGTCGCTGTTGGGTTTGAGCAACACCGGGTTCATGTCGGTGTGCGGCTCAAGATTGGCCGCTTGGGCCTGCACCGCTTGGGCGCGGCCGATCTCGCCACCATCGGCGGTCACGGCGCTGTTCAATGCCATGTTCTGCGGCTTGAACGGCACAACCCGCACACCGTGGCGCGTGACCCAGCGACACAACGCCGTCACCAGGGTGCTTTTACCGGCGTCGGACGTGGTGCCCTGCACCATCAACGTTGTCATGGGATGTCCTTGGCGAAGGCTTGCAGGGCGTGTTCGAGACGGGTGAACTGCGCGTCATCGGCCGGCAAGCCGAAACGCAGGCTGCTGTTGTGTACAAACAACCGCAGCAAGATGCCGCGCCGGGCCATGAACTCATGCAGCGCCTCGGCGCGCTCGGTGATCAGCCACTGAAACAAGGCGCAACCGCCCTGAGGCTTGAGGCCGTATTGTTCCAGCAACGCGGCCAAACGCTGACTGCCCTCATCACTGCGCAGCCGTTGCCGCGCATGGCCTTCGGTATCTTGCAGGCAGGCCTGGCCCAGTACCCGGGTCGGCCCGCTGACCGCCCAGGGCCCGACTTGCTCGGCGAGTAATTTGAGCAACTTGCGCTCGGCCAGCACAAAGCCCAGCCGCACCCCGGCCAAACCGAAAAACTTGCCGAAGGAACGCAACACGATCAATCCGACCTGATTGGCAAACGCGGCCACGCTTAGCTGCGGTGTGTTGTCCATGAAGGCTTCATCCACCACCAGCCAGCCGCCACGCTGGGCCAGCCGTGAATGCCAGTCGAGCAAGCGACTCGGGCTCAGGCTCAGGCCCGTGGGGTTGTTCGGGTTGACCACCACCAGCACGTCGAGGCTGTCGAGAAAGAAGTCGACTTCCTGCTCCAGCACTTCGCGCACGATGTAGCCGTTGCGCCGCCACGCTTCGGCGTGTTCGGCATAACACGGCGACAGCACGCCGACCTTGCCGGCCCGGCGCAGACGCGGCAGCAACTGGATCGCCATTTGCGAACCGGCCACCGGCAGCACATGGGCCGCGTCGTAATAATCACAAGCGGCCTGCTCCAGACCGTCATTGGTTTCCGGCAAACGCGCCCAGGCGCGCAATGGAATCTCGGGAATCGGAAACGGCCAGGGCGCCAGGCCACTGGAGAGGTCCAGCCAATCGGCTTCGGCGATGCCGTATTCGAGCGCTGCCTTGCGCAAACGACCACCGTGCTCAAGCATAGAATTCAGCCCCAATGCAAAGGATCAGCAGCCATAACCATACGCCGCGCTGGACCAATTGCCAGCCACGGTCGATGGCGTCGGCATCCGCTGGCGGGCCTTCGCCCAGTGGCGGACGCTGATGCAATTCGCCGTGATAAATCGCCGCCCCGCCCAACTCGACGCCCAGCGCACCGGCACCGGAGGCCATCACCGGTCCGGCATTCGGGCTGTCCCAGGTCGGGCCCTGGGTGCGCCAGCATTTGAGCGCGAGTCGGGTTTTGCCCAGCAGTGCGTAGGTCAACGCCACCAGGCGTGCGGGAATGTAGTTGAGGACGTCGTCGATTTTTGCCGCCGCCCAGCCGAAGCGTTCGAAGCGTTCGTTGCGATAACCCCACATGGCGTCGAGGGTGTTGCTCAGTCGATAGAGCACCACGCCCGGCGCACCGGCCACGGCAAACCAGAACAGCGCGGCGAATACCGCGTCGCTGCCGTTTTCCAGCACGGATTCGGTGGCGGCGCGGGCAACTTCGGTCTTGTCCAGCTCGCTAGTCTGGCGACTGACCAGATAACCCACGCGCTTGCGCGCTTCGTCCAGATCATCGCTGCGCAGGGCCTTGGCCACGGGCTCGACATGCTCGCCGAGGCTGCGCATGCCGAGGGCGCAATACAGCGCGAGGATTTCCACCAGCCAACCAACGTAAGGCGCCCAGGACAGCGCGGTGGCCAGCAAGGTCAGCGGCAGCACCGCGATCACCCACGCGGTAACGCCGTGACTGCGCCAACCGCGACCGCCGGAGTTGAAACGCTGTTCAATGCGGTCGGCAAACCGGCCGAACGCCACCAGCGGATGCCAGCGTTTGGGTTCACCCAGCAGCGCATCCAGCGCCACTGCGGCGACACTCAACAACGCCACACTCATTGACTCACTCCCCAATAATTTTCATACAACAGTTCACTGAGCGGACGCGCCTGCGCCCAACCTTCCAGGACCAGCATCGGTGCCGGATAGAACGCCTTGACCGGCCCCAGGCACAGCACGGCCAACGGCTTGGCGCCGGCCGGCAAACCCAACAAATCGGCCAACGCTTGCGGCTCGAACAGCGACACCCAGCCCATCCCCAGCCCTTCGGCGCGGGAGGCCAGCCACAGGTTCTGGATCGCGCAGGACAGCGAGGCCATGTCCATTTCCGGCAAGGTACGGCGACCGAAGATGTGGCGCTCGCGATCATCCATCAACGCGGCCACCAGCACTTCGGCGCACTCGTTGATGCCTTCGACCTTGAGTTTCATGAACTCGTCGGTGCGCTCGCCGAGGGCTTCGGCGGTGCGGATGCGTTCTTCTTCCACCAGCAACTGGATCTTGCCGCGCAGGTCGCGATCGCTGATGCGGATGAAGCGCCAGGGCTGCATCAGGCCGACACTCGGTGCCTGGTGCGCGGCTTCGAGCAAACGCCGCAATAGCTCGGGCTCGACGGTGCCGCCGCTGAAGTGGCGCATGTCGCGGCGTTCGCCGATGGCTCGGTAGACCGCTTCGCGTTCGGCCTGACTGAATGCGTTGTCGCTCATGGCCTCTTCGCGAGCAAGCCCGCTCCCACAGGGGTTAGGTCATCCAGTGTGGAAGCAGGCTTGCTCGCGAATGCGGCCTCAAGATCCGGCGCAAACAGCGCAGCAATCGCCGCTGGATTGGACGGGAAATAAAAGTGCACATAAGAAGCCGTCATCCGCCCCTGACGATAAACCGCCTCCGCGCCGCGCCCGCCGTTGGGGCTCAGGCCGCGAGCGATGGGCTCAAGCTCGGTGCTGGTCAGCGAGTGATGATAGGTGTGGCCACGCAGCAGGCCTTCGGGCAGCTCGACTGCTTGCAACGCCAACGCGGCCAGACGCTTTTGCATCACCGCATCACCCGCCAGCAACCCGACCAGTTCAGCGCGGGTGCCTTCGACATCGGTCAACGAATCGAGCAGATACAACATGCCGCCACACTCAGCCAGCAACGGTTTACCCGCCGCGTGATGCGCGCGGATCGCGGTCAGCATCGAGGTGTTTTGCGCCAGTGCCACGTGATGCAGCTCGGGGTAACCACCGGGCAGGTAGAGGCTGTCCGCTTCGGGCAATCGGGCATCACGGATCGGCGAGAAGAATGACAACTCGGCGCCCATCGCCCGCAACAAATCCAGGCTCGCGCCGTAGGTGAAGGCGAACGCTTCGTCACGGGCCACGGCGATGCGCACGCCTTTAAGTAATGGCTCGGCTTCAAGCACATCCGGGGCGGCGAATTCGACGGCCGGTGGCAGCGCTACCTCGCAACTGCTGGCCAGCGCATTGGCGGCCGCGTCAAGGCGATGATCGAGGTCGTTCAACTCGCTGGCCTGGACCAACCCGAGGTGACGACTGGGCAATTCGATCCCGGTTTCCCGGGACAATGCGCCGTACCAACGCAAGCCTTCGGTCAGGCTGCCTTCAAGCAACTGCGCGTGACGCAAGGTGCCGACGCGGTTGGCCAGGACGCCGGCAAACGGCAGGTCTGGCTGATACTTCGCCAGCCCCAACGCCAGCGCGCCAAAGGTCTGGGCCATGGCGGTACCGTCGATGACGCCAAGCACCGGCACACCGAAGTGCCGCGCCAGGTCGGCGCTGGACGGCGTGCCGTCGAACAGGCCCATGACGCCTTCGATCAGGATCAGGTCGGCTTCGCCAGCCGCTTCCCACAACAATCGACGACTTTCCTGCTCGCCGACCATCCACATGTCCAATTGATAGACCGGCGCACCGCTGGCGCGCTCGAGAATCATCGGGTCGAGGAAGTCCGGGCCGCATTTGAACACGCGCACCTTGCGCCCCTGATTGCGATGCAAACGGGCCAGCGCGGCGGTGACGGTGGTCTTGCCCTGACCGGAGGCCGGCGCGGCAATCAGTACCGCCGGGCAATGACGTGGTTGACTCACAATTCGACGCCTTTTTGCGCTTTGATCCCGGCCTGGAACGCGTGCTTGATCACGTTCATTTCGGTAACGGTGTCGGCCAGCTCGATCATTTCCGGTTTGGCGCCGCGACCGGTGACGACCACGTGCTGCATCGGCGGGCGGGCCTGCAAGTCGCTGAGCACTTGATCGAGGTCGAGGTAGCCGTGCTTGAGGGCGATGTTCAATTCATCCAGCACCACCAGGCCAATCGACGGATCGCGCAGCAATTCGCGGGACACGGTCCACGCGGCTTCGGCGGCGGCGATGTCACGCTGGCGGTCCTGGGTTTCCCAGGTGAAGCCCTCGCCCATCACATGAAAGCGCACCTGCTCCGGAAAGCGGCGGAAGAACAACTCTTCGCCGGTGCTGTTGCGGCCCTTGATGAACTGCACCACACCGCACTGCATGCCGTGGCCCATGGACCGGGCGAGCATGCCGA
Organism: Janthinobacterium sp. LPB2021202312-11-4; assembly: GCF_037049705.1. Classification (NCBI taxonomy): domain Bacteria; kingdom Pseudomonadati; phylum Pseudomonadota; class Betaproteobacteria; order Burkholderiales; family Oxalobacteraceae; genus Janthinobacterium; species Janthinobacterium sp. LPB2021202312-11-4. The sequence continues at coordinate 157,938 of NZ_JBAGKV010000004.1, read as the reverse complement.
AGGCCGAGCTGCTTTTGCCTTTGCCGTTGCCGGTCAGCACCAGCAGCAGGCCGCATTCGTTCGGCGAGTTGGCGATGCGTTCGTCGATCACGGCTTTTTTGCGCAGCATGCGCGCCAGGTGGCGTTCGTCACGATCGGGGGTGTCAGTCATGGGGAGCTCTCCGTTGAGGCTGGATAACGGCGGGCAGGCACAAGAATAGATGGCAAGAAGCCTGGCATCGCCCACCGTGATGCCGCTGGATGGATCAGGCCGGTCTCCGGGCTCATGAGCGGCGTTACGCCGGGCTGCGCGCCTTCCCATGCCAATCGACACAGTGGCTCAAGACGCAGCTTTGACTCATTTACCGTTGCGGGGGCAGCGCCGGGATCGTGGTTGTTCATTGATGCAGAACGTCACTCACCGGTTTCCCTGTTTCACTCTGTCGACCGCAGTCACAGAGCACCTGAAACAAGCCGCGAAGGTTAGAGGGTTGGGGGTGGAGCGTCAATTAAAGCAGGGGCGCCATCCGGCGAAAAACTGCCGTCGATCAATTAACTGACGCCAATCTTGTGCCACACTCCCAGCAGTGATATCAAAGAGCCACATCCCACAACACAATAACAAGGGTGAGCCCATGCAAGGCATGATCATCAGCAATCCGAAGCTGGAATTCCTGCGCCCGCTGCTGGAACGCTGGTTTGACTGTATCGACCGTTATAACGCGGTGCGCGGCGACAACGACACCCCCTACTGGCACGACGAAAAAGCCAATCTCGGGCTGCTCTCGGCGGCGGCGTGGATGGCGGAAATGGTCACGCTGCAACAGACACCGACCCGTAAACAAGCCGAAGAAGGCGAACGTAATGCCCGCGCCGACCTGCTGATTGCCAGCGGCGAGGCCCGCGCTTTCGTTCAGGCCACCCAGCGCTGGCCACGGGTCAATAGCCTGAACCTGACACAAGCCCTGGCGGATATCACCAGCGACGCGAAGCGAATCAGCCACACCAGCGACCTGAAACTCGGCTGTCTGTTCGTCGCCCCGCAAAAAACCCAGCACAGCGCCACCCCGGAAGAACTCCAGGACATGGTCGACGACCTGCAGAAGGAACACACCTGCGCCGTGGCCTGGTATTTCCCCTACGCCTACCGCAAGTTGCGTAACGAAGCGGGCAACTACCATCCCGGTATCGCCGTGCTGTTCAAAGAGGCGCGCGGCTGACCGGTTGAACCATCGCGGGCCTGCGCTTCTCTATTGAATAAGTCAGTGCATTCATAGGGAAGATCAGCATGCGCAATCCCCAGCTCGTTTTCGTCATCGCCCTCGCCGGCGGGCTCGCCGCCTGCGGTGAGACCTCCAGCCTGCAAGTCTCTGACGGCACCGGCCCGTCACCCAAACTCCCCGAACCGAACAAAACCCTGATCCCGACGGTGAACATCGCCCCGGCGATCGGCTGGCCGGCCGGCGCCAAACCGACAGCGGCGGCAGGCACGCAAGTCGCGGCCTTCGCCGAAGGTCTCGACCACCCACGCTGGCTCTACGTGCTGCCCAACGGCGACGTGCTGGTGGCCGAAACCAACGCGCCGCCCAAGCCCGATGACAGCAAAGGCATTCGCGGCTGGGTGATGAAGAAAGTCATGGGCCGCGCTGGTGCCGGCGTGCCGAGCCCGAACCGCATCACGCTGCTGCGGGACAAGGACCACGACGGCGTGGCCGAAACCCGCACGACGTTTATTGAAAACCTCAACTCACCGTTCGGCATGACCCTGGTCGGCAACGACCTGTACGTCGCCGACACGGATCGCTTGCTGCGTTTTCACTATGAAACCGGCGATACCGTGATCAAATCCGAGCCGATGAAAGTCATCGATTTGCCCGGCGGCACGCTGAATCACCACTGGACCAAAAACGTCATCGCCAGCAAGGACGGCAGCAAGCTCTACGTGACGGTGGGCTCCAACAGCAACGTCGGCGAAAACGGCCTGGCTGCCGAGGAAGGTCGCGCGGCGATCTGGGAAGTGGACCGCGCCACCGGCAATCACCGGATCTTCGCCTCTGGCCTGCGCAACCCCAACGGCATGGGCTGGGAACCGAACAGCGGTGCGCTCTGGACCTCGGTCAACGAGCGGGATGAGATCGGCAGCGACCTGGTGCCGGACTACATCACCTCGGTCAAGGACGGCGCGTTTTACGGCTGGCCGTTCAGTTATTACGGACAGCACATCGATGTGCGCGTCGAACCGCAGAACCCGGACCTGGTGGCCAAAGCCATCGCCCCGGATTACGCCGTCGGTCCGCACACCGCGTCGTTGGGCTTCACGTTTGCCGAGGGCAGCAAACTCCCGGCGCCGTTCACCAACGGCGCATTCATCGGCCAGCACGGCTCGTGGAACCGCAAACCGCATAGCGGCTATAAAGTGATTTTCGTGCCGTTCGCGGCGGGCAAGCCGACCGGCAAACCCGTGGATGTGCTGACCGGTTTCCTCGACAAGGATGAAAACGCCTTGGGCCGGCCGGTAGGCGTGGTGATCGACCAGCAAGGGGATTTGCTGGTAGCCGATGATGTGGGGAACAAGGTGTGGCGGGTTTCGGCGGTTAAATAAAGCAACGAATAGCCCGCGATGCCCGGCACTGAGCGATGGGCATCGCGGGTCCGGTCAACCCAGCAAATGCACCAGAAGAGGCTCAATCGAGGTTTCGCTCACCTCAAGCAATACCAGTGTCACCGGCAGCTTGAAGCGGCGCGGCCCCGCACTTCCGGGATTGAGATAGAGCCGCTCGCCGCGCCATTCGATACGCGGTTTGTGCGAATGGCCGGTGATCACCAGTTTCAGGCCCGTATCGAGCACCGCCGGGACGTCAGCCAAGTCATGTACCAACAATGCCTGCCACCCGCCGAGGTTGAAACGCAGCAGGTCGGGAAGCGTCTCTGCCCACGGTGCGTCCTGATCATTGTTCCCACGCACGACGTGCAGGGGAGCAATCGCCGAGAGCTGATGCAGAATGTCGGGTTTACCGATGTCACCCGCATGGATGATCTGCTCACAACCGTCCAGGGCCGCCAGCGCCTCGGCACGGAGCAAACCGTGGGTGTCTGAAATCACGCCAACTTTCATACAAATCTCCAGGGCAAATGCGTGCGACGGTGAGCGCGCGCGCGTGGCGTTCTTCATCAGTACTCGCGAACACCAATAGCACTTCAGGCAAAAGAATTGCGGTCATTGTCAGACGGCTTTTTTCAGCCTATCTTATACAAAACCTATACAAGATACTCATCAATGTACAATAAAGAGCCTTGGCCACTGACGCTGTACTTTGACGGTGAATGCCCACTCTGCGCACGAGAAATCAAGATCCTGCGCCGACACGCCATCGACAGTCGACTGCTGTTTGTTGACCTTGGCAACGATGCGTTTGATGCCCAGGCACTCGGTTTCACGCTTGAGCAAATGCAGTCGTCGTTGCATGCGCGTTTCGCCGATGGCCGCTGGGTGAGCGGCCTGGACGCCACCCTGTGGAGTTGGCGCGCCGCTGGCCTGGGGTTTTGGGCCACGCCACTGACATGGCGCGCCCTGCGACCGCTGCTCGCCGTCGGTTATCGCCTGTTCTGCCACTTACGCCCCCATTTGGCGTGGCTGCCTCACCCTGATGGCAGCCGTCGCTGTCGGGATAAACGCTGTGCGGTGCCCGCAACAAAATCTGTACAAGGCGAGCAACCACGCTGAAAACAAAGCGGGCCTGGAAAGCGTCACGGGTTCACAGGCCCGACGAAGAACCTGCGTCCAACTGACCCGGCGAAACCCGCGTTATCTGCGACACAGCGTGCGCAGCACAAATACCCCTACCGCCAAGGATTGCCGTCACCTGAAGCGCAGCATGGCTGCGAGGTATCCAAATGAACCCGTCATTAGCCGAGCATTACCGTGAAATTCTCGTCGGCGTCGGCGAGAACCCTGAGCGTGAAGGACTGCGGGATACGCCCAAGCGCGCCGCCAAAGCGATGCAGTACCTGTGCAACGGCTACACGATGAGTCTGGAGGACGTGACCAACGGCGCCCTGTTCGAATCGCAAAACGATGAAATGGTCATCGTGCGCGACATCGAGCTGTATTCATTGTGTGAGCATCACCTGCTGCCCTTCATCGGCAAGGCACATGTCGCGTACATCCCCACAGGCAGGGTGCTGGGCCTGTCGAAGGTCGCCCGGGTCGTCGACATGTTCGCGCGCCGCTTACAGATCCAGGAAAGCCTGACCAAACAAATTGCCGACGCTATCCATCACATCACTGATGCCGCCGGCGTGGCCGTGGTTATTGAGGCGAAACACATGTGCATGATGATGCGGGGCGTGGAGAAGCAAAACTCGGTGATGACGACCTCAGTGATGCTCGGCGCCTTTCGCGAGTCATCCGCCACGCGCCTGGAGTTCCTGCAACTGATTGGGCGACGCAGTTAACGCCTGGAAATCGCGCATGCCTGCAGGAGACGCTGAATGAACAGTCCCTTTGAAATGAACTCCCTTGGCGACGGCTACCGCGCCGTGGTGATTGGCGCCAGTGGAGCGCTTGGCTCGGCGTTTTGTGAATTGCTCAAGGAAGATCCTCGATGCTCGGTTGTTCGTGAGCTGGGGCGCACGAGTGTTCCAGGATTGGACCTGGAAACGCCCGACAGTATCGCGAAGGCGGCCGCCGAATTAGCTGAAGAAGCCCCGTACCAGTTGATCTTGCATGCCGCCGGGCTGCTGCATCGCGACGGAATCAAACCTGAAAAGAGTTACTCCGCGATTGAGACGGATGCGTTTCAGGCTGTGTTTCAGGTCAACGCACTAGGGCCGGCGCTTGTTTTGCGTCACTTTTTGCCACTGCTTGACCCTCGTGGCGCGATGGCAGTGCTCAGCGCCAAGGTCGGCAGTATCGGCGACAACCGCTTGGGCGGCTGGTATGCCTATCGCGCCTCCAAGGCCGCGTTGAACATGTTGATCAAAACGGCGGCGATCGAACTGGCGCGAACCCGCCCGCAAACCCGCTTGCTGAGTCTGCATCCAGGCACCGTCATTTCGGGCCTTTCACAGCCCTTCCGTAGCGCCTCTGCAGCCAGGCCGGCAAACAGGGCGGCCCATGAGTTGTTATCACTGATCGACCGTCTGACGCCTGCCGACAGCGGCAATTTCTTTGCTTATAACGGTGAGCGCCTACCTTGGTAGGCAAGGAGTAAACCTTGATTCACATTCCGCCGGGGACAGGCAAATGAGCAAGACTCGCCGACTGTGTCTGGTTCTGGGCGACCAACTGTCCTTCGACCTGCCCTCATTGCAGGGCCTGGACCCCGAGCGCGATACGGTTCTGCTGGCGGAGGTGATGGAAGAAGCCAGCCATGTGCCCCATCACCCGCAAAAAATCGCCCTGATCTTCAGTGCAATGCGTCATTTTGCCGAGGCATTGAAGCAGCGTGGCGTCCGCGTGCAGTACGTCACCCTCGATGATCCGCACAATAGCGGATCGGTGCCGGGTGAATTGCGGCGCTGGCAATCGCTGCTGCAACCGGATGAGTTGCACCTGACAGAGTGCGGTGACTGGCGCCTGGAGCAGTCACTCAAGGACTGCAGCTTAGCGATCCAGTGGCATGGCGATAGCCGCTTTCTCTGCACCCGTGCCGAATTTTCGTCCTGGGCCGAAGGCAAAAAGCAACTGCGCATGGAGTTCTTCTACCGTGAGATGCGGCGCAAAAGCGGCCTGCTGCTCAATGGTGACGGCAGCCCGGTGGGCGGCGCCTGGAACTTTGATGCCGACAACCGCAAGGCCCTGCCCAAAGGCGTGAGGGCGCCTTCGCCGGTGCGCTTTTCGGCCGATGCAATCACTCAGGAAGTGCTTGAGCTGGTCGCAAAAAACTTCGCCAGCCACTATGGCGCCCTCGACAGCTTCGACTACCCGGTTACCCACGCCGAGGCCCAAGCCTTGTGGGATTACTTTCTCGATTGGGGCCTGGCCGCATTCGGCGACTACCAGGATGCGATGGCCAGCGATGAACCCTTTTTGTTTCATGCGCGGATCAGCGCCGCACTGAATATTGGCCTGCTGGACTTACGGCAGTTGTGCAGCGACGTCGAGGCCGCGTATTGGGCGCACAGAATTCCGCTGAATGCCGCAGAAGGCTTTATCCGCCAACTCATCGGCTGGCGTGAATACGTACGGGGCGTGTACTGGCTGAAGATGCCCGACTACGCCGGCGGCAATCTGTTTGGCAATACCCGGCCGCTTCCCGAGTTCTACTGGACGGGCGACACCAGGATGAACTGCATGGGCCAGGCCATCGGCCAAAGTCTGAAACATGCCTATGCCCACCATATCCAGCGGCTGATGGTGACCGGCAACTTTGCACTGCTGGCCGGCATCGCGCCGAGCCAGATTTGCGACTGGTACCTGGCGATCTACATGGACGCCTTCGACTGGGTTGAACTGCCCAATACCTTGGGCATGGTCATGCACGCCGATGGCGGCTACCTGGGTTCCAAACCTTACTGCGCCAGTGGCCAATATATAAAGCGCATGTCGGATTACTGCCGTAACTGCGCGTACAAAGTTACTGAAAGCACGACCGACGACGCCTGCCCTTTCAATGCGCTGTACTGGCATTTCCTGATGCGTCACGGCGACCTTCTGCGCAGCAATCAGCGCCTGGGCATGGTCTACAAAAACCTCGATCGCATGACTGAACCCAAGCAACAAGCGCTCTGGGAACGGGGCCAGCAACTGCTCGCCAAACTGGATGCCGGGGAGTCGTTTTGAACAAGCGTGAACTGCCGGTCAAAACCTGTGCGGTCTGCGGATTGCCCTTCGCCTGGCGCAAGAAATGGGCGCGCTGCTGGGGCGAGGTGCGTTACTGCTCGGAGCGTTGTCGGCGCAACAAATCAGCTGAACGCTGAGCCTCGCTTACCTTTTGCGGCAAAGGGTCAGGCCATCACCTAGGGGCAACAACGACAAATCCACCCGCGAGTCATCCTTCAAGGCACGATTGAGGGCCTGAATGGCTCGGGTGTCAGTGCTTTCGGGATTGCTTTCCAGCACCCGTCCGCTCCACAGCGTGTTATCGAACACCGCCAGACCACCGACCCGCAGCAAGCGCAGGGCATGTTCGAGATAACTCGGGTAGTTGGCTTTGTCGGCATCGATGAAGATCAGATCAAACGGCCCTGACAGTTGAGCGAGGGTGTCCAGCGCGGGCGCCAGACGCAGGTCGATGCGCTCGGCCAGGCCCGCCTCCTGCCAGTAACGTCGGGCAGTGGCGTTGTAATCGCCTGGGATGTCGCAACAGATCAGCGAGCCGTCGTCCGGCAAAGCGGCCGCCATGCACAAGGCGCTGTAACCGGTGAAGGTGCCGATTTCCAGCAAACGCCGGGCGCCGGTGAGTTTGACCAGTAACGCGAGGAATTGCCCCTGCTCCGGCGCCACTTGCCAGCGCGCCATGGGCAGCGCCTGGGTTTCGTCACGCAAGCGCTTGAGCAGCGGCGTTTCCCGGAGGGAAACGTCGAGCAGGTAGTGGTAAAGCGAATCGTCGAGATTGAGCGTGCGAGCGGTCATGACAACCTCTTGCTGCAAAAACTACTGATTACGCGCCAGGTGCTCAGGTTGCAAGACACGCTTGGCGCTCAGATAAGCTTTCTGCCAGTAGGCTTTGGACAAACTGTCGAGCTTCACCGTGCCGCCGGTCGCCGGGGCATGAACGAAGCGACCTTCGCCGACGTAGATCCCGGCGTGACTGACCTGGGAGCCGCCGTTGGTGGCAAAGAAAATCAGGTCACCGGTTTGCAGGCCTTCCTTGCCGACATTGGCCGCTTGCATGCTGATCATTTCGCGCGTGGTACGCGGCAGGGAAATCCCGGCGACATCACGGTAAACGTAACCGATCAGGCCGCTGCAATCGAATCCGGAGTCCGGCGTGTTGCCACCCCAGCGGTAAGGCGTGCCCACCAGGCCGAGGGCGCGAAACAACACGTCTTCCGCTTCCGGGGAGAATGCCTGGGAGGAGCCGAAAACAATCGGGGCGCGAACCACCACCGGCGCGGGCGGCGGGGTACGGCTGGCGCAGGCGCTGAGCAGCGCTGCGAAGAACATCAGTGTGAGGCGGGCCGACATCGTCATAAGCAGAACATCCTGATCTGGCTGCGGCTTTTTTTCTGCCGGGAAGACAGAAAAGAAAACCGCCTGCGCAGGACGCAGGCGGTTTGCCATCAATAATAGATCAGGATTCTAGCGCCTATACGGCAAACTTCAAGTAAGACTTTAAGTTCGCCTTACAGAAAGTGTGCTTACTTGCGAGCGGTGACCACGGTCGGGGCCATGGCGAGTGCGCGCTTGGCTTCGATGAAGGTCTTGCTCCAGTAGCTATCGCCCAGGTTATCGACCCGCACGCCACCGCTTTTGCGGCTGCTGGAGTGGATGAACTGGTCATCACCGAGGTAGATACCGGCGTGACTGACGCGACCGCGACGACCGTTCGTGGCGAAGAACAGCAAATCGCCAGGCTTGAGGTTGTTGCGCGACACCAGTGGGGCATCCACGTTGATCATTTCGCGAGTGGAGCGTGGCAGGTTCATGCCGGCCTCTTCACGAAACAGGTAGCCGATGAAACCGCTGCAGTCGAAACCGGCTTCAGAGGTACCGCCGAAACGGTAACGGGTACCGATCAGGGACATGCCGCGTTCGAGGATGCTGTCAGCCAGAACCGGAAGCTGGTACGACTTGCCATCGGCGAAGTCAGCCAGTTCTTTTTCGGTGGCCATCTCTTCCTGATAAAGAACGGAAGATTGGGCGGTAACAGAGTTTTTAACCTGGTGTTGTTGCTCTTGCTGGGACACTGGAGAGTGAGCAGCGCAACCAAACAACAGGGTGACGAGTGCGAGAGGCACGAGGGGTGCGAAGCGATTTAGCATGGGCACGACCGTGGCTGATAGTTGTAAAGAAGCCGAGACTATGCCCGCTATCGACCTCATTTGCAAATTCAATCGATCTTTATGTGACTTCTCGGTTTCTCGTTTACATCTAAGCGCTTAAGCCCATTTTGAAAGTTAGCGCAGCCTGCCACCCCGCAGGAAAGCGGATTTTCTGACGCCTGAAATATGCCAAAACCCGCTACAGGCCGCGGTTTTACCAGCCCAGGGTTTCTTTCAAAAAGGGAATCGTCAGCTTGCGCTGAGCTTGAAGAGAGGCCTGATCGAGGCGCTCAAGCAGCTCGAAAAGCGCGCTCATGCTGCGGGTACCACGGGTCAAAATAAAATGCCCGACTTCGTCGGTCAGGTGCAAACCGCGACGGGACGCACGCAATTGCAAGGCGCGTAATTTGTCTTCATCGGAGAGCGGACGCATCTGGAAGATCAGCGCCAGGGTGAGCCGCGATTTGAGATCCGCCAATTTCACCGGCAGTTCACGCGGCGAGGTCGACGCGGCGATCAGCAGACGCCGGCCACTGTCCCGCAGCCGATTGAACAGATGGAACAGCGCCTCTTCCCAATCCGCACGCCCGGCGACAGCTTGCAGATCATCCAGGCAGACCAGTTCGTATTGTTCAAGGTTGTCGAGGATTTCGATGCCGCGATCCAGCAACTCGGCCAGCGGCAGGTAAACCGCCGGCTCGCCCATTTGCTCGAAGCGCAGGCAGGCGGCCTGCAACAAGTGCGTGCGCCCTACTCCGTCCTTGCCCCAGAGGTAAATCAGGCTCTCGGTCCAGCCGGCGTCGGCTTCGCATAGACGCTCGACATAGCCGAGTGCTGCGGCATTGGCGCCTGGGTAGTAATTGATAAAGGTAGCGTCATCACGCAGACGCACACCTAGGGGCAGCTGAATCGGTTTCATGCTGACTGAACAGTTCCAAAGGAACCGTTAGTGGCCTCTGTGTAAAGTTTGCGAAGTTTATACCCGTGAGGCAGCCCGCACAATGCGGCAGACCACAAGCAAAATCAAAGGTTTGCGTTAACGCACTGGTTTTATGACAGTTTCTTTGGCGGTGCATGTGACAGCCAAGGGAGGGAAGCGGGCCAGCCTGGCGATAAACCAGGCCGCCCGCGACGCGTGATCAAACCAGCTTAAAGCTCGGGTTCATCGACGCCGCTGTACACATCCGAATCTTTATACAAATCATGCAGATGGCGCACCAGCACCATAATCACCGCCGCCACCGGCAACGCCAGCAGCACCCCGGTAAAACCGAACAGTTCGCCACCGGCCAGAATCGCGAAAATCACCGCCACCGGATGCAGGCCGATCCGGTCGCCGACCAGCAACGGCGTCAGCACCATGCCTTCCAGCGCCTGCCCAACCATGAAGACCGCAACGATGCCAAGCATCGGATACAGGTCGCCGTGGAACTGGAACAGCCCGGCAATCAACGCCGCGCCAATCCCGATGACAAACCCCATGTACGGCACGATGGCCGCCAGACCGGCAATCAGACCGATCAACAGGCCCAGCTCCAGCCCAACCAGCATCAGGCCTGCGGCATAGATCACGCCCAACGCCAGCATCACCAGCAACTGCCCGCGCACAAATGCACCGAGCACTTCATGGCACTCACCGGCCAGGGTCACCACGCGCTCTTCGCGGTCGCGGGGCAACAGGCTGCGGATCTTCGCCATCATCAGATCCCAATCGCGCAGCAGGTAGAAGCTCACCACCGGGATCAGCACCAGATTGGCCAGCCAGCCGATCAACGCCAGCCCGGACGCCGTCGCGTGGCTCAGCACCACCCCGACAATGTCGGTGGTCTGGTCCATGTGCTCGGTGATCGCTGCTTTGACTTTGTCGAACTTCCAGAAGTTATCCGACAGGCCAAATTTCGACTGTGCCCAAGGCAGCGCCGTGTGCTGCAACCAGTCGAGCATCTGCGGCGCCAGTTCATACAAGCGGAACAACTGCTTGGCGAGCATCGGTACCAGCACCAGCAGCAAGGTGGTGAAGATCAAGGTAAACAGTGCAAACACCGCCACCACGCCCCAAGTCCGCGACAGGCCGGCCTTCTCCAGCCGATCCACGAGAGGATCGAACAGATAGGCCAACAGCAACGCCACCAGAAACGGCGTCAGGATCGGATGCAACAGCCAGACGAACACGCAGAGCAGGACCACCCCACCCAACCAGAACCAACGCCGCGTATCGGCCATATACAACTCCCTATGTGTCTATATAAAGAAAGAAAACATTACCAACGGAATCGCAGCTGCGGCACCGGTGCCGGGGCTGGCACTGCAACCGGCGCCGAACCGTCGGCCACTGGTGCAACCGGTGCGACTGGAGCCGGCGCTTCACCGGCCGCAATCTCCTGCAACTTCGCCAAGGACAACTGCGCCTTCAATTGCTCGGCACTGCCATTGACCCGATAAACAATGTGATCGCCATCGACGCTGACCAGCCGGCCACCAAAAGGCTCCAGCAAATGCCCCAGCGCGGCATAACGTTCAAGGTTCATGCCCTGCACTTCGAGCAACTGCTCGCCGGACGTCCCGGCCTTGACGACAAACCGTGGGGCTAGGCGCTCAGCCACCGCCAGCATGACCGCATCGGCCACGGCAGCCTGATCTGCGCCCTGCACACTGCCTGCTTCCTTCTGGTCGCCCAGCCACAAATGCCATTTAGCCTGCCACTGACCGCCCTCTTCGCGGGCATGCACTGCCAGCAAGGCGTCGGCGTTGTAACGTTCCGATGCGCCGCGCAATGGCGCCGCATCTGACCCTTCAAGATTGGGCGCCGTGGCCACCAGTTGCTCACTCAAATCCGCCAACGGCAGGCGCAGGGGCAAACCACGGTGTTGCGCCGCACGACGCAGCGGCGCGGCGCTGGCCTGACCATCGCCCACCAGGCTTGAGCCCTCGGCGGAATCGCTCAACCACCAGCCCAGAATCGATGGTCGATTCGCGCCCCACAACGACAACCCGGCGCGGCGCAATGCCTGCTCGGTGGTGGCCGGGTCGAAATCGACTTTAAGCACTTCCGGCGGCCCCGCATCAAAGCCGTACTGACTGATGATTTGCTGCGGGTCCTTGCGGATCGCCGCCAAGCCCGGATTCTGCACAGCCTTGGGATCGCCGGTCAGGCGCAATACCAGCGTATCCAGCGCGGCCTGGGTCGCTTGATCGCGGACCTCGGCGCTCTGGCCGGTGACAGGCTGACGGACTTGATAAAGGCCTTTCACGGGTTCGGCATGACTCGCCAGGCTGACCAGGGACAAACAACCCACAAACAGAGATTTAGAAAAAAAACGCATGGAAGATTCCTGACGACAAGAGCGGCTGGAACTGGCCGCATGAAAGCATCGAGCAAGGCTGTGACCATCACCCTGCGCAAAACATTCACCCGGCCTCGATAAGTTTTTAGGACTGTCATAACGATAGACGGTTAATGGCGATACCTTATACAGCTATGAGAGGCGTCACGAACGAGCGCAATAATGGTTTTTTTCGGCTGATATGCCTCCTGCCGTCGGCGCGAGGATGGCCGCTGCCCCTCAAGCCTGATAAAATCGCGCGCCTTCGCAGACCGGCAACAGCCGGGCACCCTGAAATGTTCGCAAGGCTCTGGCCTTCGTCTGTTCCGGCGGTCCCACTGGACTCGGTCGTTACCCCTGAATCCCCCCTAAAGGCCTGGATCATGAGCAAGCAACCCTCCCTGAGCTACAAGGACGCCGGTGTAGACATCGACGCCGGTGAAGCATTGGTCGAACGCATCAAGAGCGTCGCCAAGCGCACTGCGCGCCCGGAAGTCATGGGCGGCCTGGGCGGTTTCGGCGCCCTCTGCGAAATCCCGGCCGGCTACAAGCAGCCTGTGCTGGTTTCCGGTACTGACGGTGTCGGCACCAAGCTGCGCCTGGCGCTGAACCTGAACAAGCACGACAGCATCGGCATCGATCTGGTCGCCATGTGCGTCAACGATCTGGTGGTGTGCGGCGCCGAACCACTGTTCTTCCTCGACTACTACGCCACCGGCAAACTCAACGTCGAAACCGCGACCCAGGTCGTGACCGGCATCGGCGCAGGCTGCGAACTGTCCGGCTGCTCCCTGGTCGGCGGCGAAACCGCTGAAATGCCTGGCATGTACGAAGGCGAAGACTACGACCTGGCCGGCTTCTGCGTCGGCGTCGTGGAAAAATCCGAAATCATCGACGGTTCCAAAGTCGCTGCCGGCGACGCCCTGCTGGCCCTGCCATCGTCCGGCCCGCACTCCAACGGCTACTCGCTGATCCGCAAGATCATCGAAGTGTCCGGTGCCGACATCGAAAACATCCAGCTCGACGGCAAACCGCTGACCGACCTGCTGATGGCCCCGACCCGTATCTACGTGAAGCCGCTGCTCAAGCTGATCAAGGACACCGGCGCGGTCAAAGCCATGGCCCACATCACCGGTGGCGGCCTGCTCGACAACATCCCGCGCGTGCTGCCTAAAGGCGCTCAAGCGGTGGTTGACGTGGCTAGCTGGACTCGCCCGGCGGTGTTCGACTGGCTGCAAGAGAAAGGCAACGTCGACGAAAACGAAATGCACCGCGTGCTGAACTGCGGCGTCGGCATGGTGATCTGCGTGGCTCAAGAGCACGTTGAAACCGCGCTGAATGTATTGCGTGAAGCGGGCGAGCAGCCTTGGGTCATCGGTCAGATCTCCACCGCTGCCGAAGGCGCGGCTCAGGTCGAACTGAAGAACCTTAAGGCGCACTAATGTCCGCCACCTGTGATGTCGTGGTGCTGCTTTCCGGCACCGGCAGTAACTTGCAGGCCTTGATCGACAGCACGCGGACCGGCGACAGCCCGGTCCGCATCGCTGCGGTGATTTCCAATCGCGCCGACGCCTTTGGCCTGCAACGCGCCAGGGATGCGGGTATCGACACCCGCGCCCTGGATCACAAGGCATTCGACGGCCGCGAGGCCTTCGATGCCGCACTGATCGAACTGATCGACGCCTTCAATCCCAAACTCGTGGTACTCGCCGGTTTCATGCGCATTCTCAGCGCTGACTTCGTGCGTCACTACCAGGGTCGCCTGCTCAATATCCATCCCTCGCTGCTGCCCAAATACAAAGGGTTACACACTCATCAGCGCGCTTTGGAGGCCGGCGACACCGAGCACGGCTGCTCCGTGCACTTCGTCACCGAGGAACTCGATGGCGGACCTCTGGTCGTACAGGCAGTAATACCGGTAGAGTTGCACGATTCGCCGCAGAGTCTGGCGCAGCGGGTCCATGCTCAGGAACACCTGATCTACCCGATGGCCGTACGCTGGTTTGCCGAAGGTCGTTTATCACTCGGCGAACACGGTGCTTTACTGGATGGAAAGTTACTCGCGGCCAGCGGCCACTTGATTCGAACCTAGGAGATTTTATGCGTCGCGCCCTGCTCTTCGCTTGCGCTCTGTTCGCCCTGCCTCTGGCACAGGCGGCAGACCTTCAACCTTTCTCCGCCAGCTACACCGCCGACTGGAAGCAGCTTCCCATGAGCGGCACCGCGGAACGCAGCCTGACCAAGGAAGCGAACGGCGTCTGGAAACTGCGCTTCAAGGCATCGATGATGATCGCCAGCCTGAGTGAAGAAAGCACCCTGACCCTGGACAAGGACACGTTGCTGCCTCAGTCCTACCACTTCGAACGGGGTGGCTTGGGCAAAGCCAAGAAGGCTGACCTGGATTTCGACTGGACCACCAAAATGGTCACCGGCACCGATCGTGGTGACGCGGTCAAGATCCCGCTCAATCGCGGCATGGTCGACAAATCCACGTATCAGTTGGCCTTGCAACACGACGTGGCCGCTGGCAAGAAAAGCATGAGCTACCAGGTCGTCGATGACGGCGAAGTCGATACCTATGACTTCCGTGTCCTGGGCGCAGAAAAAGTCGACACCAAGGCTGGCCAGATCGATGCGATCAAGGTCGAGCGCGTGCGCGACCCGACACAAAGCAAACGCACCACGGTCATGTGGTTCGCCAAGGATTGGGATTACCTGCTGGTCCGCCTGCAACAAGTTGAAACCGACGGCAAGGAGTACAACATCATGCTCCTCGACGGCACGGTCAACGGCAAGGCTGTCAAAGGCAGCTGATCCGGCTCGACATAAGAAGCCCCGCATTAGCGGGGCTTTTTTTTGAGTCAAAAGATCGCAGCCTGCGGCAGCTCCTACATGGATAGCGTAAAACCTGTAGGAGCTGCTGCAGGCTGCGATCTTTTGATCCTGATCTGCAGATCAGACCGAAAACCGCGCCACCAGGGTATTCAGGTCCACCGCCAGCCGCGACAACTCCTGGCTCGCCGCACTGGTCTGGTTCGCCCCGGCCGAGGTCTGCAACGCCAGGTCCCGGATGTTCATCAAATTGCGATCCACCTCCCGCGCCACCGCCGCCTGTTCCTCCGAGGCGCTGGCGATCACGATGTTGCGCTCATTGATCAAGGTGAACGCCGAGGCAATCTCTTCCAATGCAACACCCGCTGCCTTCGCCACCTCCAGGGTTGAACGGGCCCGGCTATTGCTCTGCTGCATTGAACTGACCGCCGAATCGGTGCCTTGCTGGATGCCGCTGATCATCAGCTCGATTTCCCGGGTCGATTGCTGCGTGCGATGGGCCAGCGCGCGCACCTCATCCGCCACCACGGCAAAACCGCGCCCGGCATTACCGGCGCGCGCCGCTTCGATTGCCGCGTTCAAGGCCAACAAATTGGTCTGCTCGGCAATCGAGCGGATCACGTCCAGCACCTTGCTGATGCCATAGACCTTCTGCGCCAAATCTTCGACCTGGGAAGCATTGGCGGTGACATCGTCCGCCAGGGACTCGATGGACAGCACAGTCTGGTGCACCTGCTCGCGCCCGTGCTGGGCAATCCGGTCAGACTCCCGGGACGCTTCGGAGGTCGCCACCGCGTTGCTCGCCACTTCCTCCACCGCCGCCGTCATTTGATTGACCGCCGTGGCCGCTTGCTCGATTTCCAGGCTCTGCTGGTGCAGGCCACGGGTCGCCTCTTCAGTGACGCAACTGAGTTCTTCCGAGGCCGACGCCAATTGGCTGGACGAATCGGAGATGCGCCGGATGGTTTCCCGCAGGCTTTGCTGCATGCTCTTGAGCGCGTGCAGCAAACGCGCCGGCTCGTCCTTGCCGGTGATGTGAATGTCGCCGGTCAGATCGCCGCCGGCCACCACCTCCGCCACCCGCAGCGACTGAGACAACGGCAAGACAATGCTGCGGGTCAGCAGCAAAGCCAGGCCGATGGTCATCAGCCCGGCCACCCCGATCATCACACCGACCCAGACCCGCGAACGGCTGAACACCTGGCGCGCCGCCTCCGTCGCCAGGTTGGCGTTTTGCTTGTTCAAATCCACCAGGGTTTTGAGCGTGACAGCGATTTCGTCGGCCAACGGGCTCATCTCACGATTGAGGATGGCTGCCGCGTCTTCGACTTGTCCCTGGGCCGACAGGGTCATCACTTGCCCCTGAAACTGCAGGTACTTCTGTTCTGAAGCTTTAAACCGATCGAACAGCGAGCGCTCCTGCGGCAACACGATCAACGCGTCATAGCGTTGTTGCGCGTCACCCAGCGAGCCTTTCAGCTCATTGAGCTTGCTGACGTTTTGAGCCAGTGCCTGAGGATCGCGGTTAATCAGCAGGCGCATGGTCAAGGCGCGCAGGCGCAGCATGTCCTGGCTCATCTCCCCCACCGCCATCACGCTGGGCAGCCAGTTGTTGTCGACTTGATCGGACTCGGTGCGCATGTTCGACATCTGTTGCAGGGCGAACGCCCCCAAGCCAAACACCATTAACGCCAGCAAGCCAAAACCCAGGCCCGCCCGCGGCGCAATATTGAGACTTCGAATGCTCATCGCTTTGGTTCCTTCCAAAATGCACTGCATATCCCTGCAGCGGGTTGCTTTAGACGGTATCGGCCTTCGGAAAATTTGCGTAAGACCAAAACGTGATATCAAAACGCCTTGCTACTTCGATCCTCGGGCGGGAACGATTCAGCCGGGTAAAGCACAAGCACAATCAAAAGATCGCAGCCTTCGGCAGCTCCTACGCGCCTGTGGGCGCTGCGATTTTTTTGGGAACGCGACACAGCACACATGCTCTATACCTTCAGGGTCTATTTTGATCGAATGACTTTTCCTACTGCCGATGAGGTTTCCCATGACTGTTACCGTCAATACCGTTTCCAGTGAAGGTTTTCGTCACAGTGTCCAGATCGATGACCATGAATTCTTCGCCGATGTGCCGGTTGCCGCCGGCGGTGAAGGCTCGGCGCCAGAGCCCCATGATTACTTCGACGCCGCCCTCGGGGCCTGCAAAGCCCTGACATTGAAGATGTATGCCAAGAAGAAAAACATCCCGCTGACCGGCGTGGGGGTCGAGGTCAAACGCGACAACAGCGAAGAGCAGAAAGGCAAATACGCCTTGCATGTCACGCTCACGCTCAAAGGCGTGCTCAGCGACGCCCAACGCGAAGAGTTGCTGCGCGTGGCTGACCGTTGCCCGATCCACAAACTGATGACCACCACCGACGTCAGCATCGAAACCCATGCCCCACAAGGCTTTGATAGCCAGTAAGCACCACGATGTCAGCGGCGGGTTATGCTCTGCGCATCACCCGCCCAGCCTGGAATGCACCATGAACACGCCCCTCGTGATCCGCCCCCGCGCAGAAGATGTCGAAGGCCAGCCGATTCTTCGTCCGCTGCCGTCATCCCAATGCCGCAGCGTCGGGCCATTCGTGTTTTTCGACCACATGCTCGAAACCCGTTATCCGGCGGGCAAAGGCATGAACATCCGACAACATCCGCACATCGGTCTGTCGACCCTGACCTACCTGTTCCAGGGGCAGATCCAGCACAAGGACAGCCTCGGCTCCGATCAGGTAGTCGATACCGGCGATGTCAGCTGGATGACGGCGGGCAGCGCGATCGCCCACGTTGAACGCACCCCGCAAGCGCTGAAAGACAGCGGCTTCACGATGCATGGCTTGCAGGTCTGGCTGGCCTCGCCCAAGGCGCATGAGCAGGGTCCGGGGCATTACAGTCATCACCCGGCAGCCACGTTGCCGGTCAGCGATAACCTTGGGGTAAAGATCCGGATGATTGCCGGGTCAGGCTTTTGCCTGGAATCGCCGGCGCCAGTGCTTTCTCCTACGCTGTATGCCGAACTGAACCTGCAAACCGCGACGACCTTGCTGATTCCCACCGAGCATGAAGAGCGGGCACTGTATGTGCTCGATGGCGAGGCGCAACTGGATGGCGAGCCGGTGCAGCCGCATTCGCTGGTGGTGTTGCCGGCCGGGGAGGAAATGACGTTGTTTGCCGAGAGCGACTGTCACGCCGTGTTGTTCGGCGGCGCGCCACTGGATGGGCCACGGCGGATCAACTGGAATTTTGTCGCGAGCGATCCGGCGGCCATCGATGAAGCCCGCCGGCGCTGGGCGGCCGGGGATTGGCCGACGGTGCCGGGGGAAAGTGAGCGGATTGAGTTGCCTTGAGACTAAAAATCAAAAGATCGCAGCCTTCGGCAGCTCCTACGCGGGTGTGCGCATCACGCATAACCTGTAGGAGCTGCCGAAGGCTGCGATCTTTTGATCTTAAGAACAATCAGCCGCCAAACACCTCATCCAGCAAGTGATGCATCGACACAAACGCCCGCCCTGCGGTCTTCGCGTCATACATCATCTTGCCCGGCACATTCGCATGCGGATCGGTAAACGAATGCACCGCCCCGCCGTAGCTCAGCAATTGCCAATCCACACCCGCCGCATTCATTTCAGCTTCAAACGCCGGTAACTGCTCTTTCGGCACCAGAGGATCGGACGCACCGTGCAGCACCAGTACCGAGCCCTTGATGTTTTTCGCGTCATTGACGTTCGGCGTATCCAGCGAGCCATGAAACGACACCGCCGCTTTCACTGGCGCACCGCTGCGGGCCAGTTCCAGCGCACAGCAACCGCCGAAGCAGAAACCGAAGGTCGCCAGTTTCGAGGTATCGACTGCCGCCTCGCCCTGAGCCTGAAGTTGCTCGAACGCCACCGCCATACGCTGACGCAGCAAGGCGCGATCAGCCTTCAACGGCATCATCGCCGCGCCCGCCTCGTCGCCGTTCTGCGGACGAACCGACTGCCCGTAAAGGTCAGCGATCAGCACCACATAACCCTTGGCCGCCACCGACTTGGCGATCTCTTCGGCACCGGCGCTGATGCCCATCCAGTTCGGCGCCATCAACAGCCCCGGCCGCGGCCCTTTGTGATCGGCATCGAACGCCAGACGGCTTTCATAAGACTGGCCATCAAGCTGATAGACCACGGAACGCACAGTGACTTGGCTCATCTCAAACTCCTAAGACGCAAGAATGAAAAAACCCGCCGAAGCGGGTTTTTGTACAACGTAGTTAAACCGACAGTTCAACCAACAGCTTGTTGAGGCGGCGCACGTAGGCTGCCGGGTCTTTCAAGCTGTCGCCGGCCGCCAGGGCCGCCTGATCGAACAGGATGTGCGACAGATCGCCAAAGCGCTCGTCACTTTGCTCGGCGTCGAGTTTCTCGATCAGCGGGTGAGCCGGGTTGAATTCGAAGATCGGCTTCGAATCCGGAACCTTCTGCCCGCTGGCTTCGAGGATCTGACGCATTTGCAGGCCCAGGTCTTGCTCGCCGATGGCCAGAATCGCCGGGGAGTCGGTCAGACGGTGGGAAACCCGGACTTCAGCAACAGAGTCGCCCAGTGCGGTTTTCAGACGCTCAACCAGGCCTTCGTTGGACTTGGCGACTTCTTCCGCAGCTTTCTTGTCCTCTTCCGAGTCCAGATTGCCCAGGTCCAGGTCACCGCGTGCCACGTCGACAAAGCTCTTGCCGTCGAACTCGCTGAGGTAGCTCATCAGCCACTCGTCGATGCGGTCGGTCAGCAGCAGCACTTCGATGCCTTTCTTGCGGAAGACTTCCAGGTGCGGGCTGTTTTTGACTTGCGCGTAGGTTTCGCCGGTCAGGTAGTAGATCTTGTCCTGACCTTCCTTGGCGCGAGCCAGGTAGTCCGCCAGACCGACCACTTGCTCGCCTTCTTCGCCCTGAGTGGAGGCGAAACGCAGCAGGCCAGCGATTTTTTCCTTGTTGGCGAAATCTTCAGCCGGGCCTTCTTTCAGGACCTGGCCGAAGTTTTTCCAGAAGCCTTTGTATTGCTCAGGCTCGTTCTTCGCCAGTTTTTCCAGCATGTCCAGAACGCGCTTGGTCAGCGCCGACTTCATGGAATCGATGATCGGGTCTTTCTGCAGGATTTCCCGCGACACGTTCAGCGACAGGTCGTTGGAATCGACCACGCCTTTGATGAAGCGCAGGTACAACGGCAGGAACGACTCGGCCTGATCCATCACGAACACACGTTGCACGTACAGCTTCAGGCCTTTCGGCGCTTCACGCTGGTACAGGTCGAACGGTGCGCGGGTCGGCACGTACAACAGCGAGGTGTATTCCAGCTTGCCTTCGACCTTGTTATGGGTCCAGCTCAGCGGATTCTCGAAGTCGTGGGCGATGTGTTTGTAGAACTCCTGGTATTCCTCGTCCTTCACGTCGTTGCGAGGCCGAGTCCACAGGGCGCTGGCGCGGTTGACGGTTTCCCATTCAACGGCTGGCTGCTCTTCGCCTTCAGCGGCTGCCACTTCTTTCGGCAACTCGATCGGCAGGGCGATGTGGTCGGAGTACTTCTTAATGATGTTGCGCAGATGCCAGCCATCGGCGAATTCGTCTTCAGCAGCCTTGAGGTGCAGGACGATACGGGTGCCGCGATCGGCTTTCTCGACGGTGGCAACTTCGAATTCGCCTTCGCCCTTGGACGACCAGTGCACGCCTTCGCTGGCAGGCGCGCCGGCACGACGGCTGAACACGTCGACTTTATCGGCCACGATGAACGCCGAGTAGAAGCCCACACCGAACTGGCCGATGAGGTGGGAATCTTTTTTCTGGTCGCCAGAAAGGTTTTTCATGAAATCGGCAGTGCCCGACTTGGCGATGGTCCCCAGGTGGGTGATCACATCGTCACGGCTCATGCCGATACCGTTGTCTTCGAGGGTGACGGTTTTAGCGTCCTTGTCGAAGCTCACGCGGATTTTCAGTTCGGCGCCACCTTCCAGCAATTCAGGCTTGGACAGGGCTTCGAAACGTAATTTGTCGACAGCGTCAGAGGCGTTCGAGATCAATTCGCGAAGGAAGATTTCCTTGTTGGAATACAGCGAATGGATCATGAGGTGCAGCAGTTGCTTCACCTCGGTCTGGAAGCCCAGGGTTTCCTTTTGAGTTTCCACACTCATGGTCATCAAACTCCAATCAGATGGCAGTGGCCGCGACCTTCAGGGTCGGCGGCGGGTTGTCATCAAAGTTGGGGGCTGAGTTCAGGATTTCAAGGGCTCCTCGATTTTGAAATGCCCACGAGCGGTGGCAATTGGCTCGGCCTCGGTGGTTTGCCAGGCCGTAATCGCCACGTTGGCCACCCGACGCCCCTGGCGGCAAACCTGGCAGCGCGCCCAGGTATCGCGAAATTGCCCGGCGCGCAGGTAATCGAGGGAGAAGTCGATGATCTTCGGCACCCCGGGCGAGCCGGTGAAAATCAACAGGTGCAACGCCGCTGAAAGCTCCATGAACCCAGCGATCACACCACCATGAATGGCTGGCAATAAAGGGTTGCCGATGTTGTCCTTGTTGGCCGGCAGGCGAAACAGCAGCTCATCCCCGACTCGCGAACATTCGATGCCAATCAACTTGGCGTAGGGGATCAAGTGCAGCAGCGAGGCGTAGTCCCCGTGCGCATGGGCCTGTTGCAGTTGTTCCTTGAACGCGTCAGTCATTTCGCACCTCCGGCGAGGTTGCCACCAAAGCCTTTGGTGCCTTTGATGCCCTTGCCCATGCGCATGAAGGTGCCCACCACATGGGCGATGGGCTGCTCGGGGTCGTCCTGATAGGCAAAGCCCCGGGCGAAGATCACATCGGTGGTCACCCGGTAGCATTGCGCGAAACCGTAGACATCTTTATGGGGCTCAGCGGCGTGCATATAGTCGATGCGCAAATCGAGGGTCGGGCAGACTTCGAACTCCGGCAATACACACAGGGTGGACATACCGCACGCGGTGTCCATCAGCGACGTCAGGGCGCCACCGTGGATGACGCCGGTTTGCGGGTTGCCGACGATTTGCGGGCTATAAGGCAGGACGACCGTTAGTCCGTCCGTACTCGCACTGTGAACTCGCAAGCCCAGCACCTGACAATGTCGCAGTGCCGAGAGAAATCGTGTCGCGCGCTCAAAAACGGGGTTTTCGGCCATTGGATAAGAACTCTTCTTAGTTTCAGGTCAAAGCATTTGGTTATCAGTCAAAAGTTCCATCGAGCTTAAAACTTATATATCTGTATGAAATGAGGAACTTATCGCGTGGGGCGGTGCTCGAAAGGCCAGTAGATATTTTCCATAAGGAGAAACACCCCATGCGTAAGACTTTAGCTATTGCCTTGATGTTGACCGCTTCCCTCGGTCTCGCTGCCTGCGATAAAAAATCCGAGGACAAAGCTCAAGATGCTAACCAACATGCTGAGCAAGCCCAGCAAAAAATGAACGAAGCTCAGGATAAAGTGAACGACGCGGCGAAAGAAAACGCCGAAGCCGCCAAAGATCAGGCTGAATCGAACAAAGCGGCTGCACAGGAAGCCGCTCCGGCCGCCCCTGCCGAAGCACCTAAAAACTAAAACAGTTTTTAGCGTGATAAAAGAAAACCCGCCATGTGCGGGTTTTCTTTTGCCTGTTAGTTGGCGGATTAGAGCAACACGGTTCTAAAAGTCGGACTAATCATCAGCAATAACGAACACACGAGTCCAACGATCCACACCAAACTGCGCTGCCAGGCAAGATCGCCCCAATAGCACAGTAAGTAGATAATGCGCGCGACCACGAAGATGATCGCCAGCGAATCAATCAACCACCCCGCCGTTTGTGTGGTGTGCGCCATCAACACCCCCACCGCAAATAAGATAAAGGCTTCGATACTGTTCTGGTGAGCCGCCAGTGCACGGGCACCGAAACCGGTCAGTTGTGCCTGTTGCTGACGCGGCAAATGATTGTTGTAACCGCCCTGCTCTTTCATGGCCTTGGCCACCGGCATACGCGCTACATAGATCAGCAATGCGCTGATAAACACACACCAGAACGGAATACTCATCAAGCGGCCTCTTTGTTGGCTTCGGGCATTGGCGCCTCAGTAGGGGTATAGACCATCACGTCGAGAACGTCGGAATGAAACTCCCGGCGATACAACACCAGCACTACGCCGGTACTCATCAACATGAACAACCATGGGCTGACGAACCAGGCCAGCATGGTCATGCCGAAATAGTACGAGCGCAGGCCGAAGTTGAACTGGTTGGCCGCCATGGAAATCACCCGCGCCGCGCGCGCCGCGAAGGCTTTGCGCTCCTGCTCGGACACATGCCGCTCACCGATCATCGGTGCCGAGCCGACCAGAACCGCCGCGAAGTTGTACTGGCGCATGCACCAACTGAAGGTGAAGAACGCGTAGACAAACACCATCGCCAGGCACAGCAACTTGATCTCCGACATGCCCTGGGAGGCCTGCTGCACCATGGGAATGTCCGCCAACAACGACACAGCCCTTTCCGAAGCGCCCAGCACCGTGAGAATGCCCGCCAGGATAATCAGCGTGCTGGAGGCGAAGAACGACGCGTTGCGCTCCAGATTACCGATCACGCTGGCATCGGCGATGCGGTTGTCACGCAGCAGCATGCGACGCATCCAGTCTTCGCGGTACAGGTGCAACACGCTGGCCAGGCACGCGGTGTCACGGCCCTTCCACGTCGCATAACGGGTGTAGCCGCCCCAGCAGATAACAAACCAGAGCGCGGCGAGAAGGTGGATCAGGTTGGCGTGAATGAACGACATGCAATTCCCTGTGAGATGTTTGGCGATACCTTGTAGGAGCGAGGCTTGCCCGCGAAGGCGGTGTGTCAGTCGATGAAGATATCGAATGTCATATCGCCTTCGCGGGCAAGCCCCGCTCCTACAGGTAGTGGTTCGACGTTGGTTCGTGGGAAAAGACACGGCCCGGCGCTCATAAAAAATGCCCCGTATCGATGGATACGGGGCATTTGTGTTTCTACTTATGTGCCCGCTTGTGGCGGGCCATAAATCAGGCCAAAGCTTCTTCGCGCTTGCCCAGCAGACGGTCGCACACAGCGGCCACCACCAGGGTCATGACCGACGGCACCAGCCATGCCAGGCCTTGCTCGCTCAGCGGCAAGTGCGACAGTTGAGTCGGCATCCAGTCCGCCAGACCGGCGCCTTTAAGTGCGTCGATCAGACCGAAGATGAACGACACCAGCATCACCGGGCCAACGATGCGGCCCTGCTCACGCCAGAAGTCCTTGCAGAAGCTCAGGGCAACCAGGGCGATGCACGGCGGGTAGATCGCGGTCAGCACAGGGATCGAGAACGCAATCAGCTTGGTCAGGCCCAGGTTGGACACAAACAGCGAGAACACCGCCAGGATGATGACCAGTGTCTTGTAGGACAGTGGCAACACGCGGCTGAAGTACTCGGCGCAGGCACAGGTCAGGCCGACCGCCGTCACCAGGCACGCCAGGGAGATCAGCACGGCGAGAAAACCACTGCCCAGCGAACCGAAGGTGTGCTGCACGTAAGCATGCAACACCGCCGCGCCGTTCGCGGCACCGGCGGCCACTTCATGGCTGCCCGAACCGAGGCGGAACAGGCTGATGTAAACCAGCGCCAGACCCACACCGGCAATCAGCCCGGCAATGATCGCGTAACGGGTGATCAACGCGGGCGACTCAACGCCACGGGAGCGGATCGCGTTAACGATGACAATGCCGAACACCAGCGCGCCCAGGGTATCCATGGTCAGGTAACCATTGATGAAGCCTTGGGAAAACGGCGCCGCGACGTATTCAGGGGTGGCCACGCCGATATCACCGGCCGGCAATGCGAACGCGGCGATACCGAGCACGGCCAGAGCGATGATTTTCAGAGGTGCGAGGAAACGTCCTACGGTATCCAGCAACCGCCCAGGGTAGAGCGAGATGAAGAACACCAGCAGGAAATACACCGAGCTATAGAGGAACAGCGCCAGCGGGCTCTCGCCGGTCAGCGGCGCTAGACCCACTTCGAACGACACGGTGGCGGTGCGCGGCGTGGCGAACAGCGGGCCGACAGCGAGATAGCACGCGGCTGCGAGCACGCCGCCAGCGACTTTACCGATCGGGCTGCTCAACGCATCCATCGCGCCACCGACTTTGGCCAGCGCTATCACGGTAATGACCGGCAGACCGACTGCGGTGACCAGGAAGCCCAACGCCGCCATCCAGACATGAGGCCCGGACTGCAAACCGACGATAGGCGGGAAGATGATGTTGCCAGCCCCGACAAACAGGGCAAACGTCATAAAACCAAGTGCCAGGATGTCCTGGCCTTTCAACACTTTCATTAAGGAAATACCACACTACTGAATCGGAATTTAGAGAGGGATTTCCCTTATGGGTGAGGGAAATGCTGTCGATCCGTATAGGACTGACCCGTTTAGCGCATAGCGGCCTTGTGGGCGGCGGACGCAAAAATGGCTGCTAGCCTAACGAATTTGCACGACAAACGCACTGTTAGGGGGCGAACTATCCGATACGCGACATTTCTATGTCGCGTTTACGTATTAAAAAGAGCAAAAGATCGCAGCCTTCGGCAGCTCCTACAGAGGACCATCGTAGGAGCTGCCGAAGGCTGCGATCTTTTGACCTTCAGAAACAACAAAGGCCACCCGAAGGTGGCCTTTGTCTGGCGAAGCGTCAGCTAAACGCGAGGCTTACTTGATCGCCCAACCGGTCAGCTCCTACAGAGGGCCATCGTAGGAGCTGCCGAAGGCTGCGATCTTTTGACCTTCAGAAACAACAAAGGCCACCCGAAGGTGGCCTTTGTCTGGTAAAGCGTCAGCTAAGCGCGAGGCTTACTTGATCGCCCAACCGGTCAGCTCCTACAGAGGGCCATCGTAGGAGCTGCCGAAGGCTGCGATCTTTTGACCTTCAGAAACAACAAAGGCCACCCGAAGGTGGCCTTTGTCTGGTGAAGCGTCAGCTAAGCGCGAGGCTTACTTGATCGCCCAACCGGTCAGCTCGGACAAAGCCTTGCCGATGTCTGCCAGCGAACGCACGGTTTTAACGCCTGCGTCTTCCAGGGCAGCAAACTTCTCGTCTGCAGTGCCCTTGCCGCCAGAGATGATTGCGCCAGCATGGCCCATGCGCTTGCCCGCAGGGGCAGTCACACCAGCGATGTAGGAAACAACCGGCTTGGTCACGTGTGC
Organism: Janthinobacterium sp. LPB2021202312-11-4; assembly: GCF_037049705.1. Taxonomy (NCBI): domain Bacteria; kingdom Pseudomonadati; phylum Pseudomonadota; class Betaproteobacteria; order Burkholderiales; family Oxalobacteraceae; genus Janthinobacterium; species Janthinobacterium sp. LPB2021202312-11-4. The sequence goes on along the minus strand of NZ_JBAGKV010000004.1, from coordinate 131,625 downwards.
CTTGATGTAGGCAGCCGCTTCTTCTTCAGCCGAACCGCCGATCTCACCGATCATGACGATCGCTTCGGTCTTCGGGTCTTCCTGGAACAGTTTCAGGATGTCGATGAAGTTCGAGCCTGGGATCGGGTCACCGCCGATGCCGACGCAAGTCGACTGACCGAAACCGGCGTCAGTAGTCTGCTTCACAGCTTCGTAGGTCAGGGTGCCGGAACGGGAAACGATACCGACCTTGCCTGGCAAGTGAATGTGACCTGGCATGATGCCGATCTTGCATTCGCCTGGAGTGATCACGCCTGGGCAGTTAGGACCGATCAGGACTACGCCCAGTTCGTCGCACTTGACCTTGGCATCCAGCATATCCAGGGTAGGAATGCCTTCAGTGATGCAAACGATCAGCTTGATGCCGCCGAAGGCTGCTTCCAGGATGGAGTCCTTGCAGAAAGGAGCTGGAACGTAGATCACGCTGGCGGTGGCGCCAGTGGCAGCTACAGCGTCTTTCACGGTGTTGAACACTGGCAGACCCAGGTGCTCGGTGCCGCCTTTACCAGGAGTAACGCCACCGACCATCTTGGTGCCGTATTCGATGGCTTGCTGGGTGTGGAAACTACCTTGCGAACCGGTAATACCCTGGCAGATAACTTTGGTGTCTTTATTGATCAGGACGCTCATTACTTGCCCTCCGCAGCTTTGACAACTTGTTGAGCAGCGTCGGTCAGGCTGGTAGCAGCGATGATGTTCAAACCGCTTTCTGCCAGTACTTTAGCGCCCAGCTCAGCGTTGTTGCCTTCAAGGCGAACAACAACCGGGATTTTCACGCCGACTTCTTTCACTGCACCGATGATGCCTTCGGCAATCATGTCGCAACGAACGATGCCGCCGAAGATGTTGACCAGTACTGCAGCCACGTTAGTGTCGGACAGGATGATCTTGAACGCTTCGGTAACGCGTTCTTTGGTAGCACCGCCGCCCACGTCGAGGAAGTTGGCTGGTTTGCCGCCATGCAGGTTGACGATGTCCATGGTACCCATGGCCAGGCCAGCACCGTTGACCATGCAACCGATGTTGCCTTCCAGTGCTACGTAGTTCAGTTCGAACTTGGCAGCGTGCGCTTCGCGCGGATCGTCTTGCGACGGATCGTGGAAAGTCTTCAGCTTAGGCTGACGATACATGGCGTTGGCGTCGATGTTGATCTTGGCGTCGAGGCAATGCAGATCGCCGTCAGCCTTGATCACCAGCGGGTTCACTTCCAGCAGAGCCAGGTCGTGATCCTTGAACAGCTTGGCCAGACCGACGAAGATCTTGGCGAACTGAGCAACTTGCTTGCCTTCCAGACCCAACTGGAATGCCAGCTCGCGACCCTGGAATGGCTGAGCGCCAACCAGTGGATCGATCGTGGCTTTCAGGATTTTTTCTGGAGTGTCGTGAGCGATTTTCTCGATGTCCACGCCACCTTCGGTGGAAGCCATGAACACGATGCGACGGCTCGAACGGTCAACGACAGCGCCCAGGTACAGCTCTTTAGCGATATCAGTGCACGATTCAACCAGGATCTTGGTGACTGGCTGACCATTGGCATCAGTCTGGTAAGTCACCAGACGCTTGCCCAACCATTGTTGAGCGAATGCTTTGGCGTCTTCTTTGCTGCGAACCAGCTTAACGCCGCCCGCTTTACCGCGACCACCTGCGTGAACCTGGGCTTTGACAACCCATTCGGTCCCGCCGATTTTGTCGCACGCTTCTGCTGCTGCTTCCGGGGTGTCTACGGCGAAACCCTGGGATACTGGCAGGCCGTACTCAGCGAACAGCTGCTTACCCTGATACTCGTGAAGATTCATGCTTATTACCGTCTTCGTTAGGTACTGCGCATTCGGTGCTGCACTCGTTCAAGTGCCGCACCACCTGTGACTGCTGCTTGCGTAGGTGTTCCGGATAACCGGTGAGACTACGCAAGGCTGCGTCCGGCGGACATTCCGCGGTGAGTCTTGCACGCAAGGCTCACGACGGGCCTTCCGCCGTGGTTTCTTATTGTCTTGTGTTAACGCTTCTTGCGGTTGGCGATGTGAATGGCGCCGCCATTCACTGCCAGAGCAGCTTCGTGCAAGGCTTCGGACAGGGTCGGATGGGAGAAAACCATCATGCCCAGGTCTTCAGCGCTAGTGCCGAATTCCATACCGATTGCGCCCTGCTGAACCAGTTCTGCAGCGCTCGGGCCAATCACGTGGACGCCCAGTACGCGGTCAGTCTTGGCATCAGCAATGACTTTCACGAAACCACCGGTGTCGTTGGCTGCCATGGCACGGCCACTGGCTGCGAACGGGAAAGTGCCGACGTTAACTTCAACGCCTTCAGCTTTCAAGGCTTGCTCGGTTTTACCGACCCACGCGATTTCCGGGTGAGTATAAATAACAGACGGGATCAGGTCATAGTTGATCTGGGCTTTGTGGCCCTTGATGCGTTCTACAACCATGATGCCTTCTTCGGACGCCTTGTGCGCCAGCATCATGCCGCGAACCACGTCACCGATTGCGAAAACGCCCGGAACGCTGGTGGCGCACTGGTCGTCAACGAAAACGAAACCACGTTCGTCGATGGTCACACCGCTGTCAGCGGCCAGCAGCTCGGTGGTCACTGGACGGCGACCAACGGCAACAATCAACTTATCGAACGTGATGGTCTGTTCGCCATTGGCATCGGTGTAGTTCACAACGACTTCGTCGCCGTTCACTTTGGAACCGGTAACGCGAGCGCCCAGCTTGATGTCCAGACCTTGTTTGGTCAGGGTTTTGAAGGCTTCCTTGGAAACCGCGTCGTCAGCCGCTGGCAGGAACTTCTCCAGTGCTTCCAGAACCACGACTTCAGCGCCCAGACGGGACCATACCGAACCCAGTTCCAGACCGATCACGCCAGCGCCGATCACGCCCAGACGCTTAGGTACGGCCTGGAATTCCAGTGCGCCGGTCGAATCGACGATCACCTTCTGGTCAACCGGAGCCGGCGGAATGTCGATCGGACGCGAGCCCGAAGCCAGAATCACGTTCTCGGCTTCGATGATTTCAACGGTGCCGTCTGGCTTGGTCAGTTCAACTTTCTTGCCGGCCAGCAGTTTGCCGTGGCCTTGCAGGGAAGTAACGCCGTTAGCCTTGAACAGGGTTGCAACGCCAGAGGTCAGGCCTTTGACGATGTTGGCTTTACGGCCAACCATTGCAGCCACGTCCATGGTCACGCCAGCGTGATTGATACCGTGGATCGCGAAGCCTTCTTTGGCTTCCTTGTATTTCCAGGAGCTGTCCAGCAGCGCCTTGGATGGAATGCAGCCGACGTTCAGGCAAGTACCGCCCAGAGCCAGTTTGCCTTCCTTGTCGGTGTATTTCTCGATGCAGGCAGTGGTGAGACCCAGTTGCGCTGCTTTGATGGCAGCCACGTAGCCGCCAGGGCCCGCACCGATCACTACTACGTCAAATTTCTGCGACATTCAAAAAATCCTCTTTTGGCAACAAGCTTGAAGCCACAAGCCTCAAGCCAGGCTGCAATTGCTTGCAACGGGTGGCTTGAGACCTGTGGCTGCTTCTATCAGATATCCAGCAGCAAACGAGCCGGGTCTTCCAGCAGGTTCTTGATGGTAACCAGGAAGGTCACAGCTTCTTTGCCATCGATCAGACGGTGATCGTAGGACAGCGCCAGGTACATCATCGGACGGATTACAACCTGACCGTTGATCGCCATAGGACGCTGCAGAATGTTGTGCATGCCCAGGATGGCCGCTTGCGGCGGGTTGACGATCGGGGTCGACATCATCGAACCGAAGGTACCACCGTTGGTGATGGTGAACGTACCACCGGTCATTTCGTCCATCGACAGCTTGCCGTCGCGAGCTTTCTTGCCGAAAGCAGCGATGCCGCCTTCGATTTCAGCCAGGCTCATCAGTTCGGCGTTACGCAGAACCGGTACAACCAGGCCGCGGTCGCTGGAAACAGCAACACCGACGTCGGCGTAGCCGTGGTAAACGATGTCGGCACCGTCGATCGACGCGTTGACAGCCGGGAAGCGTTTCAGCGCTTCGGTAGCCGCTTTAACGAAGAACGACATGAAGCCCAGGCGCACGCCGTTGTGGGACTTCTCGAACAGGTCCTTGTACTTCGAACGCAGGGCCATGACTTCGGTCATGTCGACTTCGTTGAACGTGGTCAGCATCGCCATGTTCGACTGGGCTTCTACCAGACGCTTGGCAACGGTGGCCCGCACGCGGGTCATCGGTACGCGCTTCTCGATGCGGTCGCCAGCGGCGAACACAGGAGCAGCGGCAGCCGGAGCAGCAGCCTTGGCAGGTGCGGCAGCCGGAGCGGCTTTCTTGGCAGCAACAGCAGCGACCACGTCTTCCTTGGTCACACGACCACCTTTGCCAGTGCCGGCAACGGAAGCGATGTTGATGCCGTTTTCTTCAGCCAGCTTGCGAGCAGCCGGTGCAGCAACAGGATCGTCTTCGCCTTCGGCGGCCGGAGCAGCAGCTTGTGCAGCGGCCGGAGCAGCGGCAGCGGCTGGCGCGGCAGCAGCGCCGCCCGCTTCGATGGAGCCCAGGACTTCGTCGGACAGAACGGTGTCGCCTTCGTTCTTGACGATTGCGCCCAGCACGCCGTCGGCGGTGGCCAACACTTCCAGTACCACTTTGTCGGTTTCGATATCGACGATCAGGTCATCACGCTTGACGGCGTCGCCTGGTTTTTTGTGCCAGGTGGCAACGGTGCCATCGGCAACCGATTCCGGGAAAGTGGGGGCTTTGATTTCGATAGCCATTATCTGTGGGTCCTTAAATTCGGTTTCAGGTGCGCGAAGGCGTTAAACAGTAAAGGCGTCTTGCAACAGTTTTTCCTGCTGCTCAGCGTGCATCGATGCATAACCACAAGCCGGTGCAGCGGAAGCATCACGGCCGGCGTACTCGAGAACGAGGGCCTTGTTGTGATTGCCCACGATGCGACGCATGTGGTGTTGGCTGCAGTACCAGGCACCCTGGTTCATCGGCTCTTCCTGACACCAAACGATATGTTTGAGGTTGGTGTAAGGAGCCAGGACTTCGTTCAAGTCGTCCTCAGGGAATGGGTACAGCTGCTCGATACGCACGACGGCGATGTCATCACGACCTTCGGCACGGCGTTTTTCCAGCAGGTCGTAGTAGACCTTGCCGCTACACAGAACAATGCGCTCGACCTTTTTCGGATCTTGAGCATCGATTTCCGGGATCACGGTCTGGAACGAACCTTGGGCCAGATCTTCCAGGGTCGAAATAGCCAGTTTGTGACGCAGCAGCGACTTCGGTGTCAGCACGATCAACGGTTTGCGCAGCGGGCGAATCACCTGACGACGCAGCAAGTGGTAGATCTGAGCCGGCGTAGTCGGCACGGCTACCTGAATGTTGTGCTCGGCGCACAGTTGCAGGTAACGCTCCAGACGAGCCGAAGAGTGCTCCGGACCCTGACCTTCATAACCGTGCGGCAGCAGCATGGTCAGACCGCAGAGACGGCCCCACTTGTGCTCGCCACTGGTGATGAACTGGTCGATAACCACCTGGGCACCGTTGGCGAAGTCGCCGAACTGGGCTTCCCAGATCACCAGCGCCTCAGGCGTGGTGGTCGAGTAACCGTATTCGAACGCCAGTACGGCTTCTTCGGACAGGAACGAGTCGTACAGGTCGAAACGTGGCTGGCCGTTGTACAGGTGTTGCAGCGGGATGTAGGTGCCCGCGTCTTTCTGGTTGTGCAGAACAGCGTGACGGTGCGAGAACGTACCGCGACCGATGTCCTGACCCGTCATGCGAATCGGGTGACCTTCGAACGCCAGGGTCGCGTACGCCATGGTTTCAGCGTAACCCCAGTTGATCGGCAGGCCGCCGACTTGCATTTTCTGACGGTCTTCGTAGATTTTCGAGACCTGGCGCTGAACCACGAAGCCTTCCGGGATTTCCAGCAGCTTGGCGGACAGTTCCTGCAAGGTCTTGAGGTCGAACGTTGTGTCGTGACGCGCAGTCCAGGCGTGGCCCAGGTACGGACGCCAGTCCACGAACAACTCTTTGTTCGGCTCTTTGACCAGGCTTTTTACAACATGCAGACCGTTGTCCAGCGCGTTGCGATATTCGTCGACTTTCGCCTGAACACGCTCTACGTCCAGCACGCCGGCCTGAGTCAGGCGATCGGCGTACAGCTCACGGGTGGTGCGCTGCTTGGTGATCTGCTGATACATCAGAGGCTGGGTGCCGCTTGGCTCGTCGGCCTCGTTGTGGCCGCGACGACGGTAGCAGACCAGGTCGATCACCACGTCACGCTTGAACTGCATGCGGTAGTCGATGGCCAGCTGGGTCACGAACAATACGGCTTCCGGATCATCGCCATTCACATGGAGGATCGGCGCCTGGATCATTTTCGCAACGTCGGTCGCGTACTCGGTGGAACGCGAGTCCAGCGGGTTGCTGATGGTGAAACCGACCTGGTTGTTGATCACGATGTGCACGGTGCCGCCGGTTTTGAAACCGCGGGTCTGCGACATCTGGAAGGTTTCCATCACCACGCCCTGACCGGCGAATGCCGCGTCACCGTGGATGGAGATCGGCAGAACCTTCTCGCCGGTAGGGTCGTTACGACGATCCTGGCGGGCGCGAACCGAACCCTCGACCACTGGAGAAACGATTTCCAGGTGCGACGGGTTGAAGGCCATGGCCAAGTGAACTTCACCGCCGGCGGTCATGACGTTGGACGAGAAGCCCTGGTGATATTTAACGTCACCGGAACCCAGCTCGACCTTCTTCTTGCCTTCGAACTCGTCGAACAACTCGCGCGGGTTCTTGCCGAAGGTGTTGACCAGCACGTTGAGACGGCCACGGTGGGCCATGCCGATTACGATTTCCTTGGTGCCGTAGGAACCGGAACGCTGGATCAGCTCATCGAGCATCGGAATCAGACTCTCGCCGCCTTCCAGACCGAAACGCTTGGTACCCGGGTATTTGGTGCCCAGGTATTTTTCCAGACCTTCGCCGGCAGTGACGCGTTCGAGCAGGTGGCTCTTGATGTCGGCAGAGTACGTCGGACGGCCGCGCACGCTTTCCAGACGCTGCTGGAACCAGTGACGCTGCTCGGAATCGGTGATATGCGTAAATTCAGCGCCAATGGTGCGGCAATATGTCTGCTGCAACGCTTCGTGAATTTCGCGTAGGCTCGCCTCCTCTTTGCCGATGAACAGGTCGCCGGCACGGAAGGTCGTATCAAGATCGGCATTGGTCAAGCCGTAATGATTGATCGACAGGTCTGCAGGTGCAGGACGCTGCCACAGCCCCAGCGGGTCAAGCTGGGCTGCCTGGTGGCCACGCATACGGTAGGCCTGGATCAATCGCAGCACTTCAACTTGCTTCTTCTCGTGCTCACTGCTCACGCTGCCGGCGGAAACCGGTTGGGCGCGGCGCTGGTTCTTTGCCAGCAAGACGAAATGATCGCGAATTGTGGAGTGCGAAACATCGGTGGCAGTGTTGCCGTCAGCAGGCAACTTCTGAAAGTAGGTGCGCCACTCTTCTGGCACAGCGTTAGGGTCGTGCAGGTAGAGCTCGTAGAGCTCTTCCACATAGGCAGCGTTACTACCGGATAGGTAGGCGCTGTTCCACATGCGCTGCATCACGCTTTCTTGCATGCTTGGTCACCCTCGGTTAGGGGAACACCACCGGCGTCGACACCGAGCAAACTTGCAGAAGTCCGAATGCAGCGACCAAAACAAGCCACTTAGGATCACGCTGATAGTCCGGGTACCAGCCCGGATGCCCCTGCTTGTCTCATTTCTTCAAAATAAGAGCCGCAGCTTTATGAGCTGCTGCTCAGGTTAAAACTACGGCGCCGGTTGAAGCCTGCGCCGTAGCATCTTCGGTACAGCGGTCCTACTTTTACAACAGCCAGGTTACAGCCGCTGAATCACACGCCGCTTTGCAGCAACATGTTACGTATGTGACCGATGGCCTTAGTCGGGTTCAGGCCCTTCGGACAGACGTTGACGCAGTTCATGATCCCGCGGCAGCGGAATACGCTGAACGGATCATCCAGTGAAGACAGACGCTCGGCAGTCTTGGTGTCACGGCTGTCTGCCAGGAAGCGATAAGCTTGCAGCAGTGCAGCTGGACCCAGGAACTTGTCCGGGTTCCACCAGAAGGACGGGCAAGAGGTCGAGCAGCAAGCGCACAGGATGCACTCGTACAGACCGTCAAGCTTTTCACGCTCTTCTGGCGTCTGCAGACGTTCGATGGCCGGAGCCGGCGTGTCGTTCTGCAGGAATGGCTTAACCTTCTCGTATTGCTTGTAGAAGATGCTCATATCGACGACCAGGTCACGGATAACCGGCAAACCTGGCAGCGGACGAACGATCAGCTTGTTACCTTTTACGACAGCGGACAGCGGCGTAACGCACGCCAGGCCGTTTTTGCCGTTGATGTTCATGCCGTCGGAACCGCAAACACCTTCACGGCAAGAGCGACGATAGGAGAAACCTTCGTCCTGCTCTTTGATCAGGGCCAGCACGTCCAGCACCATCAGGTCGTTACCACCGGTATCGACCTGGAATTCCTGCATGAACGGCGCAGCGTCCTGATCAGGGTTGTAGCGATAAACACTGACATTCAACATGGCGGCCACCCTTAATAAGTCCGAATCTTAGGTTCAAAAGTCGGAACAGTCTTCGGCGAGAAGTTCACGGCACGCTTGGTTACGCGCTTGTCACCCGGGAAGTACAGGGTGTGGCACAGCCAGTTTTCGTCGTCGCGGTCTTCGTAGTCTTCACGGGCGTGAGCGCCGCGGGACTCTTTGCGGATCTCTGCGGCGATGGCGGTAGCTTCGGCCACTTCCAGCAGGTTCTGCAATTCCAGCGCTTCGATACGAGCGGTGTTGAACGCCTGGCTCTTGTCGTTGATCTTGACGTTGGCGATACGGCCACGCAGATCAGCAAGCTGGGCAATACCCTTCTGCATGTATTCGCCGGTACGGAACACACCGAAGTAGTTCTGCATGCAGCTTTGCAGTTCTTTACGCAGGGTAGCGACGTCTTCGCCTTCAGTCCGCGAGTTCAGGCCATTGAGACGTGCCAGGGCAGCGTCGATGTCGGACTGACGTGGGCGAGTGTAATCGACTCCTTCTTTCAGGGTCTGTTCCAGGAACAGGCCGGCAGCACGACCGAATACCACCAGGTCGAGCAGCGAGTTGCCGCCCAGACGGTTGGCACCGTGAACCGATACGCAAGCCACTTCGCCTACAGCGAACAGGCCAGGGATGATCTGGTCAACGCCTTCGGCGTCCTGGGTGATTGCCTGACCATGAATGTTGGTCGGCACGCCGCCCATCATATAGTGGCAGGTTGGAACGACCGGGATCGGCGACACGGCTGGATCGACGTGAGCGAAGGTCTTGGACAGTTCCATGATGCCTGGCAGACGACTGTGCAGAACTTCTTCACCGAGGTGATCGAGTTTCAGCATTACGTGGTCGCCATCCGGACCGCAACCGTTGCCGGCGATGATTTCTTTAACCATCGAGCGAGCAACCACGTCACGACCCGCAAGGTCTTTGGCGTTCGGAGCATAACGCTCCATGAAACGCTCGCCGTGCTTGTTGATCAGGTAACCGCCTTCACCGCGGCAACCTTCTGTAACCAGTACACCGGCGCCGGCGATGCCGGTCGGGTGGAACTGCCACATTTCAATATCTTGTACCGGCACGCCAGCACGCAGAGCCATGCCGACGCCGTCACCGGTGTTGATCAGGGCATTGGTGGTGGACGAGTAGATACGACCTGCACCGCCGGTCGCCAATACGGTGGCGTTAGCACGGACGTAGGAAGTTTCGCCGGTTTCGATGCAGATGACGATCATGCCGACAAAGGCACCATCTTCGTTCTTCACCAGGTCGACGCCATAGTATTCGTTGAGGAATACGGTGCCGGCCTTCAGGTTGGCCTGGTACAGGGTGTGCAGCAGTGCGTGACCGGTACGGTCGGCAGCAGCGCAAGTACGGGCAGCCTGGCCACCTTTACCGAAGTCTTTCGACTGACCGCCGAACGGACGCTGGTAGATGCGACCCTGTTCGGTACGGGAGAACGGCAAGCCCATGTGCTCAAGCTCGAAAACCGCTTCCGGGCCTACGGAACACATGTATTCGATAGCGTCCTGGTCACCGATATAGTCGGAACCCTTGACGGTATCGTACATGTGCCAGCGCCAGTCATCATTCGGATCTGCAGAAGCGATGGCGCAGGTGATGCCACCCTGGGCGGATACGGTGTGCGAGCGAGTCGGGAAAACCTTGGTTACCACGGCAGTCTTGTGACCACCTTGTGCCAGTTGCAGCGCAGCGCGCATGCCGGCACCGCCGCCGCCAATAATAATGGCGTCGAACGAAAGCGTATTAACTGTAGTAGACATGAATCAGATACCCCAAAGAATCTGCACACCCCAGACGAAGTAGGCGAACATCGCAACGCCGCATACTGCCTGGAAGAGGAAACGTATCGCAGTCGCGGACTTGCCGAACGCCATTGGCGTCAGGTAGTCGGTCGCGATGGTCCACATGCCGACCCAGGCGTGAGCGCCGAGGGCAACGAGGGCCAGGAGACTGAAGATACGCATCCAGTTGCTTGCGAACAGTTCATGCCATTGGGCGTAGCCGATGCCGGGATGGGCAACGACGTATCCGATCAGGAAAATGAAGTAAGCCGCGAGAACGACCGCAGAAACGCGTTGCGCCATCCAGTCATAGAGGCCCGAACGCGAGAGGTTCGTGACGTTAGTTACCATATCCAAACTCCTGCCAGAACGATTATCACCACGGAAACGGCGATAACGATTTTCGAGCCCAGCTTGCCGCCTTCCAGCGTCTCACCGATGCCCATGTCCATGATCAAGTGGCGCACACCGGCAACCAAGTGATACAGCAAGGCGGACAGGATGCCCCAAATCACTAGCTTCGCTAGCGGACTGGTCAGACACGCTTTCACCTGCCCGAAGCCTTCTTCTGAACTCAGCGATTTGTCCAATGCATAAAGCATGATGGCCAGGCTGACAAAGAGGATGACACCGGAGATTCGGTGAAGAATGGACGTGTAAGCAGTGACTGGGAGTTTGATGGTCCTTAGGTCTAGGTTTACAGGTCGTTGGCTATTCACGGCTTTTTTTCACACTGAAGAGCCCCTAACAATCAGGGCAAAGTTGTTGGGGAGTGCACTGGTCAGGTACCCACCACCCAGGGAGTGCGACCCCCAGCAAAGCAGGCCCAAAAGCCCCTGGCGGTCGGAGGCCGAGTATAGACAGTTAGGCTACTAATGACAACGCGTTCACCTCCCCCTAATAGCTCATTGCACAAGTTGGATAAAAGGCGTAAATGGCAGGTAATTTCGAGGAAAAAGTCCGGTTAAAGCCTTCTGGAGCAAGACTTTAGGCAAATTGACATTCGAATTTATCTCACTATAGTGGTGCGGGCCCTGCGTGGGGGGTCTGTCTGATGATTTCAAGCATAAATAGGAGGCCACATGGCTGACAAAAAAGCGCAGTTGATCATCGAGGGCGCAGCCCCCGTCGAGCTGCCCATTTTAACCGGCACCGTTGGTCCCGATGTAATCGATGTTCGGGGCCTGACGGCCACGGGCCGTTTCACCTTTGACCCTGGTTTCATGTCGACCGCCTCTTGCGAGTCGAAGATCACCTATATCGACGGCGACAACGGCATTCTGCTGCACCGCGGCTACCCGATCGAACAGCTGGCTGAAAAGTCGGACTACCTGGAAACCTGCTATCTGCTGCTCAACGGCGAATTGCCGACCGCAGAACAGAAGGCCCAGTTCGTCAGCACCGTGAAGAACCACACCATGGTTCACGAGCAGTTGAAGACCTTCTTCAACGGCTTCCGTCGCGACGCCCACCCAATGGCCGTCATGTGCGGTGTAGTCGGTGCCCTCTCGGCCTTCTACCACGACTCCCTCGACATTAATAACCCGCAGCATCGCGAAATCTCCGCGATCCGCCTGGTTGCCAAGATGCCGACCCTCGCAGCGATGGTTTACAAGTACTCCATGGGCCAACCCATGATGTACCCGCGCAACGACCTGACGTACGCGGAAAACTTCCTGCACATGATGTTCAACACCCCGTGCGAGATCAAACCGATCAGCCCGGTACTCGCCAAGGCCATGGACCGGATTTTCATCCTCCATGCCGACCACGAGCAAAACGCATCGACGTCTACCGTGCGTCTGGCAGGCTCCTCGGGTGCCAACCCGTTCGCCTGTATCGCCGCTGGTATCGCTGCACTGTGGGGCCCTGCCCACGGCGGCGCGAACGAAGCTGTTCTGACCATGCTGGATGAAATTGGCGATGTGTCGAACATCGACAAGTTCATCGCCAAGGCCAAGGACAAGAACGATCCGTTCAAACTGATGGGCTTCGGTCACCGGGTTTACAAAAACCGCGACCCACGCGCTACCGTCATGAAGAAGACCTGCGACGAAGTACTGAAAGAACTGGGCATCAAAAACGATCCGCAACTCGAACTGGCCATGCGCCTGGAAGAGATCGCCCTGACCGACCCGTACTTCATCGAACGCTCGCTGTACCCGAACGTCGACTTCTACTCGGGGATCATCCTCAAGGCGATCGGCATTCCAACCAGCATGTTCACCGTCATCTTCGCCCTGGCGCGGACTGTCGGCTGGATCTCCCACTGGAAAGAAATGCTCTCCAGCCCGTACAAGATTGGCCGTCCACGCCAGTTGTACACCGGCTACGAGTCGCGTGACATTACCAAGCTGGAAGACCGCAAATAAGACCTGTCTTGCGATAACGTCTTAAGTTGCACCGGAAACGGCCTCTATATAGAGGCCGTTTTTGTTTGTGCGGCATTTGATCGGGGCCTATCCGTTTCTTCGGTTACGGCAACTATCGGTTTCGCTTTTACAGTGAGTCACTAAGCGAGGCGGCCTACGCTCAAATGAATGCGCACACCTGTAGGAGCTGCCGAAGGCTGCGATCTTTTGATCTTGATCTTCAGCCGTCCTGAGGGAGCCAAAAGATCGCAGCCTTCGGCAGCTCCTACGGGGAGCCGGTGCGTCCGGGGGAGATTGGTTGTCAATAAGGCTGCCTTCGTGAGCAAGCCCGCTCCCGCAAAGTCCGATAACCGCCCAATAAAAATGCCCCGATCTTTCGACCGGGGCATCTGGTGTTAGCGAAGCTTATATAAAGTTCATTGAAGCGTTAGTGCGAAACCGCCCCGCTCGCCCCCAACCCAGTCTGCGAACGCACAAACTGAGGGAAGAACAGCGCCCGCTCATTATCCGCAGCGGCCGACTTGTCAGTGATCGAGAAGAACCAGATGCCGGCAAACGCAATCGCCATGGAGAACAGCGCCGGGTACTCGTACGGGAAGATCGCCTTCTCGTGATGCATGATCTGCACCCAGATGGTCGGACCCAGCACCATCAAGCCCACCGCACTGATCAGCCCCATCCAGCCACCGATCATCGCACCGCGAGTGGTCAGTTTCTTCCAGTACATGGAAAGCAACAGCACCGGGAAGTTACAGCTCGCTGCGATCGAGAACGCCAAGCCCACCATAAACGCGATGTTCTGGCTTTCGAACAGAATGCCCAGACCGATCGCCAGCACGCCCAGGAAGATCGTGGTGATTTTCGAGACGCGGATCTCATCCTTGTCGTTGGCCTTGCCCTTTTTGATCACGCTGGCGTAAAGGTCGTGAGACACCGCCGTTGCACCGGCCAAAGTCAAACCAGCCACAACCGCCAGAATGGTCGCGAACGCTACCGCCGAGATGAAGCCCAGGAAGATACTGCCGCCCACGGCGTTAGCCAGGTGCACCGCCGCCATGTTATTGCCGCCCAACAAGGCGCCAGCCGCATCTTTGAAAGCCGGGTTGGTGCTGACCAGCAGGATCGCGCCGAAGCCGATGATGAAGGTCAGGATGTAGAAGTAGCCGATGAAACCCGTCGCGTACAGCACGCTCTTACGAGCTTCCTTCGCGTCGCTCACGGTGAAGAAGCGCATCAGGATGTGCGGCAGGCCAGCGGTACCGAACATCAGTGCCAGGCCAAGGGAGAACGCCGAGACCGGATCTTTCACCAGACCGCCCGGGCTCATGATCGCTTCACCTTTAGGGTGAACCTTGATCGCCTCGGAAAACAGCATGTTGAAATCGAAGTTGACGTGCTTCATCACCATCAGCGCCATGAACGAGGCACCAGACAGCAACAGCACAGCCTTGATGATCTGCACCCAAGTGGTCGCCAACATGCCGCCGAACAACACGTACATGCACATCAGGATACCGACCAGGATCACCGCGACGTAGTAGTCGAGGCCGAACAGCAACTGGATCAGCTTGCCGGCGCCGACCATTTGCGCGATCAGGTAAAACGCCACCACCACCAGCGAACCGCAAGCGGACAGCGTGCGGATCTGGGTTTGCCCGAGGCGGTAGGACGCCACGTCGGCAAAGGTGTACTTGCCCAGGTTACGCAGGCGCTCGGCGATCAGGAACAGAATGATCGGCCAGCCCACCAGGAAGCCGATCGAGTAGATCAGGCCGTCGTAGCCGGAAGTGAACACCAGGGCGGAAATACCCAGGAAGGACGCCGCCGACATGTAATCACCGGCAATCGCCAGACCGTTTTGCAGACCGGTGATCTTGCCACCCGCCGCGTAGTAGTCGGCCGCCGAGTTATTGCGCTTGGAGGCCCAGTAGGTGATGCACAGGGTCAGGCCGACAAACGCGACAAACATCAGGATCGCGGAAACGTTGAGGGGTTGTTTGTGAACTTCGCCGGTCAGGGCTTCAGACGCCCAGGCGCCCGGTGCAAAGGCTGCGATGCTCAATAGAGCCATTAGACGCCGGATCATTGCTGAGCCTCCTTGAGAATCGCATTGTTCAGGTCGTCGAATTCGCCATTGGCGCGTCGTACGTAGATTGCAGTCAGGATAAAGGCCGAGAGAATCAGCCCGACACCAATCGGTATCCCCCAGGTAATCGAAGATTCAGGGCTGATTTTCGCCCCCAGAATATGCGGCCCGTAAGCAATCAAAAGGATGAATCCGGAGTAAAGCCCAAGCATGATCGCTGAAAGTATCCAGGCGAACTTTTCTCGCTTACTAACCAGCTCCTTGAAGCGCGGGCTGTTTTGAATCGAGAGGTAAATGCTGTCGTTCATTGTTTTTATCCTCGCAGCACAGATTATTGTTAGAACGTATCCACTTTATGCGGCTGCGGAACTGGTTCCAGACGACCTTAGTATTAGAACGACATGACGGTTTCACCAATTTTTAGAAAAAAATAATTAGCTTGCTTTGCACCTGCAGGAGCAAGGCTTGCCCGCGATGGCGTCCTTGTGATCGCCATCGCGGGCAAGCCTTGCTCCTGCAGGAATGCAAAAAGCCCCTTGGCATAAATGCCAAGGGGCTCTGGAAGGTACTGACTAGACGCTTGCGACTAAATCATTTGGTCCATTCGGCAACGCGTTCCGGGTGTTTGGCCACCCAATCCTTGGCCGCGGCTTCAGGCTTGGCGCCGTCCTGAATCGCCAGCATGACTTCGCCGATTTCGTCTTTCGAAGCCCACTGGAAGTTTTTCAGGAACTTGGCCACTTCCGGTGCTTTGGTTGCCAGATCTTTGCTGCCGATGCTGTTTACGGTTTCAGCCGCGCCGTACACGCCTTTCGGGTCGTCCAGGAAGCGCAGTTTCCACTTGGCGAACATCCAGTGCGGCACCCAACCGGTAACGGCGATGGATTCATTTTTCTTCTCGGCACGGGTCAGCTCGGCAATCATGCCGGCGCCGGAACTGGCCTTGAGGGTGTAGTTGGTCAGACCGTAATCTTTGATGGCCTGATCGGTCTTGAGCATCACGCCTGAACCGGCGTCGATACCCACGATGCGACCCTTGAAGCTGTCATCGGTTTTCAGATCGTCGATGGTCTTGGCTTTCACGTATTCCGGCACGATCAGGCCGATTTTCGCATCCTTGAAGTTCGGGCCGTAATCGACGACCTGATCCTTGTTCTTGGCCCAGTATTCACCGTGGGTCACAGGCAGCCAGGCGGACAGCATGGCGTCGAGTTTGCCGGTGGCCACGCCTTGCCACATGATCCCGGTCGCGACGGCTTGCAGCTTCACGTCATAACCGAGTTTTTGCTTGATCACTTCAGCGGCCACATGGGTGGTCGCGACGCTGTCGGACCAGCCGTCAACGTAACCGATGCTCAGGGTTTTGCTCTCGGCATTGGCGAATGTGGAGCCAATCGCAAGCACCAGAGCGGCACTGGCGCCTAAAAGTCGTCGCATCTTCATCGTTACTTCCCCGAAAGTGCTGCGCCCGACGGATGCCGAGCAGCGTCAACGTATTGTTATGGTGCACAGCGCCCCCATCACGCCTCACCGCAAACTCGTCAAAACATCAGCGGAGTACTGACGCCTTCGATAATCAACCTGACGACAACAGCGACCTGTGCTGCCAGCGACCTCAAGGCACCGAGAAACGACATCAGAACGCCATTAATCGCGGGGACGACAAACGCCTCCCCCGATCCGCCCGAACTTTGCATGTCAAAATCATGCAGGCCACCAAGCCCGGGGCAAATGCAGGTAACATGCGCGCCTTTGCTCCCAGACGGCCTGATCATGCCCGCGACATCACGCTTCCCTTTTTTGGCTTATCTTTTCGCCTGCCTGCTGGGGCTGTTTGCCCTCGGCGGCTTCTGGTACGGCCTCGGTAAACCGGTGATCCTGCCGGACGCGGCCAGCGCCACGCACAAGCTGCAATGCGCCTCCTATACCCCGTTTGATAAAGATCAATCGCCATTCGACCAGCCGTTCAAACTGCGCCCCGAGCGCATGGACGCCGACCTCGCGTTGTTGGCCAAAAGCTTCGAATGCATCCGCACCTACTCCATGACCGGCCTCGAAGCCCTGCCCGACCTGGCGCGCAAGCACGGCTTGAAGCTGATGATCGGCGCCTGGGTCAACAGCAACCCGGTGGACACGGCCAAGGAAGTCGACCTGTTGATCGCCTCGGCCAACGCCAACCCGGACGTGGTGACCTCGGTGATCGTCGGCAACGAAGCCCTGCTGCGCAAGGAAGTCACCGGCCCGCAACTGGCCGCCCTCATTAATAAAGTCAAAAGCCAGGTTAAACAGCCGGTCACCTACGCCGATGTCTGGGAGTTCTGGCTCAAGCACCCGGAAGTTGCCCCGGCGGTGGATTTCCTGACCATCCATTTGTTGCCGTACTGGGAAGATGATCCGTCGAACATCGACGCCGCGCTGCAACATGTGGCCGAGGTGCGTCAGGTGTTCGGCAACAAATTCGCGCCCAAGGACGTGCTGATCGGCGAAACCGGCTGGCCGAGCGAAGGCCGCCAGCGTGAAACCGCCCTGCCGAGCCGGGTCAACGAGGCCAAGTTCATTCGTGGTTTTGTCGCCATGGCCGAGCAGCAAGGCTGGCACTACAACTTGATCGAAGCCTTTGATCAGCCATGGAAACGCGCCAGTGAAGGGGCGGTCGGTGGTTATTGGGGCCTGTTTGATGCCGATCGCCAAGATAAAGGCGTGCTGGCCGGGCCGGTGACGAACGTGCCGTTCTGGGCGCAATGGCTGGCGGTGGGCGGCGTGATCTTCCTCGGCACGTTGCTGCTGGGCGGTCGCGTTCGCAGCACCCGCGCAGCGCTGGTGCTGCCACTGCTCGGTGCACTGGCGGCCTGCTCGATCGGCGCCTGGGGCGATCTGGCGCGGGTCACCACCCGGTTTGCCAGTGAATGGCTGTGGGTCGGTTTGCTGACCACGTTGAATCTGTTGGTGCTGGCCCACGCCGCGCTGACGCTGAGCGCCCGCAGCGGCTGGCGTGAACGCGCTTTCAACCTGCTGGAACGCCGGGCGGGCTGGTTACTGGCGGCGGCAGGCTTTGCGGCGGCAGTGATGATGCTGGAGCTGGTGTTCGACCCGCGCTATCGCAGCTTCCCCAGCGTCGCGTTTATCCTGCCGGCGCTGGTGTACCTGTGCCGTCCGGTGAGTGCGCCGCGTCGGGAGATCGCCTTGCTGACCTTCATCATCGGCGCCGGCATTGCGCCGCAGCTGTTCCGTGAAGGCTTGCAGAACCAGCAGGCCTGGGGTTGGGCGCTGGTGAGTGTGTTGATGGTTGCCGCGTTGTGGCGCAGTTTGCGGGTTCGCAAAGGGTAATCTTCTGCGGATTTGCTGGCCTCATCGCGGGCAAGCCTTGCTCCTACGGATTTGAGTCGGCCACATCATCTGTGAACGCCACAATACGGTAGGAGCAAGGCTTGCCCGCGATTCGATCTATCAGGCACCGCGGGTTTCCCGAACCAACCGCAACCCCGCAATCACCACCGCAAACACCGCCAGCGTCGTGTTGTACAACGCCAACGCCGGGAATCCCAGGACCAGCGCCAACACCGCCAGCCACCACCCTGCCCGGCCCGGTACGACGAAACCGATGACAGCGGCGGCCAATGCGCCCCAACCCAACACCTTGAAGTGAATCATCAAGCCAAGGTTCGAACGCACCTGGCATTCCCAGCGGCTCGCCTCGTCCACGCAGAGGCCGACCCATTGCGCATCCTCCATGAAGCCATAGCGCGCGCCATAACTGGCGGCCAGCCATAACGGCAGCAAAACAAGCAGCAGAATCACGGGCAGACGGCGGGACATGAAGCACTCCAATAAACGAAAACGGCGGCCAGCTTAATCTCCCGACAGCCGTGTGCAAGCGTTAACAACAGTTAACTGGGCAGCCAATCATCGCAAAGTGTATCGTCCAGCTACTATTACTCCGAAATTAGGCCTGATTGGTGCCGATCCATGGCACTTTGGCGCAACCCCCGTGGTCATAGCCTGCGAACTTCATTCGGCACCTTTCTCTAAGGGATCTAGTCATGCTCCGTTCCTTGCGCTTCGCCGCCCTGTTTGGCGGCCTTATTTTGAGTGCGTCCGCACTGGCGGTCGACATCGACGCCGCCAGCTATGGCTACCCCTTGACCAACCCGTTCGAGGCGACGATTGCCACCACGCCACCGGAGCTGCGCCCGGAGCTGCCGGCCAACGAAGACATCAATCAGCAGGACCGCAGTGTCCGCTTGCGCCCGGAGCGGGAATTCAGCCTGCCGGACAACTTCTGGCCGGTGAAGAAACTCACCTACCGCATCGCCACCCAGGACCACGCCGCGCCGCTGATCTTCCTGATCGCCGGCACAGGCGCGCGCTATGACAGCAGCCTCAACGAATACCTGAAAAAGCTCTATTACAAGGCCGGCTATCACGTCGTGCAGTTGTCGTCGCCGACCAGCTTCGACTTCATCAGTGCCGCCTCACGCTTTGCCACGCCCGGTATCACCAAGGAAGACGCCGAAGACATGTACCGGGTGATGCAGGCCGTACGGGCGCAAAACCCGAAAACGCCGGTCACCGAGTACTACCTGACCGGTTACAGCCTCGGCGCACTGGATGCGGCGTTCGTCGCGCACCTGGACGAAACCCGCCGCAGCTTCAACTTCAAGAAAGTTTTGCTGCTCAACCCGCCGGTCAACCTCTACACCTCGATCACCAACCTGGACAAACTCGTCCAGACCGAGGTCAAAGGCATCAACAACAGCACCACGTTCTATGAACTGGTGCTGAACAAACTGACCCGCTACTTCCAGCAAAAAGGCTACATCGACCTCAACGATGCCCTGCTCTATGACTTCCAGCAGTCCAAGCAGCACCTGACCAACGAACAGATGGCCATGCTGATCGGCACCTCGTTCCGTTTCTCGGCGGCCGACATTGCCTTTACCTCGGACCTGATCAACCGTCGCGGCCTGATCACCCCGCCGAAATACCCGATCACCGAGGGCACCAGCCTCACGCCGTTCCTCAAGCGTGCGCTGCAATGTGACTTCGATTGCTACATCACCGAACAAGTCATCCCGATGTGGCGCGCCCGCACCGACGGCGGCAGCCTGCTGCAACTGATCGATCAGGTCAGCCTGTATGCGTTGAAGGATTACCTGCACGACAGCCCGAAAATCTCGGTCATGCACAACGCCGACGACCTGATCCTCGGCCCTGGCGACCTGGGTTTCCTGCGCAAGACCTTCGGTGATCGCCTGACCGTTTACCCACTGGGCGGCCATTGCGGCAACCTTAACTACCGCGTCAACAGCGACGCCATGCTGGAGTTCTTCCGTGGCTAAATATCTCCTGCTTATCGCAGCGTTACTCTGTGCAGGCGTCGCCAATGCCGACAACAGCAAAGCCAACGCACCGGTCGTGATCGACAGTGACGGCTTCAAGGAACCGCTGAGCAAACTCAAGTTCAACCCGGGGCTGGACCAGCGCGAGTTCGAACGTTCGACGCTTAATGCGCTGGCCGTCTACGACCCGCTGGAAGAGTGGAACCGCCGGGTCTACCACTTCAACTACCGCTTTGACCAATGGGTGTTCCTGCCCGTAGTGGACGGTTATCGCTACATCACCCCGAGCTTCCTGCGTACCGGCGTGAGCAATTTCTTCAATAACCTGGGTGACGTGCCGAACCTGTTTAACAGCCTGTTGCAGCTCAAGGGGCATCGTTCCCTGGAGACCACCGGGCGCCTGTTGCTCAACACCACCATCGGCATCGCCGGCCTGTGGGACCCGGCCACCGCCATGGGCCTGCCACGCCAGAGCGAAGACTTTGGCCAGACGCTGGGCTTCTATGGCGTACCGGGCGGCGCCTACTTCGTGCTGCCGATCCTCGGCCCATCCAACCTGCGTGACACCGCAGGCCTGGTGGTCGACTACACCGGCGAATCGGCGGTCAACTTCCTGAACGTTGCCCAAGTCAGCGAAAACCATCCGGAAATCTGGGTTCTGCGCGGCGTCGACAAGCGCTACCAGACCAGCTTCCGCTACGGTCAGTTGAACTCGCCGTTCGAGTACGAGAAGGTCCGGTACGTCTACACCGAGTCCCGCAAGTTGCAGATCGCCGAGTAAATCGGCGGCCACAGAAAAGGCCATTCGATGCGAGTCGAATGGCCTTTTTCATTTCCAGCCCTACCACACATCCAATATGGGGCTTGCTCGCGAAAGCGGCTTCGCATTCAACACATAGGTTGACTGACACACCGTTTTCGCGAGCAAGCCCGCTCCCACAAGGGGTTGTGGTGGGCTTCAGCCTTTGACTGAGCGCCAGATTTTGCTTGCGGTCATCACGCCTACCAACACCACCGCACCCGCGACAATCCCCGCCACCGCGTTCAGCAACGTCGGTACGATAAATCCGGCACCACCCGCACCCGCGCTGACGCTTTCAATCCAGTGATGAATCACCGGCACGCCATGGGTCAGAATCCCGCCGCCGACCAAAAACATCGCTGCCGTACCGATCACCGACAGGCTTTTCATCATGTACGGTGCCGCACGCAGGATCACCCCGCCGATGCTTTTGGCCATTTGCCCGGGTTTCCGGCTCAGCCACAGGCCGAGGTCGTCGAGTTTGACGATGCCGGCCACCAGGCCATAGACGCCGATGGTCATGACAATCGCGATGCCCGACAACACGATCACTTGCTGGGTCAACGACGCATCGGCCACGGTGCCGAGGGTAATGGCGATGATTTCTGCCGAGAGAATGAAGTCGGTGCGAATCGCACCTTTGATCTTATCCTGCTCGTACGCCACCAGATCAGTAGCCGGATCAGCCACGGCCTCGACCAGTTGTGCATGCTCGGCGTCATCTTCAGCCTTGCTGTGCAGAAACGTGTGGGCCAGTTTTTCGAACCCTTCGAAACACAGGTAGGCACCGCCGACCATCAACAATGGCGTGACCAACCACGGAATGAAGGCGCTGATGGCCAACGCCGACGGCACCAGAATCAGTTTGTTGCGAAACGAGCCCTTGGCCACGGCCCAGACCACCGGAATTTCCCGTTCGGCACGCACACCGCTGACTTGCTGGGCGTTAAGCGCCAAGTCGTCGCCAAGTACGCCGGCGGTCTTCTTCGCGGCCATTTTGGTCATCAGCGCAACGTCATCGAGTACCGCAGCGATGTCATCGATCAGCACCAGCAAACTGCTTCCTGCCATGAATCAGGTTTCCTTCGAATAATGAATGCCGCGCAGCATAGCGTGGCCGGGCGCAGCACGGTGCATTCTTGAGCGCCGCGCGAGCCCGGTGCTACCATGCGCAACCGCCAGAACAGGCAAGGAACCCCCTGGTTTATGAGCACTATCCGCGAGCGCAACAAAGAACTGATCCTGCGTGCCGCCAGTGAAGAATTTGCCGACAAGGGCTTCGCGGCGACCAAAACCAGCGATATCGCGGCCAAGGCGGGATTACCCAAGCCCAACGTCTACTATTACTTCAAATCCAAGGAAAACCTCTACCGCGAGGTCCTGGAAAGCATCATCGAGCCGATCTTGCAGGCATCGACGCCGTTCAACGCCGACGGTGTGCCGAGTGAAGTGCTGAGCGGCTACATCCGTTCCAAGATCCGCATCTCCCGCGACTTGCCCTTTGCCTCCAAGGTGTTCGCCAGCGAAATCATGCACGGCGCCCCGCACCTGAACGCCGACCTGGTGGAACGCCTCAACGGCCAGGCCAAGCACAACATCGACTGCATCCAGACCTGGATCGACCGCGGCCAGATCGCCGCCATCGACCCCAACCACCTGATGTTCAGCATCTGGGCCGCGACCCAGACCTATGCCGACTTCGACTGGCAGATTTCGGCGGTGACCGGCAAGGCGAAGCTGGATGAGGCGGATTACGAGGCGGCGGCGCAGACGATTATCCGGTTGGTGCTCAAGGGGTGTGAGCCGGACCTTTAATCTGCGGCGCGGCCATTCGCGAGCAAGCCCGCTCCCACACTGGATCTCAGGCGTTCAAAAATCCCCTGTGGGAGCGGGCTTGCTCGCGAATGGGGCAACTCGGTCCAGAGACTAAAGCCAAATGGCATCCCACAACGGATAATCGCCAAGCTTCTCAACCAGCCCCGCCCGCAATGGGTTGGCGACAACATACCGAGCAAGCTTCACCAAATCCTCCTCTCGCCGCAAAGCATGATCATGAAAACTCTGCTGCCAAAGACTGCCCGCTCTACCAGTGGCGGCATTGATTGATCGAGCACTTAACGATTGGGTCTGGCACATCAATTGACCCAGCGAGCCTTTTTGCAAGTGGATCAGCCAATGAAAATGGTCGGGCATGACGACAAAGGCCAGGGAGTCGGCAAATCCCTGATCCTGTGCTTGTTTGAATTGATGTACGACCTTCCTGCCCAAGCTGTAATCCCTGAAAACAGGCTCCCGCTTGAGGGTGTTGGCCGTCAGAAGGTAGATGCGATTTTGTTCGGCATGGCGGCCGATTCTAAGACGGTGTGAAGCTGACAGCTCGGGCATTCCTTTGCCTCTATCGTGGATGAACACATGAGAAGGCTAGGTCAGCGAACTGGAGACTGAGGGGCAAACTTTTAGCTGGATGTGTCTGGGGGATCGCCTTCGCGAGCAAGCCCGCTCCCACAGTGGACTGGCGGTACTCACACATTTTGTGTCCACCACAGGCCCTATGTGGGAGCGGGCTTGCTCGCGAAGGCGGCAGTTCAATCAACAAAAATCTTAAGCAGTCACCCCCGCATCCGCCCGCAACCCCTGCGCCTCAATCGCGCTGATCGCACACTGTTCATCCACATCCGACAGGTCACCGCTGATCCCCACCGCACCCAGCACGTTGCCGGCCTGATCCCGAATCAACACACCACCCGGTGCCGGCACGACGCTGCCCTGCCCCAGGCTGTTCAGCGCGGCGATAAACGCCGGCCGTTGTTGCGCATCCAGCGCCAGCAAACGCGAGCCTTTGCCCAGCGCTATCGCGCCCCAGGCTTTGCCGATGGCGATTTGCGGGCGTAGCAGGCTGGCGCCGTCTTCGCGTTGTAAAGAAATCAAATGGCCACCGGCATCCAGTACCGCAATGGTCAGTGGTGCTGCGGATATTGCACGCCCTGCTGCGATGGCCTGACTGGCCAGGTTGTTTGCGACTTTCAAGGTTAAAGCGCTCATGGTGCCGTCCTCATTTTGTTATAGGGAAAGCCATTGGACTGCTTCGTGGTGCCGCAGTCCGATGCAACAAATAGAACACAATAGATTATTTATTTGTATACAATAATTCTCGAAAAGCGCCACATGCGACGAAAAGCCACAGCAGAACGGGCTTCCGACGAATGAAACAGACGCTTGAGAAAATGGATTGACCTGCGCCGTCCGCCGTGAATACACTCTGCGCAAAGCCACTTGTATACAATTACAAAACGTAAGAGGCACCAAAACCATGAGCAAAATGAGAGCAATCGAAGCCGCCGTTCTGGTGATGCGCCGCGAAGGGGTTGATACCGCTTTTGGCATCCCGGGCGCCGCGATCAACCCGCTGTACTCCGCCCTGCAGAAGGTCGGTGGCATCGATCACGTCCTCGCTCGCCACGTGGAAGGCGCTTCGCACATGGCCGAGGGTTACACCCGCACCAAGGCTGGCAATATCGGCGTGTGCATCGGCACTTCCGGCCCGGCGGGCACCGACATGGTCACCGGGCTTTACAGTGCCTCGGCCGACTCGATCCCGATTCTGTGCATCACCGGCCAGGCACCACGGGCCCGTATGCATAAGGAAGACTTCCAGGCTGTCGACATCACCGCCATCGTCAAGCCAGTGACCAAGTGGTCGACCACCGTCATGGAACCGGGCCAAGTGCCGTACGCGTTCCAGAAAGCCTTCTACGAAATGCGCTCCGGCCGCCCAGGCCCGGTGCTGATCGACCTGCCGTTCGACGTGCAGATGGCGGAAATCGAATTCGACATCGACGCCTACGAACCACTGCCACTGGCCAAGCCCACCGCCAACCGCGTGCAAATCGAGAAGGCCTTGGCCATGCTCGACCAGGCTGAGCGTCCTTTGCTGGTCGCCGGTGGCGGCATCATCAACGCCGACGCCAGCGAATTGCTGGTGGAGTTCGCCGAGCTGACTGGTATTCCAGTGATTCCGACCCTGATGGGCTGGGGCACGATCCCGGACGATCACCCGTTGATGGTCGGCATGGTCGGCCTGCAAACCTCGCACCGCTACGGCAACGCGACGATGCTGAAGTCGGACGTGGTGCTGGGCGTCGGTAACCGTTGGGCCAACCGCCACACCGGTTCGATTGACGTCTACACCGAAGGCCGCAAGTTTATCCACGTTGACATCGAACCGACCCAGATCGGCCGCGTGTTCACCCCGGACCTGGGCATCGTGTCCGACGCCGCTGCCGCGCTGACCGTGTTCATCGAAGTCGCTCGCGAATGGCAAGCCGCCGGCAAGCTGAAAAACCGCAGCGCCTGGCTGCAAGACTGCCAGCAGCGCAAAGCCAGCCTGCAACGCAAGACTCACTTCGACAACGTGCCGGTCAAGCCGCAGCGCGTCTACGAAGAGATGAACCAGGTGTTCGGCAAAGACACTTGCTATGTCAGCACCATCGGGCTGTCGCAGATTGCCGGCGCGCAGTTCCTGCACGTGTACAAGCCGCGTCACTGGATCAACTGCGGCCAGGCCGGCCCGTTGGGCTGGACCATTCCGGCGGCGCTGGGCGTGGTCAAGGCTGATCCGACCCGCAAGGTTGTGGCGCTGTCGGGCGACTATGACTTCCAGTTCATGATCGAAGAGTTGGCGGTGGGCGCGCAGTTCAAACTGCCGTACATCCACGTTGTGGTGAACAACTCGTACCTGGGGCTGATCCGTCAGGCCCAGCGCGGTTTCGACATGGACTACTGCGTGCAGCTGTCCTTCGATAACCTCAACGCTCCGGAACTCAACGGTTACGGTGTTGACCACGTGGCAGTCGCCGAAGGCCTCGGTTGCAAGGCCCTGCGCGTGTTCGAACCGGGTCAGATCCAGCCGGCCCTGCGCAAGGCCCAGGAACTGATGGAAGAGTTCAAGGTGCCGGTGATCGTCGAGATTATCCTGGAGCGCGTGACCAACATTTCCATGGGCACCGAGATCAACGCCGTCAACGAATTCGAAGACCTGGCGCTGGTCGGCAACGACGCGCCGACCGCGATTTCGATGCTCGATTAACCGATTAACGCTCCCCCCCTGTAGGAGCGAGGCTTGCCCGCGAAGACGTCGTACCCTTCAACATTGATGTCGACTGATACACCGCTTTCGCGGGCAAGCCTCGCTCCTCCAGGGGGGAGCCCAAACACACACGGGAGACCACCATGCCGCGTTTCGCAGCCAACCTGTCCATGCTGTTCACCGAACAGGATTTTCTTGCCCGTTTTGAAGCGGCCGCCAAGGCCGGCTTCAGTGGTGTCGAATACCTGTTCCCTTACGACTTCAGCTCCGCCGAGATCAAGGCCAAGCTCGATGCCAACGGTCTGACCCAGGTGTTGTTCAACCTGCCGGCCGGTGACTGGGCCAAGGGCGAACGCGGTATCGCGTGCCTGCCGGATCGGGTTGAAGAGTTCCGCGCCGGGGTTGATCTGGCGATTGCCTACGCGCAAGTACTGGGCAACACCCAGGTCAACTGCCTGGCCGGGATTCGTCCACAAGGCATCGACGATGCCACCGTGGAAAAAACCTTCGTCAGCAACCTCAAGTACGCCGCCGACAAGCTGCAAGCGGTGGGCATCAAACTGGTGATGGAAGCGATCAACACCCGCGACATTCCGGGTTTTTACCTGAACAACACAGCGCAGGCCCTGTCGATTCGCGAGCAGGTCGGCAGTGCCAATCTGTTCCTGCAATACGACATCTACCACATGCAAATCATGGAAGGCGACCTGGCCCGCACCCTGCAATCGCACCTGGGCGAAATCAACCACGTGCAACTGGCGGACAACCCTGGGCGCAACGAACCGGGCACCGGCGAGATCAACTACCGCTTCCTGTTCGAACACCTGGACCGCATTGGTTATCAGGGCTGGGTCGGCTGTGAATACAAGCCGCTGACCACCACCGAAGCGGGCCTCGGCTGGCTGAAAACCCATAACGCGATCTAAACGTATATCCCCGTAGGAGCTGCCGAAGGCTGCGATCTTTTGACTTTGCCTTTAAAGATCAAGATCAAAAGATCGCAGCCTTCGGCAGCTCCTACGGGGGAACACATAAATACAAGAGAGGAATTTCTCATGGCTAAAATCGGATTTATCGGCACCGGCATCATGGGCCACCCAATGGCGTTGAACCTGCAGAAAGCCGGTCACAGCCTGTTCCTGTCGGCGCACCACGACGCCGCCCCGGCTGATCTGATTGCCGGTGGCGCTGTCGCCTTGGCGAACCCGAAAGAAGTCGCTCAGGAAGCCGAATTCATCATCATCATGGT
Organism: Janthinobacterium sp. LPB2021202312-11-4; assembly: GCF_037049705.1. NCBI lineage: Bacteria > Pseudomonadati > Pseudomonadota > Betaproteobacteria > Burkholderiales > Oxalobacteraceae > Janthinobacterium > Janthinobacterium sp. LPB2021202312-11-4. The sequence goes on along the minus strand of NZ_JBAGKV010000004.1, from coordinate 104,238 downwards.
GCCGGATACGCCGCAGGTCGAAGACGTGCTGTTCCGGGCCGACGGTATCGCTGCCGGCGTGGGCAAAGGCAAAGTCGTGATCGACATGAGCTCGATCTCGCCGACCGCCACCAAAGCCTTCGCCGCCAAGGTCAACGAAAAAGGCGCCCAGTACCTCGACGCGCCAGTGTCCGGCGGTGAAGTCGGCGCCAAAGCCGCAACCCTGAGCATCATGATCGGCGGCGATGCCGATGCCTTCGAACGCGCCCTGCCGCTGTTCCAGGCCATGGGCAAGAACATCACCCTGGTCGGCGGCAACGGCGACGGTCAAACCGCGAAAGTGGCGAACCAGATCATCGTCGCGCTGAACATCCAGGCTGTCGCCGAAGCCCTGCTGTTCGCCTCGAAAAACGGAGCTGATCCGGCCAAGGTCCGTGAAGCTCTGATGGGTGGTTTCGCTTCGTCGAAGATCCTCGAAGTGCACGGCGAGCGCATGATCAAAGGCACCTTCGACCCGGGCTTCCGCATCAGCCTGCACCAGAAGGACCTGAACCTGGCCCTGCAAGGCGCCAAGGAACTGAACATCAACCTGCCGAACACCGCCAACACCCAGCAAGTGTTCAGCACCTGCGCGGCCATCGGTGGCAGCAACTGGGACCACTCGGCGCTGATCAAGGGCCTGGAACACATGGCGAATTTCTCGATTCGCCAGTAGGAGCTGCCGAAGGCTGCGATCTTTTTATCTTTACGCCCGACCGCTCACCGCGTTATCCGCAAAAAGATCGCAGCCTGCGGCAGCTCCTACAGGAGAGGGTTCACACCGGTTAAAGGGTGAGCCTTCCCAGAGCTGGCGCAGGCTGCCTTCCTCCAATAACAAGAAATTCCGGGAGCCCGCCATGTCGGTCGATCCGCAACACCTGCTGCGCGAGCTGTTTGCCACAGCCATTGACGCGGCCCATCCGCAGCAAGTCCTCGAAGCCCACCTGCCCAACGATCGCAGCGGTCGCGTGATCGTCATCGGCGCCGGCAAAGCCGCAGCCGCCATGGCCCAAGTGGTCGAGCGCTGCTGGCAGGGTGAAGTCTCAGGTCTGGTGGTGACCCGCTACGGTCACGGCGCCCCCTGCGAAAAAATCGAAGTGGTCGAGGCCGCGCATCCAGTGCCGGATGCAGCAGGCCTGGCCGTGGCCAAACGTGTGCTGGAACTGGTCAGTAACCTGACCGAAGACGACCGTGTGATCTTCCTGCTGTCCGGTGGCGGCTCTGCCTTGCTCGCCCTGCCTGCGGCCGGCATCACCCTGGCCGACAAACAGTCGATCAATAAAGCCCTGCTCAAATCCGGCGCGACCATCGGCGAGATGAACTGCGTGCGCAAGCACCTCTCGGCGATCAAGGGCGGGCGTCTCGGCAAAGCCTGCTGGCCGGCCACTGTGTATACCTACGCGATTTCCGATGTGCCCGGCGACCTCGCGACCGTCATCGCGTCCGGCCCGACCGTGGCCGACCCGAGCACGTCCGCTGAAGCGCTGGCGATCCTCAAACGCTACAGCATCGACGTTCCGGCCTCGGTGCGTGCCTGGCTGCAAAGTCCCGAATCGGAAACCGTCAAACCCGGCGACCCGAGCCTGGCCCGCAGCCATTTCCAATTGATCGCCCGTCCGCAGCAATCCCTGGAAGCGGCGGCGGTGAAATGCCGTCAGGCCGGTTTCAGTCCGCTGATCCTCGGCGACCTGGAAGGCGAGTCCCGGGAAGTGGCCAAAGTCCATGCCGGTATCGCCCGGCAAATCGTCCTGCATGGCCAGCCATTGGCAGCGCCCTGCGTCATTCTGTCCGGCGGCGAAACTACGGTCACCGTGCGCGGCAATGGGCGCGGCGGGCGTAACGCCGAGTTCCTGCTGAGCCTGACCGACAGCCTCAAAGGCCTGCCCGGCGTCTACGCCCTGGCCGGCGACACCGATGGCATCGACGGTTCCGAAGACAACGCTGGCGCGATCATGACCCCGGACAGCTACGCCCGCGCCGCCGCCCTTGGTCTGAGCGCCAGCGACGAGTTGGATAACAACAATGGCTACGGCTATTTCGAGGCGCTGGACGCCCTGATCGTCACCGAGCCGACCCGCACCAACGTCAACGACTTCCGCGCCATCCTGATCCTCGAGAGCACAAAACATGACGCCTGATAAAAAGGTCAAAATCCTCGCCACCCTCGGCCCGGCCACCGACGGCATCGATGACATCCGCGAATTGGTGCAGGCCGGGGTCAATATCTTCCGCCTGAATTTCAGCCACGGTGATCACGCCGACCATGCCCAGCGCTATCAGTGGATTCGTGAAGTCGAGCGCCAATTGAATTACCCGCTCGGGATTCTGATGGACCTGCAAGGCCCGAAACTTCGGGTCGGCAAGTTCGCCGAAGGCAAGGTGCAACTGCATCGCGGCCAGGCCCTGCGCCTGGACCTCGACTCGACACCGGGCGACGAGCGCCGGGTCAACCTGCCCCATCCGGAAATCATCGCCGCCCTGGAGCCGGGCATGGATTTGCTGCTGGACGACAGCAAGCTGCGTCTGCGCGTAGTCACCAAATATTCCGATGCGATCGACACCACTGTGCTCAATGGCGGCGAACTGTCGGACCGCAAAGGCGTGAACGTGCCGCAAGCGGTGCTCGACCTGAGCCCGCTGACCGCCAAGGATCGCCGCGATTTGAGCTTCGGCCTGGAACTGGGCGTGGACTGGGTCGCACTGTCGTTTGTGCAGCGTCCGGAAGACATTCAAGAAGCCCGCGCACTGATCGGCGACAAAGCGTTTTTGATGGCGAAAATCGAGAAACCGTCGGCGGTCACGCAACTGCGGGAAATCGCCGAATTGAGCGACGCGATCATGGTCGCTCGCGGCGATTTGGGCGTGGAAGTCCCGGCCGAAAGCGTGCCGCAAATCCAGAAAAACATCATCACCGTGTGCCGCGAACTCGGTAAGCCGGTGGTGGTGGCGACGCAGATGCTGGAGTCGATGCGCTTCTCCCCGGCCCCGACCCGCGCCGAGGTGACGGACGTCGCCAACGCGGTGGCTGAAGGCGCGGATGCGGTGATGCTGTCGGCGGAAACCGCGTCCGGTGAGTACCCGCTGGAAGCGGTGCAGATGATGAGCAAGATTATTCGCCAGGTGGAAAACGGTCCGGACTATCAGACCCAAATCGACGTGAGCCGGCCCAAGGCCGAGGCGACGGTTTCCGATGCGATCAGTTGCGCGATCCGGCGCATCAGCAACGTGCTGCCGGTGGCGGTGCTGGTGAACTACAGCGAGTCCGGCACGTCGAGTTTGCGCGCCGCGCGGGAACGGCCGACGGTGCCGATCCTGAACCTGACGCCGAACCTGCAAACCGCTCGCCGCTTGACCGTAGCGTGGGGCGTGCACTCAGTGGTCAATGATCGGCTGCGCCAGGTGGACGAGGTGTGTTCGACGGCGCTGGAGATTGCCCAGGCCCAGGGCATGGCCAAGCGTGGCGATACGTTGTTGATTACGGCGGGCGTGCCGTTCGGGCAGCCGGGGTCGACTAACTCATTGCGCATCGAGACGTTGATTTAGCGCTTGTACCGGCCTCTTCGCGGGCAAGCCTCGCGCCTACAGGGACAGCGTATTTCTGTAGGAGCGAGGCTTGCCCGCGAAGAACGATGACGCGGTCCCTCTGACACACAGATAAAAAATGCCTGCCAACCACTTCAACACCCACTGCCCCGACTGGGCCACGGCCCTGCTCAACGGCTTCAGTCAGATCTTCCTCCAGCGCCATCCGCTGTGCGGCCTGCTGTGCCTGTTGGCGATTCTTTTTACTGCCCCGGCCCTGCTCGGTGGTGCGCTGCTGGGCGGGGTCGCCGGGTTGCTGACCGCGCAACGTCGCGGCTATACCAAGGCTGACCGTCAGGCCGGGCTATTCAGTTACAACGGCGTTTTGCTCGGGTTGCTGCTGAGCCTGTATTTCCCCTGGTCCGCGTTGTTGCCGCCGCTGATCATCGCGTGTGGCGGCCTGAGTGCGATGCTGACTCAACAATGGCTCAAACGCGCGCGGGTCAGCCACTATCTGCCCGCCTACACCACCCCCTTCGTGGGGATGAGCTGGTTGCTGCTGTGCTTCGCCACACCGTCGACCACGGCACATTTGATCGAAATCAACACGCTAAACCTGCTCGCGGCTCCCCTCAAAGGCCTCGGGCAAGTGATGTTCCTGGGACATCCAATGGCCGGCTCGATGATTGCCGCCGGTTTGCTCATCGCTGATCGCCGCGCATTCTGCTGGGCATTGTTGGCGTCCGTCGCGGGCATGGGCTGGAGCCTGTTGCACCACGATTTCTACAGCGCATTGCTGGGGCTCGGCAGTTATAACGCCGTACTCGCCGCCCTCGCCTTCAGCTCGCAGCGCCAGCCGTCGTGGCTGCCTTTGGCCGGCATTGTGGCGGCGCTGTTGCTGACCCCTGTGTTTGCCGCCATCGGTCTGCCTACCCTGACCGCGCCGTTCATCCTGGCTTGTTGGGTGATCCGGGCCGGCATTCGCGTCGTGCGCAAAGCCGCCAAAGACAGTGCGCCTTGCGCTACCGGGGAGAATCACCCTAGGCTGCGCTGATTTTCACGCTCAGGGCGATTTGAATGAACGGCAACGACACGTGGCGCAATCGCCTGTACGTGATGATTTTCCAGACCGACACGGTGGCTGGCCGACGCTTTGACAGCACGTTGCTGCTGATCATCCTCGCCAGCCTGGTGATCGTGGTCCTCGACAGCATTGACGCGGTTCATCAGAACTACGCCGATGTGCTGGCGTATATCGAGTGGGGCTTCACCGTTATTTTTCTGGGCGAGTACATCCTGCGCCTGTACTGCTCACCCAAGCCGCTTCGCTATGCGTTCAGCTTTTATGGGCTGGTGGATTTGCTGGCAATCGTGCCTGGCATCCTCGCGCTGTACTACAGCGACGCGCAGTACCTGTTGATCATCCGCATCATTCGGATGTTGCGAATCTTCCGGGTGCTCAAGCTCAGCCCCTACCTGAAACAGGCCCATTACCTGCTCGATGCCTTGCGGGGCAGCAAGCAGAAAATCCTCGTGTTCCTGCTCGGCGTCTGCACCTTGGTGACCGTATTCGGCACCCTGATGTATGTGGTCGAAGGCCCGGAACATGGTTTCACCAGCATCCCGAAAGGCATCTACTGGGCTATCGTGACATTGACCACCGTCGGCTACGGCGACATCGTGCCGAAGACGGTGCTGGGGCAAATCATCTCGTCGATGGTGATGATCACCGGTTACTCGATCATCGCCGTGCCGACCGGGATTTTCACCGCTGAACTGGCCAGTGCGATGCGCGGTGAACAACAGCAACACGACTGCCCGGTGTGCAAGAAGAGCAGCCACGAACCGAGCGCGGCGTTTTGCTCCCGGTGTGGCAATGCTCTGTTCAAGAAAATGGAATAAGCACAGTACTTTTTAATCTTTAAAGGACTATGCGCGCGCCGTTATAGTCGCTGGCAAAACGGTGGCAACGCCTCTTCAATGACTGACAAATAACCCGTAGGAGCTGCCGCAGGCTGCGATCTTTTGATCTTCGTCTTGTTCAGGCTCGCGGAAGATCAAGATCAAAAGATCGCAGCCTCCGGCAGCGCCTACCCAAAAACAAGGAATGCGCAGTGAAAAAACTCTTTGGCGCCTCACTTCTGGCCGCAGGCCTGGCACTGACCAGCGTGGCTCAGGCCGCACCGACCCTGCTGAACGTTTCCTACGACGTGATGCGCGACTTCTACAAGGACTACAACGCTGCGTTCCAGAAACACTGGCAAGCCGAGCACAACGAAAACATCACCTTGCAGATGTCGTTCGGCGGCTCCAGCAAACAGGCGCGTTCTGTGATCGACGGTCTGCCGGCTGATGTCATCACCATGAACATGGCGACCGACATCAACGCCCTGGCAGACAACGGCAAACTGGTCCCGGACAACTGGGTCACCCGTCTGCCGAACAACAGCGCACCGTTCACCTCCGCCACCGTGTTCATCGTGCGCAAAGGCAACCCGAAAGCCCTGAAAGACTGGCCCGACCTGCTCAAGGACGGCGTGCAGGTGATCGTGCCCAACCCGAAAACCTCGGGTAATGGCCGCTACACCTACCTCTCGGCCTGGGGCTATGTGCTGAAAAACGGCGGCGACGAAAACAAGGCCAAAGCCTTCGTCGGCAAGCTGTTCAAACAAGCGCCGGTGCTGGATACCGGTGGCCGTGCAGCGACCACCACCTTCATGACCAACCAGATCGGCGACGTGCTGGTGACCTTCGAAAACGAAGCGGAAATGATTGCCCGCGAGTTTGGTCGCGACCAGTTTGAAGTGATCTACCCAAGCGTTTCCGCTGAAGCCGAACCGCCAGTGTCGGTGGTCGATAAAGTCGTCGACAAGAAAGGCACCCGCGCCGCCGCTGATGAATACCTGAAATACCTGTGGTCGCCGGAAGGTCAGGAGATTGCTGCGGCAAACTACCTGCGTCCACGGGACCCGGCGGTGCTGGCCAAGTACACCGATCGTTTCCCGAAAGTGGATTTCCTCTCGGTGGAGAAGACCTTTGGCGACTGGCGCACCGTGCAGAAGACCCACTTCAACGATGGCGGGATTTTCGATCAGATTTATGCGCAGTAAGGGCTAAGGCTCAATGAAAAGGCGACCTGTAAAGGTCGCCTTTTTTGTGGGCGCTCGGCGATCTACCGTAGGAGCTGCCGAAGGCTGCGATCTTTTGATCCTGATCTTCAGCGATCCCGGGAAAGATCAGGATCAAAAGATCGCAGCCTTCGGCAGCTCCTACAGGGGGATTGGGTGCAACCGCACAATCGGTTTACATCGGCGGTGTAACGCCATCCTTGCCGGCCGAGATGGATTGCGCGGTGAGCGTGCCGTCGGCACCTTGGGTCACGAACGTTACGATCTTCACCCCGACCTTGAGCAAGCTGCGATCCCCGGGCATCAGATTGACGATCGGCACGTCCTCCGGCACCAGGATCTTCTGCTGGCCGCCCTTGTAGTTAACGGTCAAGGTGCGGCCATTGCTGACCACCAGATCACCGACGCTGCCGTTGGTCATGCTGCTGCCCTTGGCCAGGTCGAAGGGCCGATGGCCGTCGCCGCTGCCGGCCAGTTCCGGTGGGAAGACGTGGACTTCCAGGGCCTTGAGGGTGCCGTCCTCCTGGGGGATCGCGGCCGAGCCGATGTAGCTGCCGGGTTTGATGTCTTCGATATTGGCCAGGGTGACAGCGCGGACTTTGGTGTCCTTGGTCAGGGTGATGACCACGTTTTCGCCGGTCTTGCTGTGGACTTTCAAGGTGTCGTCGCTGACGCCGGTGATTTCACCGCGCACGCCGATGCGCAGGCCCGGTGCGTCTTGCGCTTGCGCCAGTCCTGCCGAGAATAAGGTGACCAGGGTAATGGCTGAAGCGCCGCGAATCAGGTGACGGAACATCGCATTCATGGAAGTGCCTTCCGGTTATGAAACGTGAAGAGAGAACATAAGCACGCTATCGAACAAGATGTAAGTGAATGTATCATCGGATCTCAATGTTTTGACGCAAGGTTCACCGACGGACATCACACCTGTCCGTCAATCATTCCGCAAAGGAATGATTACTATCACTCCAATCCCTCTTCCGCCGTTTTGGTCAGCGCCTTAGCCTTCGCGCATTCCTCCGTTTAGCGAGACACGTTATGAAACCAGCGACTCAGGCGTCCCACAGCGCCGTGACAATGACCAAGGGCATGGTGATGCTGTTCGCCTTCTGCTGCGGCGCCATCGTTGCCAACATCTATTACGCCCAACCGATCATTGGTTTGATCGCGCCGGACATCGGCCTGACCAGCACCATGGCCAGCTTCATCGTGTCGCTGACCCAGATTGGCTATGCGCTGGGTCTGTTTTTCCTGGTGCCGCTGGGCGATCTGCTGGAAAACCGCAAGCTGATGATCATCACCACGCTGGTGGCGATTGCCAGCCTGTTGGGCGCGGCGTTTACCGATCAGCCGAATGTGTTTCTGTTGATCTCGTTGCTGGTGGGCTTCAGTTCGGTGTCGGTGCAAATCCTGATTCCGCTGGCCGCGCACCTGGCGCCGGAAGAATCTCGCGGCCGCGTGGTCGGCGGGATCATGGGCGGTTTGCTGCTGGGTATTTTGCTGGCGCGGCCCGTGTCCAGCGTGGTGGCGGACCACTTTGGCTGGCGGGCGATGTTCATGATTGCGGCGGCGTTGATGGCGGCGATCAGCATTGTGCTGGCCCTGACCATTCCCAAGCGCCAGCCGGATCACAGCGCGTCTTATGGTCAGTTGCTCGGCTCGCTGTGGACCTTGCTGCGGCAGCAACCGGTCTTGCGCCAACGGGCGTTTTACCAGGGTTGCATGTTCGCCACGTTCAGCCTGTTCTGGACCGCCGTACCGCTGGAACTGGCGCGTAACCATGGCCTGAGCCAGACCCAGATCGCGATCTTCGCCCTGGTCGGCGCCATCGGTGCCATCGCCGCGCCGATTGCCGGTCGCCTCGCCGATGCCGGGCACACCCGCAAAGCGTCGCTGCTGGCCCTGGTGTTCGCCAGCCTGAGCTTCCTGCCGGCGTTTATTCATCCGCTCTACAGCGTCATCGGCCTGGCCGTGACCGGCGTGGTGCTCGACTTCTGCGTACAGATGAACATGGTCCTCGGCCAACGCGCGGTCTACGCCCTCGACGCCAAAAGCCGCAGCCGTTTGAACGCGCTATACATGACCAGCATCTTCATCGGCGGCGCGTTCGGCTCGTCCGTGGCCAGCGTGGTGTACGAGCATGGCGGCTGGTTGTGGATCGTGATTGTCGGCAGTGCGTTCCCGTTGGTGGCGCTGTTGCGGTTTTTGAGTGTTTCAAAAGCGCCTTCCCTGGCAACGGCATAAATTGCTAAACGCTTCGCGGGCAAGCCTTGCTCCTACAGGAGTCAGGCTTGCCCGGGAATGCGTTGCAAAATCACTTTTTCAGTGCCGAACCAGCTTCTCCATCGCCGCATCCGCCAGAAAGGAGGAGCGGCTTTTTACGTTGTGCTCGCGTACGTAACGATCAATACGTTGAATCACGTAGCCCGGCAACGTCACGTTAACTTTCTCGGTCTTTCCCATGTACGGAGAGATGTCCAGCTCCAGCATTCCCCAACCCATGTCGGCAAATTCTGGATTTCCACGATGTGTGGCGGCTGAGCTCGGCATCGGAATCGGCTCCCCATCAGCCGCAATCTCCTGCAGCATGATGTGAGCAACCTCGATCGCCGCGTTATAGGCGTCTTCAAATGTATCCCCGGCAGTGACTGCGCCGGGGATATCGGGGATCTGAATACCGATGGCGGTGTTCTCGTCGCCCCACTCGATACAGATGGGATATTGCATTATGGGTCTCCTGTGTAACTGGCTGGCGGGCAATACAACCCGGCGCGCCTCCTGATGCTTTTAACCGTCCCTATCGGTAAATCCTTTTTCGGATGCGGAACGGGAATCGTGTACGGGTTGTAACGATGAGTGAAGATGTGATGACTGTCGGTGACCCGGTCCAGTGTCCAGCCCGCCTCCTCAAGTTCCTTGATCAATAACCTGCTCTGCACCACCAGCCTCCTTGCTCCGGCCCAAACAAAAGTAACTCTAGAGTTATCTTTACTCAAGCACAAAAATCGAAAGTATGACGTTCGGTTGTTTTGCAGAGTGTGATCGGGGACGGGACATTCCCCCCAAGAATGAATCCTATGCCCCCCACCCACGTTCCGCTCTGCGCCCCCCCAAGGTCACCATCGATCCCAGCCAACCGGCTTCTTCCCCAAGGATTACGATCATGACCCTGCAAGCACAACTCGATGCCTTTAAAGCCGATTTCAAGGCCGGTAAGCCGCCCTACAACGCTCCAGCCGAAATCCACCCGGTCATGGAGCGCGCCACCGCAGAATTGATCGCGTCCGACGCGGCGAGCAAAGCCCTGAAGGTCGGTGACAAGGCCCCGCTGTTCACCCTCAAGGACCCCGACGGCAACCCCGTATCCTCCGCCGACTTGTTAGCCAAGGGTCCATTAGTGCTGACCTTTTACCGTGGCGTCTGGTGCCCATACTGCAACATGGAGTTACAAGCCCTTCAGGCGTTCCTGCCGACGTTGCAGGAAGCCGGGGCGAACCTTGTAGCGATCTCGCCACAAATCGCCGCCAACAGCCGTAAATCGGTGCGCACCAATGGCTTGGCGTTTGCGATCCTGAGTGACACCCACAACGATGTGGCGGGCGCTTTCGGCCTGCGCTTCGCGTTGCCGGACTACCTGATCGAACTGTACAAAAACCTGCGCAACGACCTGCCGACGTTTAACGATGATCCATCCTGGACCCTGCCGATGCCGGCGCGTTATGTGATCGGTCAGGATGGCGTGATCCGTTACGCCGAGGTCAACCCGGATTACACTCAGCGACCTGAGCCTGAAGCGATGCTGGCTGCGATTCGCGGCTGATCTGCCCCACAGAAAAAGGACACCCGATGGACCGTCTGGCCGCAATGGAAACCTTCGTCTACGTCGTGGAAACCGGTTCGTTTTCCGCGGCGGCCAGGCGCCTGAATATCGGCCAGCCCGCCGTGTCGAAAACTATCGCGCAACTGGAGGCCCGACTCGCCGTGCGCCTGCTGTTGCGCTCGACCCGCGGGCTGACCCCCACCGAGGCTGGGCTGGCCTTTTTCGACCGGGCCAAGCGCGCCATCGAAGAAGCCAACGAAGCCGACAACGCTGCCCGTGGCGCCGCCAGTGGCCTTACGGGCAACCTGCGAATCTGCGCCGCTGTGACCTTTGGTCGACAGCACATCGTGCCGTACCTGGGGCCGTTTCTCGATCAGAACCCGGATCTGAACATCGACCTGATGCTCGACGACCGCAACATCAACCTGGTCGAAGAAGGCGTCGATATCGCCCTGCGCATGGGCGTCCTGAGCGACTCGGGCCTTACCGCCCGCAAGATCGCCGAATGCCGGCGCGTGGTGCTGGGCACACCGCAGTACTTCGAAAAACACGGTGAGCCGGCCTGCCCCGCCGACCTGACCAAACACCAGGCCGTCGTTTACACCCTCGGCGGTGGCGCCCATTGGCCATTCAAGAAAGCCGACGACGAACAACCGGTCATCATCAGCGGACGCATCCGCGCCAATGCCGCCGAAGGGTTGCGTGAAGCCGTGCTGGCCCATCTGGGGCTGACCATGGCGTCTGAATGGATGTTTTCCCAGGAGCTGGCCAGTGGGGTGGTCAAGGAAGTCATGAGCGACTGGGCGCTGCCAAATCAGGACCTGTGGGCGGTGTTTCCAACGGGCAGAATGGCGAGTGCGAAGGCGCGGGCGTTTGTCGATTATGTTCAGGGGTTGATGGCTGCGCAGAGGTGACTAATCACTCAATCAAGATCAAAAGATCGCAGCCTTCGGCAGCTCCTACGGGACCGAGTGCGACGATGATCAGCCGGTGTACTCGGCCTTTGTAGGAGCTGCCGAAGGCTGCGATCTTTTCGAATGCCACACAGCAAAACGGCGATCCGAAGATCGCCGTTTCCAGTTACTGCCCGAACTGCCTGCCCAACCCGCCCGGCACACCATGGATGTCGGTGTCTTCCCACGGTCCGTTCGGGCTGATGGAGCGGCTCCAGCCGTTGTTCCAGCGGTAGTAGGTGCGCTGGCGGTAGAACGTGTTGGGTTGGTCGTCGAGGACGTAGACGCCCATCTTCGCATCCCAATGGCTGTTGCCCCCCGGTGGCGGAGCGAAACTGGCGGAGGTGCGCGGCAGCGGCTTCGCGGGTTTGGCCGGGATGCCCGGTTTGCCTGGTGCCGGCGTCGGTGATGGCGTCGGGCTGGGTTGCGACGGCGGGATCGGTGGCAGTGTCGTTTCAGGAGGCCGATGGACCGCACAAGCGCTTAACCCCAGGACGAGACTGAGCAGGGTAATTCGAGCGATGGCGGTCATGTGGGCGCTTCCTGTTATTTATCCGGGCTGTCGATGGTCAGTTGTTGCTGCGCCGTGGTGCTGCTGGCCAGAGGCTGGCTGCGACCGACCCATTCGCCGGCAGTCGGTTGGCCGGCGCGAGAGATGCGCGCAACCAGTTGGACTTCAGGGAAGTTCGACAGTTTCAACTGCGGCATCATCGCGTCGGCATCGCCCAGTTCGACGGTGGCTGGCAGGTCCGCCACGGTCAGGCGCTTGGCCGCCAGCGGGGCCGGAGGGCCGGAGGTGGCGCGAGCAAAGATGAACACGCTGTCGCCCGGCTGGACCTTGGCTTTCAGGTCGGCCGCGAGATCGACACGCACCTTGAGCAACGCGCCTTTGGTGACCGGAGCCTCGGCAACTTTACCGCCACCAGCCTCAAGCTTCTCGGTCGCGCGGGCGATCCCGCCTTGCAGGGCGGCACGGGAATTGTCGTCCGGTGGCAGTTGCGCCAACAGGCGATTCCAGTAGTCGATGGCGTCCTGATAACGCTCGCCTTCAAACGCGGCGATACCGAGCAAACCGAGGCTGGTGACTTCTTTCGGATCGGCTTTCAGGGCTTCGTCGGTCAGGGCCTGGATCTTGTCCGACCACTTTTTGCCGTCGGCGAAGTACTGGGCCTGGGCCCATTGGCCGAGCAGTTCCGGCTGACGCCCGGCCAGGCTTACGGTGCGTTCGAAAATTTTCGCCGCATCGCCCGGACGATCCTGAGCCATGTAGGTACGGCCGAGGAAGTACAAGCCTTCCGCCGAATCCGGCTGAGCCGCCACCGCACGCTCCAGGCGACGGGTCATTTCTTCCATCGACTGCGGTGCCTGGGCGAATTCCCGGGTCAGTTCGACCTTGTCGCTGGCGCCGAAATGCAGATACAGGCCAAGGCCCAGCACCGGGACGAGAATCGCCGCCAGCAAGGGCAGCAACTTGCCCAGGCTCGAGACCCGTGGCGCCGCAACGCCTTCGGTGTCGGCCAGCAACTCGCGAGCCGCTTCGGCGCGACCGCTGTCCATTTGCGCGGCATCGAGTACACCTTCTTGCTGCTGAGTCTGCAACTCAGCCACGCGCTCTTGGTACAACGCGACGTTCAGGGCAGTACGATCCTCTTCGAGCTGAGCGCGACGGACACGCAAAACCGGGATCAACAGAAAACTCAGGGCAACCAGAAGTAGCAGACCTGCAGCGAGCCAGAAATCAATCATTCTTGGTTTTTATCCAACAGGTGGTCGAGGCGCTCACGCTCATCAAGAGAAAGCGCGTCCGGGGTTTCAGCGCGTTGCACGCGACGACGGCGGACGATCACGGCGATGATCACCAAGCCGCCCAGCAACAGGCCGGCGGGGCCGAACCAGAGCAAGGCAGTCTTGGCGTTCAGGGCGGGTTTGTAGCGGACGAAATCACCGTAGCGATCGACCATGAAATCGATGATCTGCTGGTTGTCCTTGCCTTCGCCCAGCATGCGGAAAATCTCTTTGCGCAGGTCGGCGGCAATCGGTGCGTTGGAATCGGCAATGTCCTGATTCTGGCACTTGGGGCAACGCAGTTCTTTGGTCAACTCACGGAAACGCTCACGGTCGCCTTCTTTGGCGAACTCGTAGGTGTCGATGGCCGCGTGCGCCACGCCCGCCATGCTCAAACCCAATACAACGGCGGCTATCCAGCGCTTCATGGCTTGGCCTCATCGACCAGCGCCTGATACTTGGCCGCCAGTTTTTCGCGCCAGACCTGCTCGTCGATCACCCCGACGTACTTGTCGCGGATGATGCCCTTGGCGTCGATGAAGAAGGTTTCCGGAGCGCCATACACACCGAGGTTCAGGCCCAGGGTGCCTTCGTCGTCGCGGATGTTCAGTTGATACGGGTTATGGAATTCCACCAGCCACTTCAAAGCGTCGGCGTTGACGTCCTTGTAGTTGATGCCATAAATCAGCACGCCCTTCTCGGCCAGTTTATTCAACACCGGGTGCTCGACCCGGCACGAAATGCACCAGGTGCCCCAGACGTTGACCAGTGCCGGTTTACCGAGGATGTCAGCCTTGGTCAGGGTCTTGCCGTCCTGCACCGCTGGCAGGGAAAACTCCGGGAACGGCTTGTCGATCATCGCCGAAGGTAACTCGGCCGGGTCCAGGTACAGACCGCGATAAAGGAAAACAGCCACCACCAAAAAAATCGCCAGTGGCAACAGCATCAACCAACGTCTCATGCAGTGGCTCCCGTCATGCCCAGTGCTTCGCGCACACGGCTTTTCACCTTAACCCGATAACGGCGATCCAGCGCCGCCAGCAACCCGCCGAACCCCGTCAGCAAGCCGCCAAACCAGATCCAGCGCACGAACGGTTTGACGTGCACGCGCACGGCCCAAGCGCCATCGCCCAGCGGTTCGCCGAGGGCGACGTAGAGGTCACGGGTGAAACCGGCGTCGATCCCGGCTTCGGTCATCATCGAGTTCTGCACGGTGTACAGGCGTTTTTCCGGATGCAACACGCTGACTTCCTTGCCATCGCGGATCACGCGGATGGTGCCCTTGTCGGAGGTGAAGTTCGGCCCTTCGAAGTGCTTGGCGCCTTCGAAGATGAAGTGATAACCGGCCAGGTCCATGGACTCGCCCGGCGCCAGGCGCAAATCGCGCTCGGCACTGTTCTGGCTCGACAACACCACGCCGAGGGCGCACACGGCGATGCCCAAATGCGCGATCTGCATGCCCCAATAACTGCGGGTCAGGGTTGGCAGGCCTTTGATCAGGCCTTTGTGGCGAGTCTTGTCGAAGATGTCCCGCACACCGGCCAGCAACACCCATGCCGCGAGCATGAAAGTGGCAATCACCGCCCAGTTGAAATCGCCGTAAGCGACGCCCGCCACCACGGCCAGTGCCGCGCTGCCGAGCAATACCGGGGTCAACATGCCCACCAGCCATTTGACCGGGGTGTCTTTCCAGCGCACCAGCATGCCGACCGCCATCACCACCATCAGCAACGCCATCAAGGGAATGAACAACGCGTTGAAGTACGGCGGGCCAACGGACAACTTGGCGCCGGTCATCGCATCGAGGATCAGCGGATACAACGTCCCCAGCAGAATCATCGACGCGGCGACCACCAGCACCAGGTTGTTACCCAGCAGCAGGGTTTCCCGGGACCAGAGGTTGAAGCCCACATGGCTCTTGACCACCGGCGCACGCAAGGCAAACAACGTCAGCGAACCACCAACCACAAACAACAGGAAGATCAGGATGAACACGCCGCGCTCAGGGTCGGACGCAAAGGCGTGAACCGAAGTCAGGACGCCGGAACGCACCAGGAAGGTCCCGAGCAGGCTCAACGAGAATGCGGCGATGGCCAGCAACACGGTCCAGCTCTTGAACACGCCACGTTTTTCCGTGACCGCCAACGAGTGAATCAGCGCCGTACCGACCAGCCAAGGCATGAACGAGGCGTTTTCCACCGGGTCCCAGAACCACCAGCCGCCCCAGCCAAGTTCGTAGTACGCCCACCACGAACCGAGGGTGATGCCGATCCCGAGGAAAGCCCACGCGACGATGGTCCACGGACGGGACCAGCGCGCCCACGCGGCATCAAGACGACCGCCGAGCAGCGCGGCGATGGCAAACGCGAAGGCCACGGAGAAACCGACATAACCCATGTACAGCATCGGCGGGTGAACGATCAGGCCGATGTCTTGCAGCAACGGGTTGAGGTCGCGACCGTCCGCCGGAATCTGCGGCAGAATCCGCGCGAACGGGTTGGACGTGAGGATCAGGAACATCAGGAAACCGGTGCTGATCATGCCCATCACCGCCAGTACGCGGGCGAGCATGACTTGCGGCAACTGCCGGGAGAACACCGATACGGCGAAGGTCCAGCCGCCGAGGATCAAGGCCCACAACAACAACGACCCTTCGTGGGCGCCCCACACCGCGCTGAATTTGTAGTACCACGGCAACGCGCTGTTGGAATTGCTCGCCACATAGGCGACGGAGAAGTCATCGGTCATGAACGCGTAGGTCAGGCTGCCGAAGGCGAACACCAGAAACGCGAACTGCCCCCAGGCGGCGGGTTGCGCCAGGCTCATCCACAAGCGGTCGCCACGCCAGGCGCCGAGCAACGGCACGACGGCCTGAACCAGCGCGAAGCACAGCGCCAGGATCATCGCCAACTGGCCCAACTCCGGGATAAAGATTGCAGACGTCATCAAATCAACCCTCTTTGGCTTGGGTAGGCGCCGATTGGCCGCTGTCTTTCAGGGCCTTGGTCACTTCGGGCGGCATGTACTTCTCGTCGTGCTTGGCCAGCACTTCGTCGGCCACCACCACGCCATCAGCGTTGAGTTTGCCCAGGGCGACGATACCCTGCCCTTCGCGGAACAGGTCCGGGAGGATGCCGCGATAAGTGATGGTCACGGATTTGTTGAAGTCGGTGACGATGAATTTCACGTCCAGGGAATCGCCGGAACGTTGCAGCGAACCTTTTTCGACCATGCCACCGGCGCGGATGCGCGTGTCTTGCGGGGCTTCGCCGTTGGCGATCTGGGTCGGGGTGTAAAACAGATTGATGTTCTCTTTCAGCGCGCTCAGTGCCAGGCCGACGGCAGCGCCGACCCCGACCAGGATCGCGAGAATGATGATAAGACGCTTTTTGCGCAGCGGATTCACTTGCCGTTCTCCCGGCGCAAACGACGCGCCTCTTGTTGCAGATACCGCTTGCGGGCCAGGATCGGCACCGCCACGTTGAGGATCAGCACCGCCAGGCAGATGCCGTAGGCCGACCAGACATACAGGGCATGATGGCCCATGGCGAGGAAGTCGCCGAATGAAGCAAAACTCATCAAGCAGCCTCCAGACTGTTCTGTATTTCGGCCTTGACCCAACTCGCCCGGGCTTCGCGCTTGAGCACTTCAAGGCGCATGCGCAGCAACAGCACCGCGCCGAAGAAACAGTAGAAACCCAGCACCGTCAGCAGCAGTGGCAGCCACATTTCGGCGGGCATCGCCGGTTTTTCGGTGAGGGTGAACGTCGAGCCTTGGTGCAGGGTGTTCCACCACTCCACCGAGTACTTGATGATCGGGATGTTGATCACACCGACAATCGCCAGCACCGCGCAGGCCTTGGCCGCGCTGTCACGATTACTGATGGCGTTGCCCAGCGCAATGAGACCGAAGTACAGGAACAGCAGAATAAGCATGGACGTCAGTCGCGCATCCCAGACCCACCACGAGCCCCAGGTCGGTTTGCCCCAGATCGCCCCGGTGACCAACGCCACGGCAGTCATCCAGGCACCGATCGGTGCGGCGCATTGCAGGGCGACGTCGGCCAGCTTCATCTTCCAGACCAGCCCGACCACGCCGCAGACCGCCAGCATCACGTAGCAGGACTGGGCCAGCATGGCGGCCGGAACATGGATATAGATGATGCGAAAGCTGTTGCCTTGCTGGTAGTCCGGCGGCGCGAAGGCCAGGCCCCAGACCACGCCGACGCTAATCAGCAGCAACGCCGCGACGCTCAGCCACGGCAGCAGCTTGCCGCTGATGCCGTAAAACCATTTGGGTGAGCCGAGCTTATGAAACCAGGTCCAGTTCATTACTGTTTCCATCACGGTTGCTCTTCGCTATGAAGAGCCAAGGGTCTTTACTGGTCAAAAACTGACCAGACCTCATTATTCGCCGACGCTGATCTTCAGGCCAGCGGCTATTGCAAAAGGTGTCAGGGTTATCGCCAGGGCGGTCAGGCTACCAAGCCACAGGAGATAACCGGTCGCCGGCATGCCTTGAAGGGCAGCCTGCAAGGCGCCACTGCCAAGAATCAACACCGGGATGTACAGCGGCAGAATCAGCAGCGCCAGCAACAGGCCACCACGCTTCAATCCGACCGTCAGGGCCGCGCCCACCGCACCGAGCAGGCTCAGCACCGGTGTACCCAGCAATAACGCAAGCAGCAACACCGGCAGACAGGCGGCAGGCAAACCGAGCATCAACGCCAGCAGTGGAGCGAGCAAAACCAGTGCCAGGCCAGAGAAGGCCCAGTGTGCCAGTACCTTGGCCAAAACCAGAAGAGCCAGGGGGTGCGGCGAAAGGACCCACTGCTCGAGCGAACCGTCCTCGAAATCACTGCGGAAGAGCCCGTCCAGCGAGAGCAGGACCGATAAAAGCGCTGCCACCCAGACCAGTCCCGGAGACAAGGTTTGCAACAATTGAGACTCGGGGCCGACCGCCAGCGGGAACATCGACACCACGATGGCGAAGAATACCAACGGATTGGCCAGCTCCGCCGGACGGCGGAACAGCAAGCGAGCCTCACGGGCGACCAGCAGGCCGAAAACACTCATACGGCCCAGTTCCCCAGATCAATGTCGCGATAGCCGGCCGGCATCCGGGTCAGCGTGTGGTGAGTGGTCAACACCACCATGCCGCCCCGTTCGCAGTGGCTGGCCAGGTGTTCTTCGAGTTGCGCCACGCCCTGTTTGTCGAGCGCGGTGAAGGGTTCGTCGAGAATCCACAGCGGCGGGCTCTCGAGGTAAAGCCGCGCCAGCGCCACGCGCCGTTGCTGGCCGGCAGACAAGGTGTGGCACGGCACATCCTCGAAACCGCGCAACCCGACCGCCGTCAGTGCTTGCCGGATCGCCTCATGGCTGGCCGGTTGGTGCAATGCGCAGAGCCAGCTAAGGTTTTCCTCAGGCGTCAGCAAATCCTTGATTCCGGCGGCGTGGCCGATCCACAGCAGGTTGCGCGCCAGTTCGCTGCGTTGCTCGTTCAACGGTTGACCGTTGAGCAACACTTGACCGGCGGTCGGCTGCATCAGCCCGGACAACAAGCGCAACAAACTGGTCTTGCCGCTGCCGTTGGGGCCGCTGATTTGCACCATTTCGCCACTGGACAGTCTCAATTCGAGATTTTCGAAGAGCAGCCGAAGGTCTCGCTCACAGGCGAGGTCAACGGTTTGCAGGAGTGGACTGTTCAAGAGATCACGGGCCTTTTTGTTTCAAATCGGCGTTTCAAATCGACGGTTCAAGTCGGCAGTGGCGCGGCCGCTAAAGAGATGCAGCATAGATGCATTGGCGGCCGGTTTTAGAGAGCTGCGTCAAAACAATTGCAATGTTTTTACCGCTCCCTGAACGACGGGCGGCATTATACATGCCATGCCTTACTCTAAAGAGCGCATTTTCCGAAGGTTGTGACCGCGTATGACAGGCGAAATGAACATCCTCCCGCTGCCCCAGACTGCGCCGGCGGCCACTCGCCCGCTGGTGGTCAGCGGTGACGTGCTCAAGCTGCTGACGCCGATGGAAGGCCTGATCACGCCCGGCCAGACCGCCAGCGCTGAAGTGCTGTCGCTCAAGCAGGCGGATCAGACCTTTCAATTGCTGCTCAAAGTCACCCTCGACAGCGGCCGCCAGACCACGGTCCAGGCCACCAGCCTGCAACCGCTGCCCACCGGCACCAACCTGGCAATCACCCAGCCGTCCGCCAGCAACCTCGCGATCACGGTGCAACAAGCGATTGCCTCCAATGTCGCCGCCCTCACCCGCCTCGACACCGCGCAACTGCCGGCCGGCACCTTGCTGCAAGGCAAAGTGCTGACATCTCAGGTGCTGCCGCAGACGCCGGGCCAACCCACGGTTTTTCGCTCACTGGTGAGTTTGCTCAACACGGCATTAAGCGGCAGCACCCTGACCATCGACAGCCCGCAACCGCTGCGTATCGGTACGTTGCTCAGCGCACTGGTGCAGGACTCGCAGACCTTGAAATTCCTGCCGCTGAGCAATCGCCAGGATCAGTTGGCGGTCACTCAGCAATTGAACACCCAGCAGAGCCGCCAGGGTTCGCTGGACGGCCTGCTCAGCGCCTTGCAAAACCTGCCGCAGTCCGACGAGACCTCCGCCGACCTGCAAGCCGCCGTGAACAAACTGCTCGCCGGTCTGCCCGACGTCCAGCAACTCAGCACCCCTAAGGGCCTCGCCCTGGCGTTGGCCAATAGTGGTCTGTTTCTCGAAACGAAATTGCTGACCGGCCAGACCCCGAGCCTGGCCCCGGACATGAAAGCCGACCTGCTCAAGCTCATCGCGCAACTGACCCCGGCCAACACCAACCTCACCGCGATCATCGCCGCCAACACCCTGGCCCAGGCGATGCCGAGTTTTGTGCGCAGCGCATTGGGCATGCTCGGCCAGGTCAGCGCCAAACCGCTGCCGACCAGTTTCCCGCTGCCCGCCCGGTTGTTGCAGAGCCAGGACGGCGAAGGCGATCTTGAGCACTTGCTGCGCCTGGCCGCTGCGGCGGTTTCGCGCCTGCAAAGCCATCAGTTGTCGAGTCTGGAACAAACCGGTGTCACCGATGATGGCCGCTTGCTGAGCACCTGGCAGCTGGAAATCCCGATGCGCAATATGCAAGACATCGTGCCGTTGCAGGTCAAGTTCCAGCGCGAAGAGGCACCGGAAAAAGAAGCGCAAAACGAACGCCGCGAAGAACGCGAACCGAAACAACAACTGTGGCGGGTAGAACTGGCGTTCGACATGGAACCCCTGGGCCCGTTGCAGGTTCAGGCGCAGTTGATCCAGGGCAGCCTGTCCAGTCAACTCTGGGCCGAACGGCCATACACCGCGAGCCTGATCGAAAGCAATCTGGCGGCCCTGCGCGAGCGACTGCTGGCGTCCGGCCTGAACGTCGGCGATCTGGATTGCCACCTCGGCACACCGCCCCAAGGCGCGCAAACCCGCCTCGAACAACGCTGGGTCGACGAAACCGCATGAGAAACCCCAACACCCCACGCCAGGCCATCGCCCTCAAGTACGACGGCAGCCACGCCCCAACCCTCACCGCCAAGGGCGACGAAGAACTGGCCGAAGCCATTCTGAAAATCGCCCGGGAATGCGAAGTGCCAATCTACGAAAACCCGGAGCTGGTGAGGCTGCTGGCGAAGATGGAATTGGGGGACAGTATTCCGGAGGAGCTGTATCGCACGATTGCGGAGATTATTGCGTTTGCGTGGAACCTGAAGGGCAAGTTCCCGGCAGGACAGGACCCGAATGCGCCGATGGTCGAGAAGGATGTCACCGATCGTGGGGAGGATTATTGATGTGTGTTGAATGCAAAAGATCGCAGCCTCGTTTCACTCGACAGCTCCTACATTGGGATTGCATACACCCTGTAGGAGCTGTCGAGTGAAACGAGGCTGCGATCTTTTGATCTATCTCAGTTCTTGTGCAGCTTACGCATCAACTCCGCCTCAGCCTGGGTCAAACCGCAAGACTGAGTCAGCTCATCAACGGTGGCGCCCATCCCGACCAATCGCGCCGCTTGGGCAAACGACAGGCTCGACGGGTCGCGCTGTTCCAGTTGGGCGAGTTTGTCCGGCAACGGCCCGACTACCGCGCGCAATTCGTGCAGGTCTTCGCCCATGCGCACGTTGCCGCTCTGGTAGTTGTCGACGCGCTTGCCCAGGTCCTTGATGCGCTGATCGCGCAGCGCATCGCCCTCGGCCTGTTGCGCGGCGATCAGCCGCTGGCCACGGATGTACGCCAGAAACATCGCCAGCGTGCCTGCCCAAAACAGGAACAGGACAATGACTGCAACCTCAAGAATCAATCAGATGTTCTCCAGATCCGACCATTCTTCTTCGCTCATCATCTTGTCCAGTTCGACCAGGATGAGGAGTTCGTTGTTCTTGTTGCACACGCCCTGAATGAACTTGGCCGATTCTTCGTTACCGACGTTCGGCGCGGTCTCGATTTCCGACTGACGCAGGTAAACCACTTCGGCGACGCTGTCGACCATGATCCCGACCACTTGCTTGTCGGCTTCGATGATGACGATACGGGTGTTGTCGCTGATCTCGGCGTTCATCAGGCCGAAGCGCTGACGGGTGTCGATCACGGTGACCACGTTACCGCGCAGGTTGATGATGCCCAGCACGTAGCTCGGGGCACCCGGGACCGGGGCGATTTCGGTGTAACGCAGGACTTCCTGAACGCGCATCACGTTGATGCCGTAGGTTTCGTTGTCCAGTTTGAAGGTCACCCATTGCAGGATCGGATCTTCAGAACCCTTTGCATTCGTCGCGTGATTACTCATACCTGACCCCTCGAAAAACCGCTTCTGGCGGTGTGTGTTCTGTTGGCGGCATTCAACAATGCCGTCGCGTACTTGTTATGTCGGCTGCTATGTCGATTTGTGTAGCGGCTTACTGCCGCCCATGTGCTTTGCCCCGCCGCTGGCGATCAACTCGGCCAGCGCGGCAACGTCCAGCAAGGCGCACATGTGCTCAATCACCGTGCCGGCGAGCCATGGCCGCTGACCTCGGTGACTTCTCCATTTGATTTCGTTCGGGTCCAGGCGCAACGAGCGGCTGACCTGATGCACCGCCAGCCCCCACTCGTAGCCCTGCACCGAAATCACGTATTGCAGGCCCTGGCGGAAATCATCGCGATAGCGGTCAGGCATGACCCAGCGTGCGGTATCCAGCACTTTGAGGTTGCCGGCCTGGCTCGGCAGAATCCCGAGGAACCATTCCGGCTGACCGAACAGCGGCGTCAGCTCATGGCCGGCCAGGGAATAAATCGAGCCTAGGCACACCAGCGGCACGGCCAGGGTCAGCCCGGCGACGTCGAACAGCAGGCATTCGAACGGCTCGGCAGCCCAGGACGGACGGCCATCGGTTTCCACCGGTGGCGGCGTGTTGCTCGGCGGCAGATGAACTTCCACCACCGGCGGCACCAGGGCTTGCAGCAATGGTGCGATGGTCGAGACCGGTGCCAGGATAGGTGCCGGGGCCTCGATCAACGCGACAGGCGTTTTTGTAACGACAGGCGCAACAACCGGCGCAATCGCTGGCGCGGCAACCGCTGGACGCGCGTCACGGGCCTGCTCTTCGAGCACCGCCGCTTGAAACTCATCCAGTGCCGCTTCGACTCGGACCGTTTCAACCACCGCGACGACATCAGCAACCGCCTCGACTTCCAGCGGCAACTCTTCCGTCGCCTCCATCAGCAAGTTGTCCAGATAAGACTGGAGCGCGAGTTGTGGGCGCGAAGTAACCTTCACCGGCCTGTTCATGCGCGCACCTGCGTAGGAGCTGCCGAAGGCTGCGATCTTTTGGCTGTTTCAAGGACGCCACAAAGCAAGATCAAAAGATCGCAGCCTGCGGGAGCTCCTACGGGGATTGGGTTCATCAGGCCACCGCCGGGACAAGTTGTGCGGCCAGCAGGTGCTTGAGCAGCGCGCGATAGGCGAGTACGCCACGGCTCTTGCCGTCGAACTGCGAAGGCGTCACGCCGGCCCGACTCGCATCGCGCATACGGGTGTCTACCGGGATGTAGCCTTGCCAGATTTCTTCCGGGTACTTGTCGCGCAGCACCCGCAGGGTTCCGAGGGAGGCCTGGGTCCGGCGGTCGAACAGGGTCGGCACGATGCAGAACGGCAACGCCTGCTTACGCGAACGGTTGATCATCGCCAACGTGTTGACCATGCGTTCCAGGCCTTTGACGGCCAGGTGCTCGGTCTGCACCGGGATCACCAATTGCTGGCTCGCGGCCAAGGCGTTGACCATCAGCACACCGAGCAAGGGCGGGCTGTCGATCACTGCGTAATCGAAGTCTTGCCACAACTGCGCCAGACTCTTGGCGATCACCAGGCCCAGGCCACTTTGCCCTGGCGACTGACGCTCAAGGGTCGCCAGCGCGGTGCTCGACGGCAGCAGGGAAATGTTTTCGTGACTGGTAGGCATCAACAACTGACCGGGCAAGCCTTGCGGCACGCTGCCCTTGTGCAGGAACAGGTCGTAGCTGCTGTGTTCCAGGGTGTCGGGGTCATAACCGAAATAGCTGGTCATCGAGCCGTGCGGGTCGAGATCGACAATGACCACGCGCTTGCCCGCCTCGGCCAGCAACCCGGCTAAAGCGATAGAGGAAGTGGTTTTACCAACACCACCCTTTTGATTGGCAACTGCCCAGACTCTCATTCGGATTGTTCCTCCCGGTCGATAAGGCCGACCGAGAAATAGCTCAACGTATTAATGCGGGTGACAGAGAATTGACGGCGCTCTCTCGTACCGGCGACTTGACCGGGGTCGGTGCAGTTTGTGTGCCAGCACGCTTCAACGCAGCGTCCGGTTTCGCATTGGCGGTTCCGGTGCCCGTGAGGCTGCGACGTACATCGAGATTTCGTGAAACCACCAACACCACCCGACGGTTGCGCGCCCGGCCTTCGGCGGTGGCGTTGTTGGCCACCGGCTGGAACTCACCGTAACCCACTGACGCCAGGCGCCCGGGGTTCACACCCTGCATCGCCAACATGCGCACGATGCTCGCCGAGCGGGCCGAGGACAGCTCCCAGTTGGTCGGGTACTGCGCCGTGCGGATCGGTTGATCGTCGGTAAAGCCTTCGACGTGGATCGGGTTGTCGAACGGTTTCAGAATCGCCGCAACTTTATCGATGATGCTGAACGCCATGTCGCTGGGCATGGCATCGCCGCTGCCGAACAACAGGCTGGAATTGAGCTCGATCTCGACCCACAACTCATTGCCGCGCACGGTCATCTGGTTGGAGCTGATCAAATCGCCGAACGCGGCGCTGATGTCATCGGCGATGCTTTTGAGCGGGTCACTGGCCCCGGCGATGCCGGCGTCAACCTGCTCGGCGTCCTTGACCAGCGGCTTGGCCGGGGTCACCGTCATCGGCCGCTCTTCACCGACGGGGATCGGCTTGACGGCGCGATCCGAGTCGGTGAACACCCCAATCAACGCTTCCGAAATGACCTTGTACTTGCCTTCGTTGATCGAAGAGATCGAGTACATGACCACGAAGAACGCAAACAGCAAGGTGATGAAGTCGGCGTAGGAAACCAGCCAGCGTTCATGGTTTACATGCTCTTCAGGTTGCCGGCGACGAGCCATATTCCATTACCCCCATCAATCCATGAAGCCCTGAAGCTTCAACTCAATAGAGCGAGGGTTTTCACCTTCGGCGATCGACAGAATCCCTTCCAACAACATTTCGCGATAACGCGACTGACGCAACGCGATGGACTTGAGCTTGGCCGCGACCGGCAGCAGCACCAGGTTGGCACTGGCCACACCGTAGATGGTCGCGACGAAAGCGACGGCAATGCCGTTACCCAGTTGCGACGGATCACCCAGGTTGCCCATGACGTGAATCAGGCCCATCACCGCACCGATGATGCCGATGGTCGGCGCATAACCGCCCATGCTTTCGAAGACTCTGGCGGCTTCGAGGTCGCGGCTTTCCTGGGTGTAGAAATCCACTTCCAGGATGCTGCGAATCGCTTCCGGCTCGGCGCCGTCCACCAGCAATTGCAGGCCTTTGCGCGAGTAGTTGTCCGGTTCGGCGTCCGCCACCCCTTCCAACCCGAGCAGACCTTCCTTGCGAGCGGTCAGGCTCCAGTTCACCACGCGATCAACGCCACCGGCCAGATCCACGCGAGGTGGAAACAGAATCCAGGCAAGGATCTGCATGGCGCGCTTGAAAGCGCTCATCGGCGATTGCAACAGCGCCGCACCGATGGTGCCACCGAGCACGATCAACGCGGCCGGGCCGTTGGCCAGTGCGCCGAGGTGACCGCCTTCAAGGTAGTTGCCGCCAATGATGGCGACGAACGCCATGATGATCCCGATAAGGCTGAGTACATCCATCAGATACAGGCCTCAACCAAGTGCTTGCCGATGTCGTCCAGGCTGTAAATCGCGTCGGCGAGGTCGGCTTTGACGATGGCCATCGGCATGCCGTAGATCACGCAACTGGCTTCATCCTGGGCCCAGATCGCACTGCCGCCCTGTTTGAGCAGGCGCGCGCCTTCACGACCGTCGGCGCCCATGCCGGTCAGTACGACCGCCAGAACTTTGTCGCCGTAGGACTTGGCTGCCGAACCGAACGTGATGTCCACGCACGGCTTGTAGTTCAGACGCTCGTCGCCCGGCAGGATTTTCACCGCGCCACGGCCATCGATCATCATTTGCTTGCCGCCCGGTGCCAACAGCGCCAGGCCAGGACGCAGGATGTCGCCATCCTCGGCTTCCTTGACGCTGATGCGGCACAGCTTGTCCAGACGCTCGGCGAAGGCCTTGGTGAAGGCCGCCGGCATGTGCTGGATCAACACGATCGGCGCCGGGAAGTTGGCCGGCAACTGGGTCAAGACCCGTTGCAGGGCAACCGGGCCGCCGGTGGATGTACCGATGGCGACCAGTTTGTAGGCTTTGCGTTTTGGCGCCGGCGACGACGGGCCCGAAGACACCGGCGCACGGCTCGGCATTGGCGCCGGTGCCGGACGCGCAGGTGCGCTGCTGCCGTAACTGCTGACGCTCGAAGGCGCAGGCGTCGGGGCTGGAGCGGCGATCGGGGCCGGAGCGCTGTAGGTGTTGGCGCGACGGTTACTGCGCGAAATACTCAGAATCTTCTCGCACAGCAGTTGCTTGACCTTCTCCGGGTTGCGGGAGATGTCTTCGAAATTCTTCGGCAGGAAGTCCACCGCACCGGCGTCCAGCGCATCCAGGGTGACCCGGGCGCCTTCGTGCGTCAGCGAGGAGAACATCAAGACCGGAGTCGGGCAGCGCTGCATGATATGCCGCACGGCCGTGATGCCATCCATCATCGGCATCTCGTAGTCCATGGTGATCACGTCTGGCTTGAGGGCCAGCGCCTGATCGATCGCCTCTTTTCCGTTGGTCGCCGTACCGACAACCTGGATATTCGAATCCGCTGAAAGAATTTCCGAGACGCGGCGGCGGAAAAACCCCGAATCGTCCACCACCAGGACTTTGACTACCATAAACACTCCGTTAGACGCCGCGGGGCGTTGTCGCCCCGCTGCGGCAGAATCAAATACGCCGTGCGGCGTAACGCTTGAGCATGCTCGGGACATCGAGAATCAGCGCGATGCGGCCGTCACCCGTGATGGTGGCGCCGGACATGCCCGGGGTTCCCTGGAGCATTTTGCCCAATGGCTTGATGACCACTTCTTCCTGGCCCACCAGTTGATCGACGACAAAGCCGATCCGCTGAGTGCCCACCGACAGGATCACCACATGGCCCTCGCGCTGCTCTTCGTGAGCGGCAGAACTGACCAGCCAGCGTTTGAGGTAGAACAAGGGCAGTGCCTTGTCCCGCACGATCACCACTTCCTGGCCGTCCACCACGTTGGTGCGCGACAGGTCGAGGTGGAAGATCTCGTTGACGTTCACCAGCGGGAACGCAAACGCCTGGTTGCCGAGCATGACCATCAGCGTCGGCATGATCGCCAAGGTCAGAGGCACCTTGATGACGATCTTCGAGCCCTTGCCCTTGGTCGAGTAGATGTTGATGGTGCCGTTGAGCTGGGCGATTTTGGTTTTCACCACGTCCATGCCCACGCCACGACCCGACACGTCGGAGATCTCGGTTTTGGTCGAGAAGCCCGGTGCGAAGATCAGGTTGAAGCAATCCGTCTCGCTGAGACGATCCGCCGCATCCTTGTCCATCAGGCCTTTCTTGACCGCGATACCGCGCAGGACATCCGCGTCCATGCCCTTGCCGTCATCGGAGATGGACAGCAGGATGTGGTCGCCTTCCTGTTCGGCGGACAGAATCACCTTGCCGCTGCGCGGCTTGCCCATCGCTTCGCGTTCGGCCGGCTCTTCGATACCGTGGTCGACCGAGTTGCGCACCAAGTGGACCAGCGGGTCGGCCAAGGCCTCGACGAGGTTCTTGTCGAGGTCGGTTTCTTCGCCGACCAGCTCCAGGTTGATCTCTTTCTTGAGCTGACGAGCCAGGTCGCGAACCAGACGCGGGAAGCGCCCGAAGACCTTCTTGATCGGTTGCATCCGGGTCTTCATGACCGCGGTTTGCAGGTCGGCGGTGACCACGTCGAGGTTCGACACAGCCTTGGACATGGCTTCGTCGCCGCTGTTGAGACCCAGACGGACCAAGCGGTTACGCACCAGTACCAGTTCGCCGACCATGTTCATGATTTCGTCGAGACGCGCGGTATCGACCCGCACGGTGGTCTCGGCTTCGCTGGCCGGTTTTTCCGCTGGCGGAGCCGATGGCGCGGCGCGAGCCGGTGCCGCTGCCGGTTTTGGCGCTTCGGCTTTCGGCTCGGGCGCTTTGGCCACAGGCTTGGGTGCCGCGGCCGGGGCCTTGGCGACAGGCGCAGAAACCACTGCGCCGGTGCCGACTTCGGTGAACTTGCCTTTGCCGTGCAATTCGTCGAGCAGCGATTCGAATTCGTGATCGGAGATCAGATCACCGCCAGCCGCTTTAGCGGTCGGCGCCGCAGGAACCGGTGCCGAAGCAATGGCCGATTCCAGCGCGTCCACGGCAAAGTTGCCCTTGCCATGCAATTGATCCAGCAGTGCTTCGAATTCGTCGTCAGTGATGTCCGAGCTGTCGCCGGCGGCTTTCGGGGCGGCCGGTGCAGCAGGTGCTGCCACCGCATCCACCGCGAACTGGCCTTTGCCGTGCAGTTGATCGAGCAACGACTCGAACTCGGCATCGGTGATTTCGTCGCTGGCGGCCGCATCGCCGGTCGCAGCGGCAGGAGCAGCCACCGGGGCCTCGGCCTGAGCCTTGACGGCGTTCAGCGAGTCCAGCAGTTGTTCGAATTCGTTATCGGTAATGTCGCCCGATTCGCTTTCAGCGACCGGTTCTTCCACCACTTCGGCAACCGGGGCTGCTTCATCGGCCCCTTTCGGCTCGGCCAGACGGGCCAAGGCTGCAAGCAATTCCGGAGTGGCAGCCGTGATCGGGCTGCGTTCGCGGACTTCGGTGAACATGCCGTTCACCGCATCCAGCGCTTCGAGAACCACGTCCATCAGTTCCGAGTCGACGCGTCGTTCACCCTTGCGCAGGATGTCGAACACGTTCTCGGCGATGTGACAGCACTCCACCAGCTCATTGAGCTGGAGGAAGCCGGCGCCCCCTTTTACAGTGTGAAAACCGCGAAAAATTGCATTGAGCAAATCCGCATCATCCGGTCGGCTTTCCAGCTCGACCAGTTGTTCGGACAGTTGCTCTAGAATCTCGCCGGCCTCAACCAGGAAATCCTGAAGGATCTCTTCATCGGCGCCGAAGCTCATTAAGGGGGTGCTCCTAAGGTCTAAAAACCTAAAAAACCTGAAGTTCTAAAACTCTAAAATCCCAGGCTGGATAACAAATCGTCCACATCGTCCTGACCGGACACAACATCTTCTCTTTTATCGGCATGAATCTGCGGACCTTCACCCTGCGAGAGATGTTTTTGCGGATCTTTTTCAGCCAGCATCGCTTCACGGTCATGTTCGATACCCGCAAAGCGGTCTACCTGACTGGCCATGAGCACGAGCTTGAGCAGGTTGCTTTCAACTTCGGTGACCAATTGGGTCACACGCTTGATCACTTGACCGGTGAGGTCCTGGTAATCCTGAGCCAGCAGAATGTCGTTGAGGTTGGCCGACACCACGCGATTGTCATCGCTGCTGCGTGTCAGGAAACCGTCGACCCGCCGGGCCAGTTCGCGGAACTCTTCAGCCCCGACTTCGCGACGCATGAACCGACCCCAGTCGGTGCTCAATGCCTGGGCTTCGACGCTCAGGGCATTGACCAGCGGCGTGGCGTTTTCCACCAGGTCCATGGTGCGGTTGGCTGCGGCCTCGGTCAGCTTGACCACATAACCCAGACGCTCGGTGGCGTCCGTGATTTGCGAGACTTCCTCGGCTTGCGGCATGTGCGGGTCAATCTGAAAATTGACGATCGCGCTATGCAGCTCGCGAGTGAGCTTGCCCACTTCCTGGTACAGGCCGCGGTCACGGGTCTGATTGAGCTCATGGATCAGTTGCACAGCGTCGCCAAACCTGCCTTTTTCAAGGCTTTCGACCAGTTCGACCGCGTGTTTTTTCAGGGTCGACTCAAAATCGCCCTGTGAAGATTCTTTATGCTCCATAGCTCCCCCGTGGCTCAGTTGCTCAACCGATGCGTTCGAAAATCTTCTCGATTTTTTCTTTCAACGCCTGGGCCGTGAAGGGTTTGACCACATAGCCGTTCACGCCGGCCTGGGCTGCTTCGATGATCTGTTCGCGCTTGGCTTCAGCAGTCACCATCAACACTGGCAAATGCTTGAGTTTTTCATCGGCGCGCACGTGGCGCAGCAGATCGATACCGGTCATGCCCGGCATGTTCCAGTCCGTTACCAGAAAGTCGATGCTGCCGCTGTTGAGGACCGGAATGGCAGTGGTGCCATCGTCAGCCTCGACCGTGTTGGTGAACCCAAGGTCACGCAACAGGTTTTTAATGATCCGCCGCATCGTTGAGAAGTCATCAACGATGAGGATTTTCATGTTCTTGTCCAATTCGACCTCCAAGCAGTCTTAAACGCGCCCAGCACCTGGACGCGCCATTTCAATCAATCCGGCAAAGCACTCAAATGACTGTCTGGAGCACAACAGATCGAGACCGCTGCAGTTCAACACCACACCAGCCTCGTTCGCAGTGTCCCCACACTGCCTTCAGCGCGCTCGCCACTCCCCCAAACGCCCCCGCAAACGGGCCGCGCACTGGCTGTGTAACTGGCTGACCCGCGATTCGCTGACACCAAGGACTTCACCGATTTCCTTGAGGTTCAGCTCTTCGTCGTAGTACAGCGCCAACACCAGTCGCTCACGCTCCGGCAAATTGGCAATCGCGTCCGCCAATGCGGCCTGGAAACGTTCATCTTCCAGATCGCGTGACGGCTCAAGATGAGCACTGGCGCCATCCTCGTGCAGCCCTTCGTGTTCGCCGTCCTGCAAAAGGTCGTCGAAACTGAACAGGCGGCTGCCCAAGGTATCGTTCAAAATCCCGTAATAATCGTCGAGACTCAATTGGAGTTCGGCCGCAACCTCGTGATCTTTAGCATCACGGCCGGTTTTAGCTTCAATCGAGCGAATTGCGTCGCTAACCATGCGGGTATTGCGGTGGACCGAACGTGGCGCCCAGTCCCCCTTGCGTACTTCATCGAGCATCGCGCCGCGGATTCGAATGCCCGCATACGTTTCGAAACTCGCGCCTTTGCTGGCGTCGTATTTGGTCGACACTTCAAGCAGGCCAATCATCCCGGCCTGGATCAGGTCTTCCACCTGGACACTGGCCGGCAAACGCGCCAGTAAGTGGTAAGCAATGCGTTTGACCAGTGGCGCGTAACGCTCGATCAGCTCGTACTGCGCGTCACGTGCCGACTTCTTGTAGAGGTTGTAGCCACTGGCTGTCATAGGACGGGCCCTGCGGTCTGTTGCACGAGGCGCTCGACGAAAAACTCAAGGTGCCCACGCGGGTTGGCCGGCAGCGGCCAGGTATCGACCTTTTGTGCAATCGCCTTGAACGCCAGTGCGCACTTGGAGCGCGGGAAGGCTTCGTAGACGGCACGCTGCTTCTGCACGGCCTTGCGCACGCTTTCGTCGTAAGGCACCGCACCGACGTATTGTAAGGCGACGTCGAGGAAGCGGTCCGTGACCTTGGTCAACTTGGCGAACAGGTTGCGCCCTTCTTGCGGGCTCTGGGCCATGTTGGCCAGGACGCGGAAGCGGTTCATGCCGTAATCGCGATTCAGCAGTTTGATCAGGGCGTAGGCGTCGGTAATCGAGGTCGGCTCGTCGCAGACCACCAGCAACACTTCCTGGGCGGCGCGGACAAAACTGACTACCGAGTCACCAATACCCGCAGCGGTGTCGATCACCAGCACGTCGAGGTTGTCGCCGATATCGCTGAACGCCTGGATCAGACCGGCATGCTGCGCCGGGCTCAGATGAACCATGCTCTGGGTGCCGGACGCGGCCGGCACGATGCGGATACCGCCCGGGCCCTGCAACAGAACGTCGCGCAGCTCGCAGCGGCCTTCGATCACGTCGGCCAGGGTACGTTTGGGCGTCAGCCCCAGCAAAACGTCGACGTTCGCCAGCCCCAGATCGGCGTCCAGCAGCATGACGCGCCGGCCAAGCTCTGCTAGAGCCAGGGACAAGTTCACTGACACGTTAGTCTTCCCGACGCCACCTTTGCCGCCGGTCACCGCGATCACCTGTACGGGATGCATGCTGCCCATGTTATTTCTTTACCTTGTCTTGCATAGACGGAGGCCACATTACTGGCTGCGCGTTCATCAAATGAACAATGCATGGCAGACCATCGATGTAGGTACAAAAACTGTTCATTAATACCTCAGCCAACCTGCTTGGTCGGGCTGTGGTAAATATCAGCGAACATGTCAGCCATGGCTTCTTCGCTGGGTTCTTCCTGCATTTGCACGCTGACCGCGCGGCTGACCAACTGGTGACGCCGCGGCAGATGCAGATCATCTGGAATACGCGGGCCATCGGTGAGGTAAGCCACCGGTAATTCATGACTGATCGCGAGGCTCAACACCTCGCCCAGACTTGCCGTTTCATCCAGTTTAGTCAGGATGCAGCCAGCGAGCCCGCAGCGCTTGTAACTGTGATAAGCGGCGGTTAGAACCTGTTTCTGGCTGGTGGTTGCCAGGACCAGATAATTTTTTGACTTGATACCACGGCCGGCCAGGCTTTCGAGCTGCATGCGCAGCGCCGGATCGCTGGCTTGCAGGCCGGCGGTATCGATCAGCACCACGCGTTTGCGCAGCAACGGGTCCAGCGCCTGCACCAGGGACTGGCCCGGATCGACATGGGTCACCGACACATTGAGAATCCGGCCCAACGTCTTGAGTTGTTCCTGGGCACCGATGCGGTAGCTGTCCATGCTCACCAGCGCAATGTTTTGCGCGCCGTACTTGAGCACGTAACGGGCCGCGAGCTTGGCCAGGGTGGTGGTCTTGCCCATGCCGGCAGGGCCGACCATGGCAATCACGCCGCCCTCTTCCAGTGGCTCGATTTCCGGTGTGGCGATCATCCGCGCCAGGTGCGCCAGCAACATGCGCCAGGCCTGACGAGGTTCTTCAATATCGGTAATCATCGCCAGCAGGTCGCGGGACAACGGACCGGACAAGCCGATGCGTTGCAGGCGACGCCACAGGTTCGCCTGGGCCGGACGGCTGCCTTGCAGCTGATTCCAGGCCAGGGAGCCGAGTTGCACTTCCATCAGTTCGCGCAGGCTGTTGAGCTCGAAACGCATCGAATCGAAAGCGCGCGGGTCAACACCGCCAGCGGCTGGCGCAGGGGCCGGCGCGGCGCGGCGCGGTTGTTCGTAAGTTGGCTCGATCAGCGGCTCGGCAGCGGTCAACGGCAGGCCGGCGAACAACTGACGATTGGTGGTCTTGTCACCTTCGGTCTCGCCATCGCCCCGCAGGCTCAGTTCGGCCTGGGCAGTGACGATACGCGACTGAGTCTTGCGCAGCTCATCCTCGAGTTCCATGTTCGGAACACGCGGGGCCAGCGCCGACAATTTGTAATCCAGGGCAGCCGTCAGCTCGACACCGCCGGCGATCCGGCGGTTGCCAATAATGGCGGCATCAGCGCCCAGCTCATCACGAACCAGTTTCATGGCCTGACGCATATCGGCGGCGAAAAAACGCTTAACTTGCATAAACCACTACCTCAGCCGTTGGGCCCTACTGTCGCAACGATGGTCACTTGCTTGTTGTCAGGGATTTCCTGATAAGCCAACACATGCAAACCCGGGACTGCCAGCCTGCCGAAGCGCGACAACATGGCGCGAACCGGACCGGCTACCAGCAGAATCACCGGTTGACCTTGCATCTCTTGACGCTGCGCCGCTTCGATCAACGAACGTTGCAGCTTCTCTGCCATGCTTGGCTCCAGCAGAACGCCCTCTTCCGAGCCTTGTCCTGCCTTCTGAAGACTATTGAGCAATATTTGTTCCAACCTTGGTTCCAAGGTGATAACTGGCAGCTCCGACTCAGTCCCTACAATGCTTTGGACGATTGCACGGCTTACGCCGACGCGCACGGCGGCCACCAGCGCGGCAGTATCTTGACTCTTGGCGGCATTGTTGGCGATGGCCTCGGCGATGCTGCGAATGTCCCGAACCGGCACTTGTTCGGCGAGCAGCGCCTGCAACACCTTGAGCAATTGCGACAGCGACACCACGCCCGGCACCAGCTCTTCCGCCAGTTTTGGCGAGCTTTTGGCCAGCAATTGCATGAGTTGCTGCACTTCTTCGTGACCAATCAGCTCACTGGAGTGCTTGTACAGAATCTGGTTCAAGTGGGTTGCCACTACCGTACTGGCATCGACCACGGTGTAGCCGAGGGACTGGGCCTGGGCACGCTGGCTGATTTCGATCCAGACCGCCTCCAGACCAAAAGCCGGATCTTTGGCGGTAATGCCATTGAGCGTGCCGTAGACCTGCCCCGGGTTGATCGCCAGCTCGCGATCCGGGTAAATCTCGGCCTCGGCCAGGATCACGCCCATCAAGGTCAAACGGTAAGCGCTGGGCGCCAGGTCAAGGTTGTCACGAATGTGCACAGTCGGCATCAGGAAGCCCAGGTCCTGGGACAGCTTCTTGCGCACACCCTTGATCCGCGCCAGCAACTGACCACCCTGGTTGCGGTCCACCAGCGGAATCAGGCGATAGCCCACTTCCAGGCCGATCATGTCGATCGGGGTCACGTCATCCCAGCCCAATTCCTTGGTTTCCTGGGCGCGGGCCGGGGATGGCAGCAGCTCTTGCTGACGCTTGACCTCTTGCAGGGCCTGGACCTTGACCACGTTCTGCTTCTTCCAGAACAGGTAAGCGCCGCCGCCTGCCAGGGCCGCCATGCTGAGAAAGGAGAAGTGCGGCATGCCGGGCACCAGGCCCATCACCGCCATCAAACCTGCCGCGACGGCCAGCGCTTTGGGCGAGGCGAACATCTGGCGGCCGATTTGTTTGCCCATGTCTTCCGAACCGGAAGCACGGGTCACCATGATCGCCGCTGCTGTGGATAACAACAGTGATGGCAATTGCGCCACCAAACCGTCACCGATGGTCAGCAGCGCATAAACCTTGCCGGCGTCACCGAAGCTCATGCCGTGCTGGAAGATACCGACCGCCATGCCGCCGATCAGGTTGATAAACAGAATCAGCAGGCCGGCGATGGCGTCACCGCGCACGAATTTGCTGGCACCGTCCATGGAACCGTAGAACTCGGCTTCCTGGGCGACTTCCATGCGGCGCAGTTTGGCCTGGTTTTGATCGATCAGGCCGGCGTTGAGGTCGGCGTCGATGGCCATTTGCTTGCCGGGCATGGCGTCGAGGGTGAAGCGCGCGCTCACCTCGGAAATCCGCCCGGCACCCTTGGTCACGACGACGAAGTTGATGATCATCAAAATCGCGAACACCACGATACCGACCACGTAGTTACCGCCGATCACCACCTCACCGAAGGCCTGGATCACCTTACCGGCAGCAGCGTGGCCTTCCTGACCGTGGAGCATCACCACCCGCGTGGACGCCACGTTCAGCGCCAGGCGCATCAGCGTCGCCACCAGCAAAATCGTCGGGAACACCGCGAAATCCAGCGGTCGCAAGGCGTAGACGCAGACCAGCAACACGACGATCGACAAGGCGATGTTGAACGTGAAGAACACGTCCAGCAGGAACGGCGGCACCGGCAACATCATCATGGCCAGCATGACCAGCAGCAACAGCGGCACACCCAGATTGCCCCGACTCAAGTCGGCGACGTTAGCGCGGGCACTGTTGATTAACTGAGAGCGATCCACCGGTTTTCCCCGTTCCTTTAAAGCAAACTTTTGACGCCTGAAGCAGACGCAGAGCGGCTACTGCAAGAAGCCTTCCAACTTTTGCCGGGACGGGGAATAGAGGGTTATGCAGGTTGAATAAAGATCAAAAGATCGCAGCCTTCGGCAGCTCCTACAGGGATCGGGTGTTATCCGCGATGCCGCGGTGTAAACCCAACCTGTAGGAGCTGCCGAAGGCTGCGATCTTTTGATTTTAAACAGGCATGTTCAAGCGACATCTCCAGACACTCTCTCACCCTGCCCATTCTTGAGCCGCAGATCCGCAGGGCTTGAATCCCCCCACAGGTTCAAGCCGACACAGTCACTGCGCCGTCAGAATCTGCCCCGGCGAAATTTCGCCGAAACCGAGCTCGCTGCCTTTCATATACCGCGTCCCCCTGAACATTTGCAGCCCTTCAACCTCGACAAAATCCTCATGGGCATACATCAGCACCACTTTGGTTTCCGGCGCGATCAAGTCGGGTAATTGCACTCCACCTTGCAGAAGATTGAGGGCCCACTGAAAGCGAATCACCGGCAAATCACTGATTTCAATCTGCCGTGAACCACCCGTCAAGCGAAAGTCCATGTGGGCCTTGATTCTCAACTTCTGACCGACCACTTCAAATAGCGGCTTGCTGTAACGCTGCTCCAACTCGCCGTTCGACCACTCATCCATGTAGTAACCGGGGCGGGTGAAAATATCGAACAGTGCTTTATTGCCGCCAATACTGCCGGCCGCATCAAAGAGGTAGTTGTAGGCGTAGTGATAGGCCAACCCATCCAGTTCAGGCCGAATGGCATTTACCGCGCTGTTCAGATAGCCCGGAATATAAACATTCGCCATTTGCACAAAGTGAGTGAAGTCCAGGGTCATGTCGAACGTGACCGTATAACCGATGGACCGCCCACCAGGATTGTCCTCGAGCCTTCCCGAGACGAACTCCAGTGCCATGCCCTGAAGTTTTCTGTATTCACGCTCTGCCATGATCATGCCCTCCCAACCTGAATGAATGTCCATCCATGACACCGCTTGAGGGGGCAGCCGTCTACTGTCAGAACTAACAGGTCAGGGCAGTTTTCGGACAGATGGCCCGCCGATCTTTTGATTTTAAACGGGCATGTTTAAGCGACATCTCCAGACACTCTCTCGCCCTACACATTCTTGCGTAGCGGCCTACGGCTGCGCCAGAATCCGCCGGCTTGTGCGCTTGAGGGCCGGGTTTTATCGTTTCCGGGTCGCTGAAAAACAGCGATCGGGTTTGGTAGCCCGGTTATTTTGACTTGCGTGCATAGCGCGCCTGATGCGTGGCTTTTTGGCCTGCGTTTATGGTGGCCATGCGCAGGGCGTCTTCGGGCGCGCCGGTTTTCAAGTCACCGGTCTACCAACCTTCGTATGGCCACCACCTCTTCGTTTGGTAGCGAGGGTGATGGCTCCATTTTTCTGACTTGGAATTTCGCCCATGTTCAAACCAACACCGAACCCACCCGATACCGACGACACCTCAATCGACCGGCAAAAACTCCAGGAAGCCGCCGACCGCGCCCTCGAGGACTACATCAACCTGTCCGCCCGCCTGAACGCCAGCGAGCGAAAACCCAGCACGATGTTTATGATCGCCCCCGACAACAAAACCGAAAACCTGCTGGCCCATGCCTGTGAATCGCTGACCTCGGCCAGCGTCATGGCCAGTGATTTCGCCACAGGCCTGAAAGGCCCGCAGCGCAGCACGATGCTGGCGCTCCAGCAAATCATCATGCTTGGGCAATTGGCGGCGAATCAGGCATTGGACAACCTGGACCCGCAGGGCTAGGTAACCCACACAGTCAAAAGATCGCAGCCTTCGGCAGCTCCTACAGGGACCACATTCCAATGTAGGAGCTGCCGAAGGCTGCGATCTTTTGCTTTTGACCCATCAGGAATCGCGACGCAAATCCGGCGGGATCGGCAGGTCGTCCTTGAGCGGGTCCGGGCGTTTGCCCTTGCCGGCGCGGTGCTGGCGGATCTGGTAGACGTAGGCCAGGACCTGGGCCACCGCCAGGTACAAACCGCCCGGAATTTCCTGGTCGAGCTCCGTGGAGTAGTAGATCGAACGCGCCAGCGCCGGGGACTCCATCAGCAGCACTTCGTTGGCCACGGCAATTTCACGAATTTTCAAGGCCAGGAAGTCGCTGCCCTTGGCAATCAACATCGGCGCCCCGCCCTTCTCCGGATCGTACTTGAGGGCCACGGCGTAGTGCGTCGGGTTGGTAATAACCACGTCGGCATCGGGGATGGCCGCCATCATCCGGCGCTGGGACATTTCGCGCTGCAACTGACGAATCCGCTGTTTGACCTCCGGCCGCCCTTCCTGATCCTTGTGCTCGTCGCGCACTTCCTGCTTGGTCATCAGCAGTTTTTTGTGGCTTTCCCATAGCTGCACCGGCACATCGACCGCCGCGATGATGATCAGCCCGCACGCCATCCACAACGTGCTCCAGCCCACCACTTGCAGGCTGTGAATGATCGCCAGTTCCAAGGGTTCGTGGGCAATGCGCTGCAAGTCGGAAATGTCCGAAGACAACACCGCCAACGCTACAAACAGGACGATGGTGAACTTGGCAAACGCCTTGAGCAGTTCCACCAGCGCTTTGGTGGAAAACATTCGCTTGAGGCCGCTGAGGGGGTTCATCCGACTGAATTTCGGCGCCAGGGAGCCGAAGGCAAAGAGCCAGCCCCCAAGGGAAATCGGACCGATAATCGCCGCCAGCACCAGGGAGATCATGATCGGCTGGATCGCCCACAAGCCGATTTGCCCCGAGTGCAGCAAATAATTGGCCATGGATTTCTGGTCCATGATCACTTCTCGCGGCAGCGAGAAGTTGATGCGCATCAGCTCCATCATGTCCTGGGCCAGGGCACCGCCGAAAATCAGCAGGGCACTGGCCCCCACCAGCATGATCGCCAGGGTGTTGAGCTCCTTGGATCGCGCCACCTCGCCTTTATCGCGGGAGTCTTTCTTGCGCTTGTCCGTGGGGTCTTCTGTTTTGTCCTGACCGCTTTCGCTCTCAGCCATGACTCAGCGCGCCTGTGCCAGTTCGCGTAAAAACTGCAAGGCCTCGACGGCCATGGGTTGATACTGGTTGAGAATATCCCCCAGGCTGACCCAGAGAATGAACATCCCGAGCACCAGGGTCAGCGGAAAACCGATGGAAAAGATGTTCAGTTGCGGCGCCGCCCGGGTCATCACGCCAAACGCGATGTTGACCACCAGCAACGCGGTGATCGCCGGCAACACCAGCACCAGCGCCGCGCCAAGAACCCAGCCCAGCTTGCCGGCCAGTTCCCAGAAATGATTGACCATGAACCCGCTGCCGACCGGCAGCGTGGTGAAGCTTTCGGTGAGCACTTCGAAGACCACCAGGTGGCCGTTCATCGCCAGGAACAGCAACGTCACCAACATGGTGAAGAACTGCCCGATCACCGCCACCGACACGCCGTTGGTAGGGTCGACCATGGACGCGAAGCCCATGCCCATCTGGATCGCGACAATCTGCCCGGCAATGACGAATGCCTGGAAAAACAACTGCAGCGAGAAGCCCAGCACGGCACCGATGATGATCTGCTCGCCGATCAGCAGCAGCCCGCTGAGATCCAGCGGATTGACCGGCGGCATGGGCGGCAGCGCCGGGGTGATGACCACCGTGATCGCCAGGGCCAGATACGCCCGCACGCGGCGGGGCACCAGGGTCGTGCCGAAGATCGGCATGACCATCAGCAACGTGCCGACGCGGAACAGAGGCAACATGAACGTTGCCACCCAGGTACTGATCTGGGTATCGGTCAGCTGCAACAGCGACATGGTTTAGCCAATGACCATTGGAATATTGCCGTACAAGCGCAGGATATATTCCATGAAGGTCTGTACCAGCCACGGGCCGGCGACGATCAGCGTCACCAGCATCACCAACAGGCGCGGCAGGAAGCTCAAAGTCTGTTCGTTGATCTGGGTCGCGGCCTGGAACATCGCGACCAACAGGCCCACCAGCAGACTCGGAATCACCAGCACCGCGACCATCATGGTGGTCAACCACAGCGCATCCCGAAAGATGTCTACGGCGACTTCTGGCGTCATGGCGAAACACCTCCGAAGCTACTGGCCAACGTGCCGATGATCAACGCCCAGCCATCCACCAGCACGAACAGCATGATCTTGAATGGCAGGGAAATGATCAGCGGCGACAGCATCATCATCCCCATCGCCATCAGCACACTGGCCACGACCAGGTCGATGATCAGGAACGGAATGAAGATCATGAAACCGATCTGAAATGCGGTTTTAAGCTCGGAGGTCACGAACGCCGGCACCAGAATGGTCAATGGCGCCTGATCCGGCGTGGCAATGTCGGTGCGCTTGGACAGGCGCATGAACAGCTCCAGATCGCTGGTGCGAGTCTGGGCCAGCATGAAGTCCTTGATCGGCACCTGTGCCTTGAGCACGGCGTCCTGGGCGGTCATTTTTTCCGCCAGGTACGGCTGCAAGGCATCGTTGTTCACCCGGTCGAACACCGGGGCCATGATGAACATGGTCAGGAACAGCGCCATGCCGGTGAGGATCTGGTTCGACGGCGTCTGCTGCAAGCCCAGGGCCTGACGCAGGATCGAGAACACAATGATGATCCGGGTGAAACTGGTCATCAGCATGACAAACGCCGGAATGAAGCTCAGCGCAGTCATGATCAGCAGGATTTGCAGGCTGACCGAGTATTCCTGGGCGCCGTTGGCGTTGGTGCCCAAGGTGATTGCCGGGATCGACAACGGATCGGCGGCCAGCGCCAGCGGCGCCGCCAGCATCAGGGCCAGCGTCAAGACGATGCGTAGCGCACCCATTACTTCTTATCCTTCTGATCCTTGCCCAGCAGTTCCATCAGGCGCTGGGCAAACTCCGGGGTCGTTTTTTCAGTCGCGCTCGGCACGTGCACGGGCTCTTTGAGCACATGCAACGCCGTGATGGTGCCGGGGCTCAGGCCGAGCAGAATCTGCTCGTTACCGACTTGTACCAGCATCAACCGGTCACGGGGACCCAGCGCACGGGAACCGATGATGTCGATCACCTGGCCCTTGCCCGCCGGCCCTGCCTGCTGGACCCGACGCAGCAACCAGGCGAGGAAGAAGATCAACCCCAGCACCAGCAGCAAGCCGAACACCAGTTGCGTCAGTTGCCCGGCCACGCCGCTGGTAACCGCCGGCGCAGCAGCGACCGCTGCCGTGGCCACCGGTTCGGCAGCCAAAGCGCTGAACGGCAGCGCCAGCAACAACCCCAGTACCTTGTTCACTTAGCGCAGCTTCTTGATGCGTTCGCTTGGGCTGATCACGTCCGTCAGGCGAATGCCGAACTTCTCGTTGACCACAACCACTTCGCCGTGGGCGATGAGTGTGCCGTTGACCAGCACGTCCAGCGGCTCGCCGGCCAGACGATCAAGCTCGATCACCGAACCCTGGTTGAGTTGCAGCAGGTTGCGGATGTTGATGTCGGTGCTGCCCACTTCCATGGAAATCGACACCGGAATATCGAGGATCACATCCAGGTTCGGACCGTCCAGCGTCACCGGCTCGTGGTTCTTCGGCACGCTGCCGAACTCTTCCATCGGCAGACGGTTGGAGGCCGAGCTGCCAGTGTCGGCGGCCAGCAGCGCATCGATATCGTCCTGGCCGGCATCACCGGTTTCTTCCAGGGCGGCAGCCCATTCATCAGCCAGTGCCTGGTCGTCCTGGGCGTTCATATCGTCGTTCATCGTGTGTCCTCGGCGGGCAACTCTTCAAACAGAAGCAGTCATGTGGCAAATAGGGGTTGGAGCGCCGGTCAACGGCGCTCGATCGGCTCAATCACTTGCAACGCGAGGTTGCCTTTGTGCGAGCCCATCTTGACCTTGAACGCAGGCACGCCGTTGGCGCGCATGATCATTTCGTCCGGCATCTCGACCGGGATGATGTCCCCCGGCTGCATGTGCAGGATGTCCCGCAGGCGCAATTGACGACGGGCGACGGTCGCACCAATCGGCACGTCCACATCGAGCACGTCCTGGCGCAGGGCATTGACCCAGCGCTCGTCCTGGTCGTCGAGGTCCGACTGGAAACCGGCGTCGAGCATTTCGCGCACCGGCTCAATCATCGAGTACGGCATCGTCACGTGCAGGTCGCCGCCACCGCCATCGAGTTCGATGTGGAACGTGGACACCACGATCGCTTCGCTCGGGCCGACGATGTTGGCCATGGCCGGGTTCACTTCCGAGTTGATGTACTCGAAGTTCACTTCCATGATCGCCTGCCAGGCTTCTTTCAAATCGACGAACGCCTGCTCCAGCACCATGCGCACCACACGCAGCTCGGTGGGGGTGAATTCACGCCCCTCGATCTT
Source organism: Janthinobacterium sp. LPB2021202312-11-4 (assembly GCF_037049705.1). Taxonomy (NCBI): domain Bacteria; kingdom Pseudomonadati; phylum Pseudomonadota; class Betaproteobacteria; order Burkholderiales; family Oxalobacteraceae; genus Janthinobacterium; species Janthinobacterium sp. LPB2021202312-11-4. The sequence continues at coordinate 62,223 of NZ_JBAGKV010000004.1, read as the reverse complement.
CGCGTGACGGCCATCGCCGCCGAAGAAGTTGTCCACCAGCTTGAACACCAGTTTGGCGTCGAGGATGAAAAGCGCGGTACCGCGCAACGGCTTGATCTTGACCAGGTTGAGGCTGGTCGGCACGTACAGCGAGTGCACGTATTCGCCGAACTTCATCACCTGCACGCCACCGACCGCAACGTCTGCCGAGCGGCGCAGCATGTTGAACATGCTGATGCGGGTGTAACGGGCGAAACGCTCGTTGATCATTTCCAGGGTCGGCATGCGTCCACGGACGATCCGATCCTGGCTGGTCAGGTCGTAACTTTTGACGCTGCCGGGTTCGGAAGCGGTATCGGTCTGTACCAGACCATCGTCGACGCCATGCAACAGCGCATCGATCTCATCTTGGGACAGCAGGTCCTGCACGGCCATGTCGTGTTCCTACTGCAGTACGAAATTAGTGAAAAGCAACTGTTCGATCACCACTTTGCCGAGCTCTTTCTGCGCCACTTCCTGGACGCTCGCGGTGGCCTTCTGGCGCAACATCTCCTGGCCGACCGGGGTCGCGAGGGTGGCGAAGTCCTGACCGGAGAACAGCATGACCAGGTTATTGCGGATGACCGGCATGTGCACTTTGAGCGCATCCAGATCAGCCTGGTTGCGGCCCTGCATCGTGATGCTCACCTGCATGTAGCGCTGGCGGCCGTTCTGGTTGTAGTTGGCGACGAAAGCCGGCGCCATGGGCTCGAAAACCGCCGCTTGCTTGCCGGCCGGAGCAGCTTCCGCCACGACGGCGGGTTTGCTTGAGGCGCTGTGCATGAAGTACCACGTGGCCCCCACGGACAAGCCGATCGCCAGCAGCACCGCCACCACGATCACAATGATCAGCTTGAGTTTGCCTTTGGTTGCAGGGTCTTTAACCACTGCTGCTGCTTCGCTCTTCGCCATGCCAATAATCCGTCACTATTCAGGTTTTCACAGTCGCACGGCAAGGCAAGAGCAAGTGTTATGCCAGAAGCTTAAAAAGCAAAAGATCGCAGCCTTCGGCAGCTCCTACATGGCTGGGGTACACCCTGTAGGAGCTGCCGAAGGCTGCGATCTTTTTAGGGTCGCAGAATTTATCAGGCGTAATAGTCGACAGCGCTGGAGCCAATCACACTGGTAGCCGTCGCCGCCACGTCAGCGACCGTCGGCACAATTTCATCATCCATGGCATCCACCCGCCCGCCACTGGCGCTGGTGCGACCACTCTGCCCCTGCTGCGCCTGTTGATCCTGCCCCTGCCCCTGCCAGCCGCGAGACTGGTCGGACACGTTGACATCGACCTGGCCCATGCCCTGTTGCGCGAACATGTCGCGCAGGCGATGCATTTGCCCGTCCAGCGCTTCGCGAACGCTTGGGTGCGCGCTCATGAACGTCACTTGGGTCTGCTGGTCCGGCACCATGTTCACCCGAATATCCAGACGCCCCAATTCCGCAGGCTGCAACTGGATATCGGCGGCTTTCAGGTTGGCGCTGGACAGGTACATGACCCGGTTCACCACCTCTTCGGTCCAGCCACTTTGATGCATGGCGATCGGCTGATTGGCCGGCAGCGCATTGGCGGTTTTCGGCGTGGCAGCCTGGGTCAGCGCCGCCAGACGACTGGCGAAATCATCGACCCGGGTATCGCTGCTGGCGGACTTCAAGTCCTTCAACCCGTCGGTAATCAAGCCACTGAACGCTTTGTCACCGCCCTGCTCGGTGCTGTCCTTGTCGGATTGCACATCCAGCATGCTCGCCATGCCAGCGGCAAAGGTCTGCGCCGACGTCAGCTCGCCATCGGCGGAGGCCTGGGCCGGTGTGGCTTTGGCCGGAGTCTGGCTGGAAGCGGACACATGACCACTTTGCTCCATGGCCATGCGCAACGCTGGCAAGGCATCGAGCGGGTCGGCTTCCGGATCGAAATCAGTGTCGGTGGTAGCGGGCGCGGGCGCCGGGGTAACAGCGGCGGCCACCGCTGCTTCGACTTGCGGCGGCGCGGTCGTCACCACCGGCGCGGCCTCCGGCGACGGTGCCGGTACAACCGGTTGCGCCGCTTGCAGCATGGCAGGGTCCAGTGTCGGATCTACCGGCGGGGCATCCGCGACGACGGGCGTATCGCTGCTGTCGGAATCTTTATCGCTGGCGCTCTGGTCGTCGGTCGAGGACGCCACTGGTTTGTCGTCGGGCAAGGATTTGCCGCTATCGGCAACAGTCGTGTCCGGGGCGGCAGATTTGCTGTCGCTGACGTCTTTTTTTCCTGGGCTGTCCGGGGTCTTGTCCCGCGCCGGCTTGACCGGTGTGTCAGCCAATACGGCAGGCTTGTTCGGGGCCTGATTGGCGAAGACCTTGGCGAAGCTGGACGCCTTGTCCCCAGGCTCGGCAGCGACCGGCGAGGGATTGGCGGCGGCGACTTGAGGCTTGACCTTGGCGGCAGCCTGAAGAAGCGAATTGGGGGTAACGGGCATAACGCGGTCTCCGCTGCACTGGGATCGTGGGTACAGTTGATCGAGGTAGTTGCAAGGGGCGAGCCAGGTTTGCCGAAGCGGGACCAAAAACGCCGGAAGGTCGTGTTACTCCGCCAGGGAACGTTGCCGCTCGGCTTCGTACAGAGGACGGACAATGGCGAATTCGCCGTCAATTTCACCCACGAGTTTTTCAATGCCGACCGGGCTTTTTTCTTTGGCGCGCTGCTCCAGCTCATCGCAGAGTTCGGCCAGGCGAACCGCGCCCATGTTGCTGCTGCTGCCCTTGAAACTGTGGGCGGCGCTCATGAGCTGGGTGGCGTCTTCAGCTTTGCGCAGCACACGCAAACGCTCTTCGGAGTCGGCGATAAAGGTATCCAGCAACACCGGATACTCGTCCTCCATCACTTCCTGCAACGCGCTCAGCACGTCGCGATCCAGATGTGTGTCAGCCACTTGTTCACTCCTTGATCAAGAATTCGCGGGATTATGCCAGAGCCTCCCAGTAAAACTCCACGCACGCACTACGACCATCGTCGGACCAGCGGGCCTCGCGGCTCAACTGGCGAATCAAACTCACGCCGCGCCCCGACAGGCGCACGCCGTCCAGAGGCCTGTCCATCACCTGCGCCACGTCGAAGCCCTTGCCGCTGTCCTCGACCTGAATCGTCAGACTGCCGCCCTCGCCCTGGGGCGAAACCTGCAAGTTCACGCGCACATAGCCGTCCTGCAACGCGTCCAGCCGTGCATTGCGCTCCTGATAATAGCGCGCAAAACCCGAGGCATCGCGCTTGAGGCTCGAATCCAGGCCCAGCACGCCGTGCTCCAGGGCATTGGAATACAACTCGGCCAACACGCTATACAACGCGCCGCTCTGCGCCCGCAAGCCGTGGACCTCCAGCAGCAATTGCAGCAGGTACGGCAACGGATTGAAGCGTTTGAGGGTCGCGGCGCGGAATTCGAAACTTACTGACCAGTCCAGTGGGCAGGACTGACCGCTGTCGGAATAAACCGGCGCCGGGGGGCTGAGTTGCGCCGCCTCCACCAGGCTGATCTCGACCATGCTGACATCGTCCCGGGCCTCGCCACGGAAGTCGCGCAGGGCCTGCTCGATCTCTTCGAACAACGCGTCAGGCTGTTGATTGGCCGCAAACACGCGTTCCAGCCGCTCGATGCCAAACAACTGATCATTGGCATCGCAGGTATCGATCACCCCGTCGGACAACAGAAACACCCGGTCACCGACCGCCATCGGAAACACCTGGGTGCGGTCGTCGAAGGTCTGCGGGCTCAACACCCCCAGCGGCAAGTGCCGCGCGGTCAGCGGTGTGCGCGTGCCGCTGGCGATGCTGTGCAGATAACCGTCCGGCATCCCGCCATTCCAGACCTCCACCGAACGGCGCTGGAAGCTCAGACACAGCAACGTCGCGCAGCAGAACATGTCCACCGGCAGGATGCGCTTGAGCTTGGAATTCATCTCGCGCAGGGTCTCGGACAAGCCGTAGCCCTTGGCGGTCATGCCGTAGAACACTTCGGCCAGGGGCATCGCGCCGACGGCCGCCGGCAAACCATGCCCGGTGAAATCGCCGAGCAGCACATGCATGTCGCCGGCCGGGGTAAACGCGGCCAGCAGCAGATCGCCGTTAAACAGCGCGTAGGGCGATTGCAGGTAGCGGATATTCGGCGCGCTCAGGCAACCGGAGTGGGCGACCTTGTCGAACACAGCCTTGGCCACCCGCTGCTCGTTGAGCAAATAGTCGTGGTGCCGGGCGATCTGGTCCCGCTGCTCCAGCACCGTGGCTTGCAACCGTCGCAAGCGGTCCATCGCCTTGATCTTGGCGGCGAGGATCACCTGGTTGTAGGGCTTCGCCAGAAAGTCGTCGCCCCCGGCCTCCAGACAACGGGCCAGGGCTTCGCTTTCGGTCAGCGACGTCAGGAAGATGATCGGCACCAGGGTTTCCCCGGCCAGCGCCTTGATCTGCCGCGCCGCCTCGAAACCGTCCATCACCGGCATCATCGCGTCCATCAACACCAGTTGCGGGCGTTGTTGCTCAAACGCCTGGACAGCCTCGGCACCGTTGGCCGCCGTCAATACAGCATGGCCCTGACGGCGGACGATGCTCGACAGCAGCATGCGATCGGCCGCACTGTCTTCGGCGATCAGGATCGTCAGCGATTCGAACGACGACTGCACGGCGATCAAGCCACGTCGAAGATTTGTTCAAAGTTGGAGATCGCAAGAATCTTGCGCACATCGGCGTTGGCGTGGGTCAGCCTGATCTCGGCGTTCTCGCCACCGGCGTGATCGCGCAACAGCAACAACATGCCGAGCGCCGAACTGTCGAGGTACGTGGCGTCGCGCAGATTCACTTCGAAGGATTCGGGTTTTGGCTGAAGATTTTCGTAGGACTCACGAAATTCCTGATGCTTGGCAAAATCGAATCGTCCCTTGATCGAAATCGTCAGCTTTTGCCCATTTTGGGAGACTTCAGTAACGACTGACATTTAACGGCTTCCTTGTCATTGAACAACGTGTGTACAAGGTTTAGCACCTGCCGGGGAAGGCGGCAAGGCGGGAAACAGATCAAAAGATCGCAGCCTTCGGCAGCTCCTGCATTGGCCGAGTCGAAACCCGATTCCGTAGGAGCTGCCGAAGGCTGCGATCTTTTTCATATACAACGCTTAATAAGGATCATGCCGCGGCAACCGCTGGGACAGTTCATCCAGCAACTTCTGTTCACGCCGGTCTTCGAGCTTGCGCGCCTCGTCCATGTAGCGCTGGACCAGTTTGCGCAGGCCTTCGACCCGGGCAAACGCCTGCTGCCAGGATTCACGCGCCTTGTTCAGATTGTTTTGATGCCAGACCAGGCTTTGTCGCTGCTGATCGATGGCCGTGCCCAGTTGCGCCAGAAAGCCCTGATACCCCAGCAACCACTGGCCGGAAACGCCGCTGCTGCCGCGCACGATCCATTGTTCCTGGTAGTCGAGGCGAAAGGCTTCAAGGTCGGCAAGCTTGCTCTCGGCCAAGCGAACCTGGCCCTGAAAGTGGCCGAGGCGCTGGACCGCCGCTTTCTCAGCCTTTTCAGCCATTTCGACCACCGGTGCCAGACGCCCTGCGCGACTCTGGGCCATGACCGGTTAACCGCCGGCCGCAGGAGCGAAAATCGTGCCGAGGTAGGCTTCGCTTTCGCCCAGGCTGATGCTGTCGTTCAACCCCTGGCGCAGGTAACGGACCAATTGCGGTTGCAGGGAAATCGCCAGGTCGGTTTCCCGATCGCCACCGGCCACGTAGGCGCCGACGCTGATCAAGTCGCGACTCTGCTGATAACGCGACCACAACTGCTTGAAATACTGGGCGCGCATCATGTGTTCCGGCGTGACCACCGACGGCATCACTCGGCTGATCGACGCTTCGATGTCGATGGCCGGGTAGTGCCCTTCCTCGGCCAGGCGCCGGGACAACACGATGTGCCCGTCGAGCACCCCTCGCGCGGCGTCGGCAATCGGGTCCTGCTGGTCATCGCCTTCGGACAGCACGGTGTAGAACGCCGTGATCGAACCGCCGCCCTTCTCCGCGTTACCGGCCCGCTCCACCAGTTTTGGCAACTTGGCGAACACCGATGGCGGATAGCCTTTGGTCGCTGGCGGTTCGCCGATGGCCAGGGCGATTTCCCGCTGGGCCTGGGCAAAACGGGTCAGGGAATCCATGAGCAACAGGACATTTTTGCCCTTGTCGCGAAAATACTCTGCGATGCGCGTGCAATACATTGCGGCGCGCAGACGCATCAGCGGCGCATCGTCCGCCGGGGACGCGACCACCACCGAACGCTTGAGCCCTTCTTCACCGAGGATGTGCTCGATGAATTCCTTAACTTCGCGACCCCGCTCACCGATCAGCCCGACGACGATAATGTCGGCCTCGGTGAAGCGGGTCATCATGCCCAACAGCACCGATTTACCGACACCGGTACCGGCGAACAGCCCCAGACGCTGGCCGCGACCGACCGTCAACAAACCGTTGATGCAGCGAATGCCCACATCCAGCGGCTGGCTGATCGGGTCGCGCTTGAGCGGGTTGATCGTCGGGCCGTCCATCGGCACCCAGTCTTCGGCTTTCATCCCGCCCTTGCCGTCGAGCGCGCGACCGGCGCCGTCAAGCACCCGGCCGAGCATGCTCATGCCCATCGGCAACCGACCGGTATCGGCCAGCGGCACCACGCGGGCGCCCGGCGCGATGCCGGCGACGCTGCCGACCGGCATCAGAAAGACTTTGCTGCCGGAGAAGCCCATGACTTCGGCTTCGACCTGCACCGGGTGATAGCTGTCGTCGTTGATGACCATGCAGCGGCTGCCCATGGCGGCGCGCAAGCCTTCGGCTTCGAGGGTCAGGCCGACCATGCGCAGCAGGCGACCTTCCAGGATCGGCGCGCCTTCCAGTTCCGTGGCCTCGGCGTAGCCGCTCAGGCGCTTGGCGAAACTGGTGCGATCAAGGCGCATCGTCTGCGTCCGGGTCTTTGGCGATGGCTGGTTCTGGCTCTGGTTGCGGCTCGACCGCAGGCTTGGCCTCGACCGGCAATTCCAGGCTCAAGTCCGGCGCTGGCGGGTGCAAGGCTTGTTCGTGCAACTGATCGAAGAGCTTGTCCATGACCCGCGCCACGCGGGTTTCGACGGTGGCATCAATCCGGCTGTGCTCGGTTTCTACCCGGCAACCGCCAGGCAACAGTGCCTCGTCCTCGACGATACGCCAGGTTTCTTCATGGCGCTCGCGCAGGGCTTTGACCTGTTCGAAATCCTGCGGATTGATGTACAGCCGCACATTGCCCACGCCCAGCGGCAACAGCTTGAGCGCTTCGCGCATGACGCTTTCGATTTGCGACGAATCGATGGCCAGTTCGCGCTGGATCACCTGTTTGGTGATGTGTTGCACGAGATCGACCAGGGACTTTTCGATTTGCGAATCTTGCTCGGCGATGGGCTCGAACAAGTGGCCCATCAACTGTTCCAGGCTCGCGATCTTGGCGGTCAGGGCCACTTCGGCTTCCTGACGAACCTTGAGTGTGGTGCTGTGGAAACCTTCTTTCTCGCCGGTGGCGAAGCCCTCGTTGTAGGCCTCCTGGCGGATGCTTTCGAGTTCTTCGAGGGTCAGTGGCTGGACTTCGTCCAGCGGCACTTCTTCCATTTCCGGCGGTTCGGGCTCCGGTTCCGGCTCGGGTTCGGGCACATGCGGGTCGAAGCTGGGCAACGACCACACATCAAAACCACTGACCCCTTTGCCACGGATCAGGTCGGTGTTGGACTCATCATGTTTGGACGACATAGTGACCTTAGATCATCTCTTCGCCGCCCTTCCCGCCGAGAACGATTTCTCCGGCTTCGGCCATACGGCGGGCAATGGTGAGGATTTCTTTCTGTGCGGTTTCCACGTCGCTGACACGCACCGGGCCTTTGGCCTCGAGGTCGTCGCGCAACAGTTCGGCCGCTCGTTTGGACATGTTCTTGAAGATCTTCTCTTTGACGCCTTCGTCCGAACCCTTGAGGGCCAGCACCAGCACGTCGGAGGACACTTCGCGCAGCAAGGCCTGAATCCCGCGGTCGTCGACATCGGACAGGTTGTTGAACACGAACATGAGGTCTTCGATCTGACCGGACAGGTCTTCGTCGACTTCGCGGATCGAGTCCATCAACTGGCCTTCGATCGAGCTGTCGAGGAAGTTCATGATGTCGGCCGCACGCTTGATGCCACCCAGGGTGGTGCGCGAAGCGTTCGAGTTGCCGGAGAACTGCTTCTCGAGAATCTGGTTGAGTTCTTTCAGGGCCGCAGGCTGCACGGTGTTCAGCGAGGAGACCCGCAGAATGATGTCCAGACGCACCTTGTGGTCGAAGTTGCCGAGCACTTCACCGGCCTGGTCCGGGTCGAGATACGCCACGACGATCGCCTGGATCTGCGGGTGCTCGAAACGGATCACGTCGGCGACGGCGCGCGGTTCCATCCACTTGAGGCTGTCGAGGCCGCTGGTGTTGCCGCCCAGCAGGATGCGATCGATCAGGCCGTTGGCCTTGTCTTCGCCCAATGCCTGGGTGAGCATTTTGCGCACGTAGTCGTCGGAACCGACGCCCAGGCTGGTCTGGTCGCCGACGATGTCGACAAACTCGCTCATGACCTGCTCGACCTGCTCGCGGTGCACGTTGCCCATTTGCGCCATGGCCACACCCACACGCTGGACCTCTTTGGGCCCCATGTGGCGCAGTACTTGGGCGGCATCGGTCGAACCCAGGGACAGCAGCAGAATCGCGGCTTTATCGACCCGGGACAGTTTGGCGACAGCGGCTCGGTTATCACTCATCTGCGTTAATCCACTCTTTCACGACCTGGGCCACGCGACCCGGGTCTTCTGCCACCAAACTTTTGATTGCATTCAACTGTGCGTCATAGCCTTCGCTCGGGCTCGGCAACAGGATGCTTTGCGGGCCGCCGAGGCTGACGCGGTCGTTGGCCAGGTCGCCGTCCAGGCCGCCCATGCCACCCAACTCGACGTCGCTGCCCAAGCCGGCAAGCTGTTTGCCTTTGCCGCCACCGGTGATGTTGTTGAGCACCGGACGCAGCACGCCGAACACCAGCACCAGGATGAACAACACACCCAGCACTTGCTTGACGATGTCCCAGAACCAAGGCTGGGAGTAGAACGGAATATCGGCAATCACTTCACCGCGTTCGGCGGAGAACGGCATGTTGATCACGCTGACGCTGTCGCCACGGCTGGCGTCGAAACCGACGGCGTCCTGAACCAGGCGAGTGAAGCGCGCCAATTCGTCGGCGCTCCACGGTGCGCGAGTGGTTTCACCGTTGGCCGCATTGATCTTGACCTGGTCATCCACCACCACCGACACCGACAGGCGATTCAAACGACCCTGTTGCTGTTTGGTGTGACTGATGGAGCGATCAAGCTCGAAGTTCTTGGTGGATTGTTGACGCTTGTCCGCCGGGTACGGTGCCAGCATCGGCTGGCCGGTGGCCGGGTCCATGATTTGCTGACCGTTGGCATCGAGCAACGGCTGACCTGGCTGCACCATGCCGGCCGACGCAGTAGCGCCACCAGTGGTTTGCGGCGCCGAGGCCGGCGACGGTGGCTGGTTGCTCAGGGCACCCGGCACACCTTGCGGGCCATTGCTGGCGGTACGTTGTTCGTTGACCGACTGCTCGCTGCGCAACGCCGGTTGATCCGGGTTGAACTGCTCGGAGGTCGATTCGACGGCGCTGAAGTCCACGTCGGCCGAGACTTCGGCTTTATAGCGGTCGTTGCCCAGCACCGGTTGCAGGATGTTGTGCACACGCTGGGTCAGCATGCTTTCCATGCGACGGCTGTAATCGAACTGCTTGCCGGCCATGGTCAGTTCGGAGTTTTCCGCCTGGTCGGACAGCAGGTTGCCCTTCTGGTCGACGACGGTGATTTGCGACTTGCTCAGTTCGGGAACGCTGGTGGCCACCAGGTTGATGATCGCCAATACCTGGCCAGGCTCCAGGGAGCGGCCGGAATACAGTTCAACCAGAATCGATGCACTTGGCTTGCGCTCATCGCGCACAAATACCGAGCTTTTCGGAATCGCCAGGTGCACGCGGGCACCCTTGACGTTGTTCAGGCTGGAGATGGTGCGCGCCAATTCGCCTTCGAGGCCGCGACGGTAACGGGTCGCTTCCATGAACTGGCTGGTCCCCAACCCCTGGTCCTTGTCGAGGATTTCAAAACCGATGTTGCCGTCGCTGGGAGTGACACCAGCGGCCGCGAGCTTGAGCCGCGCGCGCGACACATCATCGGCCTTGACCAGCAAGGCACCGGAGTTGGGTTCAACGGTGTAAGGGATGTCAGCGGCGGCCAGGGTTTCCATGACCTGCTTGGCGTCCATACCGGCAAGGCTGCCGTACAGAGGCCGGTAATCCGGCTGCTGCGACCACAACACCACGGCAAAGCCAATCGCCACACTGGCAGCCAGGCCGACCAACAGGCCCACCTGACGCAACATGGTCATCTCGGAGAGGTTTTCCAGGAAGGACAACCCGAACAGCGGCGGTTTGCCGTCTATCGGAGTGGCCTTGGCCGGGACATTATCGGCGACTGCTTCTGCCATGACTCAATCTCGTCCTTAAACCGGCATCTGCATGATGTCTTGGTAAGCCTGAACCAGTTTGTTACGCACCTGGGTCAACGCCTGGAAAGACACGCTGGCCTTCTGCGAGGAAATCATCACATCCGTCAGATCAACGCCGCTCTTGCCAATTTCAAAGGCACTGGACAGCTGATTCGACGCCTGTTGGGTGTCGTTCACTTTATTGACGGCCTGACCGAGCATGTCAGCAAAGCTGCTACCGCCCAATTCAGGGACTGCGGCAGTCGATTTCGGCGCAGACATGGCATCCATTTGCATGGAGCGCATATCCAACATCAATCGATTAAATTCAATACCTTGGCTCATGGACTACTCTCTCTGGCGACCCGCAATTTTTTGACACTCACTCGGCGGGTAATGAGGTGTTAGCAACAAGGGTGCCAGCTCCGTGGCCTTGCTTCACAAAAGCCGCTCCGGGCCATGTTTTACTGCAAACCCAGTGTGGGAGCGGGCTTGCTCGCGAAGGCGGTGTGACAGGTACATAAATGCTGTCTGACACGACCTCTTCGCGAGCAAGCGCGCTCCCACATTTGTTTGCGTCAACTTTCAGGTGGCGAACAGATACGCTTCCACATCCATGCCGGCGTCGCGCATCTGCGCCAGTTTGTAGCGCAAGGTGCGCGGGCTGATGCCCAGGCGCTCGGCGGCCTCTTTGCGACGGCCGCGCTCGGAGCGCAAGGTGTCGATGATCATCTGGAATTCGTGACGGCGCAGGTCATCACCCAAGGCGTTGGCCGATTCGGCCTCAACCTCCACCGCCCGCACCGGCGTCAATGCAGGTAACGGTGCACAGGCAACCGGCCCGGACAGGCAAAAATCCTGGGGTTGGATCAAACCGCCCTGCTGCAGAATCAATGCACGCTGAATCGCGTTATCGAGCTCGCGCACATTGCCCGGCCACGGATAAGCGATCAGACAGGCCTGCGCCTCGGGGGACAGTCTGGCTGCGGCATGCTTCATTTTATTGACGTGCTTGGCCAAAAGACGCTCGGCCAGCGGCAGGATGTCGGCGGTGCGCTCACGCAACGGACGCCAGGCCAGCGGAAAAACCGACAGCCGATAGTAAAGGTCTTCACGAAACCGCCCCGCCGCCACTTCCCCGGCCAGATCACGGTTGGTGGTCGCCACCACCCGAATGTCGAGGCTGATCGGTTTACGCGCGCCTACGCGCTCGACTTCGCGCTCCTGCAACACACGCAGCAACTTGGCTTGCAGGCCCATGGGCATTTCGGAAATTTCGTCGAGCAGGATGGTCCCGCCGTCGGCCTGTTCAAACTTGCCGGCCTGGGCCGCGATGGCGCCAGTGAACGAGCCTTTCTCATGGCCGAACAGCGTGGCTTCCAGCATGTTGTCAGGGATCGCCGCGCAGTTGATCGCAATGAACGGCTGACTGGCGCGATGGGAATGCTGATGAATGTAACGCGCCAGCACTTCCTTGCCGGTGCCCGACTCGCCGGAAATCAACACCGTGGAATCGCTGCGCGCCACTCGCGCGGCCAGTTCGAGCAATTGCGCACTGGCCGGCTCGAAGGCAATCGGCCCCTCGTTGTCGGTCGCACCGAGACTGCCCAATGCGTGACGCGCCACCAGATCGAGCAAAGCCTTCGGCTCGAACGGCTTGACCAGATAGTCCGCCGCGCCTTGGCGCATGGCATCGACCGCCCGCTCCACCGCGCCATGAGCTGTCATCAGCAACACCGGCAATTGTGGCTGCCGCGCCCGGAGCAATCCGAGCAACTGATGACCATCCATGCCCGGCATGTTGACATCACTGACCACCAGGCTGAACGACTCACCACCGACCGCCGCCAACGCTTCTTCCGCCGAACCGACGGCCTTGTAATCGTGTCCCGCGAGCAGCAGCGTATCGGCCAGCGCTTCGCGTAACGCGCGGTCATCCTCGACCAGTAAAACCTTGATTGCCATGCCTCTCACTCCGCATCCGATGCGCTGGAAAACAACGGCAGGGACACCAGCGCACAGGTGCCGCGACCGAGCCGCGAGCGCAACTGCAATTCTCCCTGATGCGCACGGGCCACTGCCTTGACCACGGTCAGGCCCAGGCCAGTGCCGGTGGTCTTGGTGGTGAAAAACGGCTCACCCAGACGCGCCAGTACGGCCTCTTCGATGCCGCTGCCGCTGTCGCTCACGCACAGGCGCAGGTTGTTGCCACGGTTGTAGAGGTGAACCTTCAGGCGAACCGCGCCGCCGCTGGCCTGAATCGCGTTCTCGATCAGGTTCAGAATCGCCCCGACCAGGGTGTCGCGATTGCACAGCAACTCCCCGGAATGACTGTCGCACTGCCAACGGATCGGCAGTTCCTGAACATGGGTCAGCGCCGCCGCTTGCAGCGATTGCATCAGCTCACTGGGGGTCATGCGATTGGTCAGCGGCAACTCGCCGCGCGCAAACACCAGCATGTCGCGCACTTGGTGCTCCAATTCGTGCAGACGCTCTTTCAAACGACCGGCAAAGCGCTGCTGGGTCGCTACCGGCAGCTCCTGCTCAGTCAAATGACTGGCGTACAGCAACGCGGCGGACAGTGGCGTGCGGATCTGATGGGCCAGGGATGCCACCATGCGCCCCAGGGACGACAGGCGTTCATGACGGGCCAGTTGATCTTGCAGGTGACGGGTTTCGGTCAGGTCGTTGAGCAAGACCAATTGACCGGGCTCGGCATCCAGCGAGCGAGTGGCGATCGACAGGCGCCGACCGTCCTTGAGGGAAATTTCGTGACCGTCATCTTCACGGGGGGCAAAGCAGCGGGCAATCACCTGGCGCCACAGTTCGCCTTCGAGAGGCAGACCGAGCAACTCGCAGGCCGCCGGATTGGCTTCGCGCACCATGCCCTGGGCGTCGATGACGATGACGCCGCCGGGTAACAGATCAAGGAGGTTTTGCAGGCGGTTGGCCAGGCGTTCTTTTTCCGCCAGTTCCTGCATGCGCTGAGCGCTGACAACGGCCAGCTCGCCCTTGAGCTCGGTGACCCGGGCTTCGAGCATGCTGTAGGAGTCAGTCAATTGGCTCGACATCTGGTTGAACAGGGCAAACGCCTGCTCGAGGCCAAGCCGGCTTGCCTGCTCTACGGACGACGGTTGCCCCGAAGCGTCAGGGACAGGAGACATCTGGGCGGCTTGGGGCATCGTGCTCTCTCGCTTGGCTGACCGTCAGTGAAACGGAACGTTGCAAGAGATGTAGCAATACCCGTGCCTAAAAAAAAACCCTTATAAATGAAGCCCTTGAAAAACAGGCGTCAATCATCCGCCTGTTCATCACCGTCACGACGACTCATGCCGTACTTGCGCATCTTCTCCACCAGGGTGGTGCGACGAATACGCAGACGTTCGGCGGCACGGGCAACGATGCCATTGGCATCATCCAGCGCCTGCTGAATCAGCCCCTGCTCCAGACCACCGAGGTAGTCCTTCAGGTCCAGGCCTTCCGGCGGCAGCAGTGCGTTGGCGGAGAAGTCCGGGGTATGCCCGTTGATGGCCACCCGCTCTTCAAGATCGCTGCGCAGGCTGTCAACCAGTTGCTCGTCTTCATCATCGACGTAGCGGAATTTCTTCGGCAACTCGACCACGCCGATCACCCCGTACGGGTGCATGATCGCCATGCGCTCCACCAGGTTGGCCAGCTCGCGGACGTTGCCCGGCCAGCCGTGACGGCACAGCGACATGATCGCGGCCGAGTTGAAACGGATCGAACCCCGCTTTTCGTGCTCCATGCGCGAGATCAACTCGTTCATCAGCAACGGGATGTCTTCGACACGCTCGCGCAGCGGCGCCATCTCGATCGGGAACACGTTCAGGCGATAGTAGAGGTCTTCGCGGAAAGTGCCGATCTCGATCATGCTTTCGAGATTCTTGTGGGTCGCGGCAATGATGCGCACATCGACGCTTTGGGTCTTGTTGCTGCCCACGCGCTCGAAAGTGCGTTCCTGCAGGACGCGCAGCAGCTTGACCTGCATCGGCAGCGGCATATCGCCGATTTCATCGAGGAACAGCGTGCCGCCGTTGGCCAGTTCGAAACGCCCGGCACGACTGGTGATCGCCCCGGTGAACGCTCCTTTTTCGTGGCCGAACAGTTCACTTTCCAGCAACTCGGCCGGGATCGCCCCGCAGTTGACCGGAACGAACGGCGCATCACGACGCTTGGAGTGGTAGTGCAGGTTACGCGCGACCACTTCCTTGCCGGTGCCGGACTCGCCGAGGATCAGCACGCTGGCGTCGGTATCCGCCACTTGCTGCATCATCTGGCGCACGTGCTGAATCGCCCGGCTGGTGCCGACGAGGCTGCGGAACAGATTGGGTTCACGGTGACGGCCGCGCTCGCGGGCCTGGTCGTACATCTCGCGATAGACCTGGGCACGGTGCAGGGAGTCGAGCAATTTGCTGTAGCTGGGCGGCATTTCGAGGGTTGAAAGCACTCGACGACGCTGGTCGTCCGGCAGGTCAACGGAAGAATTATCGCCCATTAACAAAACCGGAAGGAACTCATCCCAGGTTGAGAGTGTCTTTAGCAAGCCTAAAAGCGCGCCAGGAGCATTGACCGTCCCGACCAACACGCAAATGACTTCACGACTTGATGCCAAAGAGCCGACCGCCTGCTGCCAGTCATGGCTGCCGCAGGGTAAATTTTCTTCGCCGAGAAAATTTAAAATCACCGCCAAATCGCGGCGACGGACGCTATCGTCATCAATCAGCAGAATTTTGGTTTCACGCCACATGCAATAGCAACTTCCCTAGTCAACTCAATGCCCGAAATGAGGGGGCAAGCTAGACGCTTGCAGACATGTTATGCCTGTAGACGCCTGAAATCTGGAACCAGCCACTAGTTAAGTCAAAAAACCGTGCACAGTCAAATTTATGGCGCACTATGTTTGGATTAACCGGGGATTAACCAAACAGATGGTAAACCTTTGCGGCGTTCTGTGCTTGATGGATCTGAGACATCTCGTCGACTATCGCTTGTCTCTCGCCCATCGCCACCTCAAGAAGCTGCTTGTAAACCCCCAGCAACTCCTCAAGATTGTCACGCAACGCCGCCTCGTCCAACGAAGCCTCACTCAAGACATCTTCCATGCAGGAACGGCAATCCAGGTCCAGTTGACCGATTGCCTCCCAGTTGCGCTCGGCCAGTGCCCCGACCAACGCCTCACGGGTTTGTTCGATTCGCTGCAATACAAGACTCATGGTGATCTCCTTAGAACTGAGGGCCTGGCGCGGCAATGGCATCCCAGCCTTCTTTGACCGTACGAAGCAAACCAGCGACTTCGTCGAGAATCCGCGGATCACTCTTGATGTTCGCCTCAGCGAGACGCTTCATCATGTAAGCGTAGAGACGATCAAGCTCACCAACGGTTTCAGCAGCCTTTTCAAGATCAAGGCCTTCACGCAAACCGCCGATAATCCCGATTGCCTTGCCGATCGACGTTCCTTTACCCGGAATGTCCTTGCGCTCCATGGCGCCTTTGGCCTGGGCGATGCGATCCAGGCCACCTTCCATCAGCATTTGCACCAGACGGTGCGGGCTGGCCTCGGACGTCTGGGCTTGCGCCCCCACCTTCTGGTATTGCCGAAGGGCTAACATCGGATTCATGTTTTACCTCTTTGCCACTCAATGACTCGTATGACCAGTGTATCGCCTGCGAGCCTGAAAACTTTAGACCAGAAGACAAAAACCCGGCGCACGCCGAAAAGCGGAGCCGGGTTTTTGTCGCCAGCCCATGACTACTTGGCGGACTGCTGAGCGTTCAAGGACGCAAAGAAGCCGGTGATGTTGCTGGCGGTGGCCTTCATCTGGCCGACCAACAGGTCCATCGCGTTGTACTTGGCGGTCAGGGACGCCGTCAGGTTGGTCACCCGCAGGTCCAGCGCCGTCTGCTGAGTGCTCAGATCCTTCTGGACCTTGCTCAGGCTGGTGTTGCGCTGATCGAGGATGCCACCGGTCTGGGAATAAGGGGTGATCGCGGCAGACATGCGCGCTAGCAGACCATTCTTGGTATCAGTCCCCGTAAACAGGTTCTGTACCGAGCTGCTCATCCCCGGGGTCGCCATGGCCTTGGCATACTTCGTCGCATCAATGGTCAGTGCACCGGTCTTCTGATCGGTCTGAACACCCAACTGCGACAGCACCGACAGTTGACCGCCCGCACCCGGAGCCACCAGTTCATTGCGCACGGCAGTGATCAGGTTGCGCGGCAGGGAATCACCCGTCATCGCCGCCGAGATGGTCGGGTTGCCGTCCTCATCCAGGCTTGGCTTGGTCAGCGTGGTCAGGGTATTGATCACGGTGTTGTAGGCATCAACGAACGACTGCAGTGAGGTTTTCAGGCCGTCTGAGTTGGTGCCGACGGTGACCGTAACCGGCGACGTATTGGCCGCGACCAGGGTCATGTTGAGACCACCAACCGCCTGGCTGATCGTGTTGCTTTTGCTGGTGACGGTCAAACCATCGATCGTGACTTTTGCATCCGTCGCCAAACCACCGATGTTGCCAGAGGCCCCGGCCGCTGGAGTGCTGCCCAGGCTATTGGTCCCATCGATTTCCAGGCCGGCAATACCGCTGACGCTCAGATCCGAGCCCGCGCCCGTCACCGTGGAACCAATCACCAGTCGCGAACCATTGGAGTCGGTCACGATGTTGGCGGTGATGCCTTTGCCTTGCAGCGTGGTGTTGATCGCGTCACGAGTGGTCTGCAGGGTTGCGCCCGCAGCAATGGTCACCGGGTAATCAATACCATTTTGACTGATTTTCAATGTACCAGTCGGAATGGAACTGGTAGGGCCGCCGGCAAACGCCGCACTGGCCACTTTCGAACCGGTTGCCAGGTTGTTCACGACAACGCTGTAGCTACCGTTCACCGCCGTGTTATCCGAGGTGACGGTCAATGTCGTCGGCGCGCTTGAAGTCGCGGTAAAACCCGAAAACGACGGCGCATCACGCTTGCCGAGGTTGGTCATGGCAGTCTGGAACGCGGCCAGGGCCGATTTCAACGAACCGGTAGCAGAAATCTTGGCCGTGTTGATAGTCGTCTGATTGGTGATCAGCGTCTGCTTGGCCGATTTGTCGGAGTTGACCAGCGCGGTCACGATCGCACCGATGTCGAGACCGGACCCTAGACCCGAACCCGGTAGAATTGGACTTGCCATGTGCATCTCCCTATCTGTGTGTCGCCGGTCTTTTGACCACTAAGCGCGGACAATGATCGTACAAACACGTTTCATGCCAGTGTCAGGCCTTGGCATCGAACAAAACGTTACTGGCATTGTGCAGGCTTTCAGCCAGTTTCATGGCTTCAGCCGAAGGAATCTGTCGAATCACTTCACCGGACTCGCTGGCAATCACCTTGACGATGACCTTGCCCGACGTTTCATCGATGGAAAATTCGAGGTTACGCTTGACCGATTGAACGAACTTTTCGATCTCCTGAACGGCCATTTTCAACTTATCCGACTTATCCGAGTTATCCGAGTTATCCGAAGTGTTCGAACTGTCCGAATCCGAGCTTTTGGCGGTTGCCGTGACAGCCTGGAGACTTTCAGTGCGAGGCGTTTCCGCCGGCTTATCGGTAGTACTGACCGCCGGTTTCGCGGCCGGGTAAGACAAGTTCAGCTTTACGCTCATGTCCATGACCATCACCTCTTAAAACGGAAAAAGCGAGAGAGCACGCAAGCGCACTCCCCCGCCAAAACTCAACCCGATATTACTGAAGCAGCTTCAGTACAGCGGATGGCAGCTGGTTAGCCTGGGCCAGAACAGCGGTGGAAGCTTGTTGCAGAGTTTGCTGTTTGGTCAGGTTAGCGGTTTCTGCGGCGAAGTCGGTATCTTGTACGCGACCTTGAGCAGCAGTAACGTTTTCAGTGATGTTTTGCAGGTTGGAGATGGTGCTGGTCAGACGGTTCTGCGAAGCACCCAGGTTTGCACGGGTTGCACCGATGGAAGCGATTGCAGCGTCGATTGCGGTGATCGCGTTATCGATGTTGCTCATGGCCGCGGCACTGGTAGCACCGGTCAGAACTGCAGTACCGCTACCAACCGACAGGCTGACGGCGTCGAACTTGGAGCTCAGGGTCAGGTCGATGTGGTTGGCAGTACCAGTGTTCGAACCCACTTGCAGGGTCATGGTGCCAGCCGAACCGTCCAGCAGTTGCTTGCCGTTCAGGTTGGTCGAAGCCGCGATACGGGTCAATTCGTCAGACATCTGAGCGAATTCAGCGTTGGTTGCGGTCTGGTCAGCAGTGCCGTTGGTGCCGTTACGTGCTTGTACAGCCAGTTCACGCATACGTTGCAGAATGTTGGTCGATTCTTGCAGAGCGCCTTCAGCGGTCTGAGCCATCGAGATACCGTCGTTGGCGTTTTTAACCGCTACGTTCTGGCCGCGGATCTGGCTGGACATACGGTTGGAGATCTGCAGGCCGGCAGCGTCATCTTTAGCGCTGTTGATTTTCAGGCCGGAAGACAGACGAGACATCGAAGTCGACAGAGCGTCGGAAGCGCGGTTCAGGTTTTTCTGAACGTTCAACGACGTGGTGTTGGTGTTTACTGTTAAAGCCATGACGAATTCCTCGTTGGTTGGGTACTGCGGCTTCCGGCCCTGGCAACCGCCGGGTATGGCCTAGAGAACCTTCGTAATAGTTATCGTCGGGAATGCAGGTTGCTTGAGGGCTTTTTTGAAAAATATTGCCATCACACTGCCACCCCCTAGAAAACAAAGGCTTAGCGCCCTGCTCCCCGCGAAAAAATGACGTCATAAAACCGTCCGACACCCAAACATCCCAACCAGAGCGATCACTGGCCCTCAGGTCTGAACGCTTTGCAGCAAATCAATCAGCTCGTATTCCATAAAGTCGGCAAGCCCCAGCCAATCCTGACGCTCTTGGCAGGCCAGCATCTGCGTCAGTAGCTGCGCCCAGTGCAACTGGACGTCTTGAGGTACCGTTGCCAATAGCTGCTGCGCTTCATCGAAGAGGTCAACCATGGTCAACGCCGCCTCGACATCACGCCCCAGGCGAAACAACCCTGCGCACCGTCGGCACCCATTGACGCATTGCTCAAGCGCACTCACTGCACGAACTCCTGATTGAACTGCGTGCCGGCGATCATCGCGCCCGCCCGACTGCTGTTGAAGAACGGCACCTCAGGGTGCCCGGCGATGTAACGCTCCAGCTCACACAAATAGCTGCGAAAATTCAGCTGCGTCCTGACCCGCTCGCCATGCCCGTCGCGCACCCAGTGCCGCGCAAGATTCACCCCGGGCCCCAGATCACCGTCCTCCCAACCGGCGTGAGTCTTGTTCATCGGGAAGGCAAAATCGGCGCCAAACAGGGTGATGCGCCCTGCTCCCATCTTTACAGCCAGGTCCACGGCGGGATGGATCACACTGCCGCCCACGTACAACTGCGCCCTGGCGTGCTGGCGGCGCAACGAGGCGTAGATCGGACTGGCCGAGTAACCGCCATAGCGCTTGCCCTTCCAGGCCTTCAACACCTGTGGATCGCTCATGGGCAGGTACACCAGCGGGATACCGTCGGAGTCCTCAAAGGGCAAGTGCCGCAAGCTGATGCGCTGATCGATGCTCACCACCAGGTCAGGCTTGATCCCGTGTTCGCGCAATGGTCGATAGGCCGTGTCGACAGAGATGAAAAAAGGCCGCTGCGCCTGCCCACGGATCGCCGCCAATTGCTCGAAATGGTTTTCAAGGCTTGGTCCGGTGCCAATCACATAGATGTCCCGCCCCGCGCACGTACCGAACAACTGCGCGACATCGTCGTCGGCCAGCAGCACTTCGAGGCTGTCCTGCAAACGCTGGAGAATCACCGGCGACTGCGGATCGAATTCACGGTTGTTGAAACTCAGGTGCACTTCGCTGACCAGCCGATCACGAATCTTCGCGTTGAAATCGTCCGCCAGCACCATCTCGGAGGGCAGCGCGAAAAACGGTGTATAGATGTCCGCTTGATCGCCGGCATACAGCAATTCAACTCGGGGATCGTCGAGCCATTGCCGCTGATCGAGCAACTGCAACACCAGCGCGAACAGGGCGCCGTTGAGGATGTGCACATACAACCGCTCAAGCTCGCCGCGCTCGAGCAGGACCGTCGGCAAATCACCGAGGCCGGTGCCATAGACATGCAACTGCGCCTTGTCGGCCGGCAGACTGGCGGCCTGTACGCGGGCCTCAACGACACGGTCATGGCGACTGGTGAGCTGAATGCCGCCAATGCTCAGCGTCGAGCCCAGCCCCTCGGTCAGCTCCGCCTGGACCGAGCTGCTGTCCTCCAGCATCAGCCGCGTATACAGCGCCGGCCAGCGCCGCTCGATCACCTGAGCATTGTCTTCAAAGCATTCGCTCATACAGCCTCGCTTTTCATACAGGCAAAAAAATAGCGTTCAAGGTTAACCCTTGAACGCTATTTTTGTATCGGGCTAATGGCCGCGAGCAACCCCGGTAGGAGCTGCCGAAGGCTGCGATCTTTTGATCCTGTTTTTCGGCGCCCCTGAAAAAACAGATCAAGATCAAAAGATCGCAGCCTTCGGCAGCTCCTACCCGGGGGTGGGTCAAGGACGATAGATGATCGCCGAACCCCACGACAGCCCTACACCAAAACCGCTCAATGCCACGCGCTTCCAGCTGGAATCAAGCACGTGTTTTTCCAGCAGCAACGGAATGCTCGACGACACGGTGTTGCCGGTCTCGACCATGTCCTTGATGAACTTCTCCGGCTCGCCTTCGAACCGCCGGGCCACGGCGTCGACAATCGCCGCACTGCCCTGGTGGATGCAGAACGCATCGATATCGTCAGCCTTCAAGCCAGACTCATCGAGCAACTCATGCAAATGCGCCGGGACTTTAAGCAGCGCGAAGTTGAAGACCTGCCGACCGTTCATATAGAACACGCCATCGGTGACCTTCAGATGCGGTGCGCCGGAACCGTCGGTGCCAAACTTGGCCTTGCCCAGCTGCCAAGGCGCGTCTTCGCCCATCCAGGTTGCAGTGGCAGCATCACCGAACAGCATGGTGGTGTTACGGTCTTCCGGGTCGACGATCTTGGAGTACGGATCGGCGGTCACCAGCAGGCCATTCTTCAGGCCTGCGGCCTCCATGAAGCCCTTGATCGCGTAGATGCCGTAGACATAGCCCGAGCAGCCCAGGGAGATATCGAACGCGGCCACGGTGGTCGGCAGGCCCAGTTTGTCCTGGACGATGGCGGCGGTGTGCGGCAGGCCTTCTTCGTCACCGTTCTGGGTGACGACGATCAGCACGTCGATGGCTTCACGCTTCAAATCAGGGTTGTTGGCGAACAGCGCGTTGACTGCTTCGACACACAGGTCCGAAGTTTCTTGCCCGGCGTCTTTACGCGGCAGGAAGGCCGAACCGATCTTGCCCAGGATGAACTCTTCATCCTTCTCGAATTTTGCACCTTGTGCGTAATTGTCCACGCCGGCTACAGGAACGTAGCTCGCAATGCTTTTTATGCCAATCATTACGGCTTCCCAATAATAAACAGCCCAATACCACCGCTCGCAAGGATTCGAGGGGCGCCGACATACAGAGATTTTCAGCCGCCCGCGACGGACGACAGCGGAAAGCGTAAAGGGCTATCACTGGACCCTATAAGGGGTCAGGCGCCATCTTCCCGGTCAATACAATACAGTGAAGATGCGCGTTATGACTCACAGGTCACGCTATTTTGCCGAATCAGCCCGACAAGGGTTATTCGACCAACGACCAGTCCAGCGCTGTTCCGCGCTTGATGGCCAGGCGAGCGCGGCAGCCCAGCAGGGTTTCAGCGTGTTTGGGGGCCAGCCCCAGCCCTGGACGAATGGCCCGCAGATTGGCAGCGGTGAAGGGTTCACCGGCGACCATATCCTGAGTGACGTAAAGCGAACGCCGGTACACCAGCGACTTGCGTTCGGCCTCGGTCACGCCGTAATGCACCTGCCCCATGGCCTGCCAGGCGCGCTCGGTTTCGATCACCAGGCTGGCCAGTTCTGCCGGCTCCAGGGAGAAACTGGCGTCCACGCCACCGGCAGCCCGATCGAGGGTGAAGTGTTTTTCCACCACCGTCGCCCCGAGTGCCACGGCGGCGACGGAAACGCCAACGCCCATCGAGTGGTCAGACAGGCCAACTTCACAGCCAAACAATTCCCGCAGGTGAGGAAGGGTCCGCACATTGCTGTTAGCCGGTGTCGCCGGGTAAGTGCTGGTGCACTTGAGCAGCACCAGGTCCTTGCAACCAGCCTCGCGGGCGGCGCGCACGGTTTCGTCAAGCTCGGCGATGCTGGCCATGCCGGTGGAGATGATCAGCGGCTTGCCGGTGGCGGCGACCCGGCGAATCAGCGGCAAATCGGTGTTCTCGAAACTGGCGATCTTGTAGGCCGGCACGTCGAGGCTTTCGAGGAAGTCCACGGCGCTGTCATCAAACGGCGTGGAAAACGCCAACATGCCCAGCGCTTTGGCGCGGGCGAAAATCGGCGCATGCCACTCCCACGGCGTGTGGGCCTTCTCGTACAACGCGTACAACGAAGTGCCGGCCCAGAGGCTGTTGGGGTCCTTGATGAAGAATTCGCCCTCATCGAGGTCCAGGGTCATGGTCTCGGCGGTATAGGTTTGCAGCTTCAAGGCGTGGGCGCCGGCCTTGGCGGCGGCGTCGACGATTTGCAGGGCCATGTCCAGGGACTGGTTATGGTTGCCGCTCATCTCGGCAATGATGAACGGCGGCGCATCGGCACCGATCAAACGCTCGCCAATCTTGAAGCTAGTCATTGCGGTGATCCTTTAGAACGCGGGTAAACGCGCAAGCACTCTGGGTGAAACCGGCGTCGCGAAACAGGCTCAGCGACGGCTGGTTGGCGGGTAACACCTGAGCGGTGAGGGTTTGCAATTGCGGCCAATGGGCCGTCACGAACGCTTCGCCGCGCGCCAGCAGCGCCCTGCCCCAGCCCAGTCCGAAACGGCCCTCGAACAGATAAATCGAGACTTCGGCGCTGACCCCGTGAAGGTCGTAACGCAGCACGCCGACCGGACCGTCCCCCGCCTCGGCGATCAACAGCAACCGCTGCGGGTTGCCCAGACTCGCCGCCAGCCAGGCCTGATGGGACGACCCATCGATGGCCCGGGTATCCAGCGACCAGCGCCGCGCCGCCTCGGAATTGCGCCCGTCCAACAGCAATCGCGCGTCATCCAGGGTGGCCTTGCGTAACGGCAACACTGCGCCGACCAGCGCCGCAGCCACCCGCTGCGCACCACGGCCATCGACCAATTCTCGGGAACGCTCGGCCAGGCTCTGACGCAAGCCCTGATTGCCCGCGACAAAACCAATCGCCTGGCGCAGCTGTTCAACGCTGACCTGCTCCCGAGCACCAAGGAACACATGGCTTCCCGAGGTCGCCATGACCTCGCCGTTGGCCTGCTGATTATTCGACACCGCAATGCAAATCGTCGGCAGTCCCATGGCCGCCCGCTCCCAACTGGTGCCGCCACCGGCGCCGATAAACAGGTCGGCTTCGGTCATCAAGCGATAAAAATCGCTGACAAAACTGTGCAAACGCCAATTCGGCCGATCCGCCGCCAGCGCCTGCATCTCGTCCCAGGCCGGGTTGTCGGCACCGGCGACGAAATCGACCTCCAGCCCGGAAAAATCCGCCAGCGCGAGCATCGCGTGATGAGTTTGCCGTGCTGCATCGAAGCCGCCGAAATTCACCAGCACCCGTTTGGCCTGGGGTTTGATTTCAATCGCCGGGCAGCAGAATTCATCGCGCAGCATGGCAAACCGTGGCCCGAACAAGGTCCGGCAATGAGCGGTCAGCAGCCCGGCGTATGCCTCGGGGGTGCCCGACAGATTCTGGTTCAGCAGCAGATCGACGCTGTAGCGGCGCGTGGCCAGATCATCCACCGCCGCGATCCGTGGCGCCCAGCGTCGGGCCGCGCTCTGCCAGTGATGATCGAGGCCGTAATGGTCGACGATGATCCAGTCGAAGGCGGGATGGTTGTCCAGGGCCTGGTCCAGCGCGGCAATGTCCGCCTGCCATGGCAGCATCGATTCGATGGCTTGCTGCGGGTCTTCGTCGGGATAGCGATCCGGCAGTGCAAAGGTGTCAAAGCCCTCGGCCGCCAGACTGTCGAGCCGATGGCCCGGCAACTGGCGACAGGCAAAAGCGACGTGCGCGCCTTGCTGGCGTAAAGTCCTGGCGAGCGGCAGCAAACGAGCGATATGGCCGCTGCCGATGGTTGGTGAGGCGTCGGAACGGATCAGCACCCTCATAGCACTTCACCGCCCGCCTTCAAGGCAGCGTACAGGTATTCGGCGCGTGTCCAGTCTTCGGGTGTGTCGATGTCCTGCACCAGATAGCGCGGCAGGATCACTGGCAGGCTTTTCGGTGAATACAGCACGTCACTGCGCAACCAGGCGTCGCAACGGCCCCAGTAGAACTGCCCGGCGTCCTGATAGGCCGGCGGCAAATCCTGGGAGCGCGTCTCGCGAAACTGAGGGTACAACGCGGTCAATGCGCCCTGCTCGTCGAGAGTCAGAGCCCGCTGCACCGGAAAGCCGAAATCGCAGACCGAGAAGGCGAAGGACTTGTCCGGATGCTGCTCCAACAGGTTCAACCCCTGCTGCAAAAATCGGCGCTGCAACAGCGGCGCCGTGGCATAGATGCAACAGGCCAATTCAAAGTCGTGGCCTAGTCGCTGTAACGCTTCCAGGGCATGGGCAATCACCGCTGCGGTGCCGGTGAAATCATCGGCCAGCGTCGCTGGACGCATAAACGGCACCTGCGCACCGCAAGCGCGGGCCAGCTCGGCAATTTCCTCATCGTCGGTGCTGACCACCACCTGGGCAAACAACCCCGAGTCGAGGGCGGTTTGAATGGAGCGGGCAATCATCGGTACGCCGTCGAACGGCTTGAGGTTCTTGCGCGGTATGCGTTTGCTGCCACCACGGGCCGGGATGATTACGACGCTGTTCAAGGGCGTTTTTCCAGCAGGAACCAGGTGATGTCATCCACCGGGAATTGCGGGTCGCGGTGATAGCCGAAACCATAGTCCAGCAGTTGCAGGTCGGGGTAACGATCAAGCATTTCACCGGCAAAATCGCGCTTGAACAACTTGCCGCTGTTACCGCGATACGACACCTCGACTGGCGCCGGGTTGTAGTACTCGGCGATCAGGATGTAACGCTGGCTCAAGGCATACAACTGGTCATACGCGGCCGCCAGCAACTCGGGCGCCAGATGGATCAGCACGCCTTTGCTCAGGGTCAGGTCAAAGCTGCGCTCGCGGGGGAAATCGAACAGCGAACCGTGCCAGATCTGCGCGATGTCCAGCGCCTGGACCTGGGCGCAGGCACTGGCATTGATCTCTACGCCGAACAGTTCGCAGCGGGGCAGCAGTTGATGCAGCGCCTGCAAATTGTTGCCGGCGTTTGTACCGAGTTCTACCAGGCTTTCAATCCGCCCGGCTCGCGTCAACGCCTTGGCAAACAACGCCAGGTTGGCCGCCACCAGCGGTTGCCCGACATTGCGGTCGACGTACTGATTGCCGAAGTCGCCTTGCCAGAATCTTTCCTGCTCACTCAGTTCACGCATTGCACAGTTCCCATTCACTCATCACCAAGGCCTGGTGCTACCCCTGTAGGAGCTGCCGAAGGCTGCGATCTTTTGATTTTTCAATATTGCCGAAAAACAAGATCAAAAGATCGCAGCCTTCGGCAGCTCCTACAGGAGGGCCAGCAACCTTTGAAGGTATTTATTCGGTCAACCGCCGCAGTTGCTCGACCACGTAATCCTGTTGCTCATCGCTGAGCAACGGAAACAGCGGCAAGCTGATGGCCTCGGCGTAATAACGTTCGGCCTGTGGAAAGTCGCCCTCGGCGAACCCCAGGTCGCGATAGTACGGCTGCAGATGCACCGGAATATAGTGCAAATTCACACCGACCCCGGCCGCCCGCAACCCTTCAAACACCTGACGATGGCTCAGGTTGATGCGCTCAAGCTGCAAGCGCACCACGTACAGGTGCCACGCCGACTCGGCCTCTGGCTGAGGGCTGGGCAAGGTCAGCGGCAAGTACGCCAGCAAACGGTCATAACGCGCCGCCAGCTCCCGACGGCGTCCGATGAAGTCATCGAGTTTGCTCAACTGCGACAGCCCGAGGGCCGCCTGCAAATCGGTGATCCGGTAATTGAAGCCCAGTTCCACTTGCTGGTAGTACCAGGGACCGTGGCTGGGTTCGGTCATCTGCGCGGGGTCGCGGGTCATGCCGTGGCTGCGCAGCCGTTGCAGGCGCTCGGCCAGCTCCCGGCGATTGGTCAGGACCATGCCGCCCTCGGCGCTGGTGATGATCTTTACCGGATGAAAGCTGAACACCGTCATCGCCGCGAACTCACCGCAACCCACTGGCCGCCCGGCATAAGACGCGCCGACCGCGTGAGAGGCGTCCTCAATGATCGTGAAACCATAACGCTCGGCCAGTTCGGCGATCATCCGCATGTCGCAGCTCTGCCCGGAGAACGCCACCGCCACCACTACTTTGGGCAGCGTACCGTTGTCTTCCGCTGCTTCCAGTTTGACCTTCAGCGCATAGGCATCGAGGTTCCAGGTCAGCGGGTCGATGTCGACGAAATCCACTTGCGCGCCGCAATAGCGACCGCAATTGGCCGAGGCCAGAAAGGTATTGGGCGTAGTCCACAACCGGTCACCTGGCCCGAGGCCAGCCGCCAGGCAAGCGATGTGCAACGCCGCCGTGGCGTTACACACCGCCACCGCGAAATCGGCCTGGCACCGTTCGGCCATGGCTTGTTCGAAACGCTCGATGGTCGGTCCCTGGGTCAACCAGTCGGATTGCAGCACGCCGACCACCGCATCGATGTCGGCCTGATCGAGGCTTTGCCGACCGTAGGGAATCATGCCGACAGGTCCGCGTGCAGGTCGGCAATCTGGCCGACCGACAGGTAATGCGGATTGGTGTCGGAGCGGTACTCGAAGTCCTCACTGACCGGTTTGCCCTGCTCGCCCAGCCTGTCCACGGCAAAATCCACATCGACGCTGGTAAAGCGGATCGACGGCTGGATGGTGTAGTGGTCGGCAAACTCCAGGGTCATGCGCGCATCGTCCAGCGGCACCATCAGCTCATGGAGTTTCTCCCCCGGACGAATCCCCACGTGTTTGTGCGGCAAGTGCTCGGCCATGCCCCGCGCCAGATCGACGATGCGAATCGACGGGATTTTCGGCACAAACACTTCGCCACCGTGCATCCGGGCAAAGCTGTCGAGCACGAACTGCACGCCGTGATCGAGGGTGATCCAGAAGCGCGTCATGCGTTCGTCGGTGATCGGCAGTTCGGTGGCGCCTTCGTTGATCAACTTGCTGAAAAACGGCACCACCGATCCCCGGGAGCCGGCCACGTTGCCATAGCGAACCACGGCAAACCGGGTTTGCTGTTCGCCGGCAATGTTATTGGCGGCCACGAACAGTTTGTCCGACAGCAGCTTGGTGGCGCCGTACAGGTTGATCGGGCTGGCCGCCTTGTCGGTGGACAGCGCGACCACTTGCTTGACGCCATTGTCGATGGCGGCGGCGATGATGTTTTCCGCGCCGTTGACGTTGGTACGAATGCATTCGGTCGGGTTGTATTCGGCGGCCGGCACTTGCTTCAGGGCTGCGGCATGGACCACGTAATCGATGCCGCGCATGGCCTGGCGCAAACGCTCGGCATCGCGCACATCACCGAGGAAGTAGCGCATGCACGGTGCATTGAACGTCTGCTGCATCTCGTACTGTTTGAGTTCGTCACGGGAGAACACCACCACGCGCTTGGGCTGGTATTGCTCCAGCAAGCGGCGGATGAAGTTGCGCCCGAACGACCCGGTGCCACCAGAGATGAAAATCGATTTACCGTTGAACATGCCTTGAGTCCTTGTACCTGTCAGCCAGGCTTATGCGAGCAACTGCGCCCAGTTCACCGAGGCGCTTTCACCCAGGGCAAAACCTTTACCGGTCGATGCCAGGTTGGCGTTGTAGGCCTGATCCTGGGCAAACGCGGCGGACCATTTTTCACGCAAGGCGTCGAGCACTTGCGGCCCTTGTGGCACCACGCCCGAATGAATCACCTGGACCTGCGGCGTCCACACGATGAGGTACCCGGCCTGACCGGCCTTGAGGCACAGGTCGACATCGCTCAAGCCATCGGCGAATGTCGCGTCATCCAGGCCACCCAAGCCGTCGAACAGTTCTTTGCGCACCATCAGGCACACGCTCGACACCGCCGAGTAGTTTTGCTCCACCACCAACCGCTGCAAGTAGCTGTTGTCCGCGTCATAGCGCTCACCAACGAAGGCAGAGCCGACGCCGCCATTGAGCCCCAGAATCAGCCCGGCCTGGGTGACATTGCCGTCGCGGTCAACCAGCTTGGCGCCGACAATTCCCACTTCCGGACGCTGGGCGTGGTTGAGCAGCGCCTCGATCCAGTTCGGGTTGACCACTTCACTGTCAGTCGCCAGCAACACCAGGTACTCGCCTTGCGCTTCTTGACTGGCGGCGTTGTACAGCGCCGTGTCGTTGAGCGTGCGGTTAGCGTGCAGCACGCCGACCTTGGCATGCTGAAATGTACCAAGCCAGTCCTTGACCTCGGCCGACTGATTCGGGTTAACCGCAATCAGCACTTGGTACTGGGTGTAACGAGTCCGCAGCAGCACGCTTTGCAGGCAGTGTTGCAGCGCCGGCAGGTCATCCCCGGCCGGGATGATGATCGACACCAGCGGACGCTCGGTGTGGCGATAATCGACCTGGTAGGTCCCAGGCACAGTCGAGGTGATTTTGGCCTTGTAGCCACGGTTGCCCAAGTGGCGCGACAACGCCAGGCGCTCGTGAGTGTTTTCCGCAAGCTCCGGCGCGTGGGTGATCAGCAATGGCTCATCCAGATGCGCCAGCCCGCTCAGGCCGCCCTGCTCGATGATGCGCAGCAGCAGGTCGAATTCCAAGGCCTTGTTGAAGTCGGCCTGATAACCGCCGACTTCGTTGAACACGTCTTTGCGAATCAACCAGTGCCGCGCCATCAGGGCCGGCACGCTTTGCAGCAGATCAAGGTTGAAGCCCGGACGGAACACATCCACCAACGCCCCCTCGGCGTCGCGCTGGATTTCGTCGGTGGCGACGGCACGGCAATCGGCGGCGGACATCAGCTCCAGGCTGGCGCGCAACAGGCCGCCAGCGGTAAAGGCCTCGCCCACTTCGGCCAACAGCAGCCAGTCGCTGGTCGACTGAAGCGCGAGCTGGTTCAACTTGTCGACATAGTTGCCCTGGGTGACGCGCACGAAGTGCAGCATGTTTTGCGCGGTGGTTGCCGCTGGCGGTTCGCCGGTGGTGAAGACCACCACTTTGAACGCCTTGCTGTGACCTTCGAGCAAGCTGTCCAGGGTGATCTGCAATTTGTCGACGTTGTGGTCCAGATCGAGCAGGAAAATCCCGAATTGCGGACCGCCGGCATTGGCCGCCAGGTGTTGGGCGATCGCTTCGGCCTGTTCGGCGCTCGGCTCACGGGGGGCCAGCCATTGAAGCAAACGGCCGGACCGCATTTTGTCGAACAGTTGGCGATTGTCGTCGAGGGACACTTCGTCCAGGCGGGCAACCCAGGCGTGCAGCTTCTGCGCCTCTTCTTCCTCGCCCAGGGTATCGAGTTGCGCGGCCAGGCGTTTAATCACGGCGCGGTTGAACACGTTGCAGTCGTGGGCCTGCCACAAGCGATCGACCACGCTTTCGGGCGTGTCGTTGTTGTGTGCGCGCATCAGGTCTTGCTGGCGGGTCCAGATACCCTCCAGCCCTTTCAACTGAACGCGACCGGCCGGCATGGCGTGCAACAGGAATTCGAATTGGGCCAGTTGATCGAAAAACGCCTGGTTGTAGAACGGCATTTCGACGTACTGCTTGGGACCAAAACGGCGCTGCGGACCCGCGTCGACGTTATTCCAGCCCGACTCGAAAATCAGCTCGGCGGTCAGTGCCCGACCGTTGCGCAAGCTATCGACCAACGCCGCGAAGCTTTCCAGTACGAACTGCTTGCCTTGCT
The DNA here is from genome assembly GCF_037049705.1 of Janthinobacterium sp. LPB2021202312-11-4. Classification (NCBI taxonomy): domain Bacteria; kingdom Pseudomonadati; phylum Pseudomonadota; class Betaproteobacteria; order Burkholderiales; family Oxalobacteraceae; genus Janthinobacterium; species Janthinobacterium sp. LPB2021202312-11-4. The sequence continues at coordinate 31,526 of NZ_JBAGKV010000004.1, read as the reverse complement.
CCGGGTTCAGGCCCTGGATTTGCGTCGGCAGCCCGGCCAGGAAACCGGCAAAGGCTTCACGCTCGGTGACCGACTTGGTGTCGGTGAACGCCAGCGAGTGAAAAATCTCGGTTTTGTGATCCGATTGCTCGTAGTTGATTTCACGCACGACGTAGGGAATCGGCAGAATCCGCGCCTTGCCCCGCGCCAGCATGTAATAGGTGTGACCGACTTCCTGCCACTGGAAGATCGTGTCTTCAGGCATGACCCGGTACCAGTCCTGCAATAGCTCAGTGCGCTGAACGGCATAAAACGGCGGCAGGTACTGGCTCATGTAATCGAGCAAGCGGTCCTGGGCACGGTCCGCCGAATAGTCTTCACAGACTTTCTTGTCGCGGCGGTAGTAGCTGACGCTGTTGGCCAGCGCCAGGTACATCATGCTGTAGCCGTGGCACAGGCTGTAATCGGGGTTGGCCTCCATGAAGGCAACGGCTTCGTGCAAGGCGCCATGCACCAGGAAGTCATCGTCGGCGGCGAACACCATGTACGGCGTGGTGAGTTGCGCGACGCCATAGGCCAACTTGGCGCGAATCCCCCAGTAACCGAATTGCGGCAGGTGCTGATAATCCACATTCGGGAATTGGCCGGCCATGGCCGGCTGCGCGACGGCCGAAGAGTCGAGCACAAGAATCCTGCAGGGCAAGCTACTGTAAAAACGTACCGCCCTGCGCAAAAACGCCGGCCGTTCGTGAGATATCAGCACCACGGTCAACTGTTCGTTGAGTGCCAACCCTTGTTCAGAAACGTTCTTGCCTTGCATAAATTTCCCCACAACCGGCCAATGGCCAAAAGAACCCGACGATGTTGTTGATTAACGCACGCGACGCAGATAGCCATCCGGCGCGACGGTGATCAGCAATTTGCTGTGAATGGCCTGGTCGATTTCAAAATCGCGGTTTTCTTCCAGATAGGCCCACACAGCGGTTTTCGGGTTGTCGCCCTTGCCCCACGGACGGTCCGGGAACGCGTCTTCCGGCATGTCTTCAACCACGGTGTCCATCACCACGCAGTAGCTGCCCACCGACACCATCGGCGCGTAGGCCCGCAGCTCTTCGAGTACGTGCTCATGGGTGTGGTTGGAGTCCAGCACCACCAGCACTTTTTTACCTTCGATGCGCTGGCGCACCTGATCGACGATGGCCGGGTCGATGCTCGAGCCCTGGATCATTTCGATCCGTTTGAACATCGGGTGTGCCTCGATCGCTTCGCGGTTGTGCTGGCGAATATCGATATCCACGCCCAGCACTTCGCCATGGCCGATCAGCTCCAGCATCGAGGCGTAGAACACCAGCGAGCCGCCGTGGGCGATACCGGTTTCAACGATGATGTCCGGACGCAGCGACCAGATGATCTCCTGCATGGCGACCATGTCCTGGGGGAACTGGATAATCGGGCGGCCCATCCAGCTGAAGTTGTAGGTGTACTTGTGCTTGGCGGTGGTGCCAACCCAGTCCAGCGACGTGGCTTGCAGGGCTTTGTCCTGTTGCAGGCCTTCGATGTTTTCTTTTACTTCTTCACGAAACTGCTCATGAGGATTCATTACAAACGCTCCAGAAATTAGCCGCGGTGGTTACTTGAAAACCCGACCGTCTTGAAAGGAAACAGGGTTGGTCTTGATGGTCCTGGCGGGACTGCCCACCACGACCGCGTAGTCAGGAATATCGTTGATCACCACGGCGCCCGCGCCGATGGTGACCCAGCGGCCGATGCGCAAACGCGGCAGGATCGTGGCGTTGGTGCCGATGAAGGTGCCATCGCCGATCTCGACACAACCGGCGATGCAGACCCCGGGCGCCATGAACACCGAGTGACCGATCTGCCCTTCGTGGCCGACCACGCTACCGGCGCTGATGCTGGTGTTATCACCCAGGCTGACTTGCGCCTGCATGATCACACCCTCTTGCAAATACGTACCGACGCCCATGGTGATCATGGTCAGGTCGATCCCCGGGTGGATAAAGTTGCCCAGGGTGCCGCCGGCCTCGACGATCTCGCGGGTGGTCTGATAGCGCAGCGCCGTGCTGCCGGTGATCAGGTTGACGAACCGCGTGTCGGAGCCTTTCAGCTCGGCCACTTTGTCGGTGCCGCCCACCACCGGCACGCCATGGAACAGCGTGCCTTGCTTCGCCGGGTCGTTATCGAGGAAGGCGAATTGCACGTGCGGCTGGCTGCGTTGCAGGGTCAGGATCATCCGTACCGCTTCAGGATTGGCCGCCCCCAGCAAGTACACCTTCATAGCTGCGTCCTTTTCAGCAACAACGTGCGCAGCACCTCAATGACACGCTGCTGATCGTCATCGGTCATGTCGTGGTAACTCGGCAGATTGATCGCCCGCTCCGGCAGCGCATACGCCACTGGCGAGTCCGCCGTGACATCGCTGAACATCGGCAAGGACGACAGCGGCCAGAAGAACACCCGCGCATCGATGTCGGCCGCCTGGAACGCGGCCATCAAGATCTCCCGAGTGATCCCCAGTTCACGGTCAAACACCACGGTCGGCATCCAGTAACCGTTACGCCCATGCTCGGGCTCAGGGTTCATCGACACGCCGGGCAAGCCTGCCAACGCCTGGGCGTATTGGGCGAAGATCGCCCGTTTACGCTCGATCAGTTCCTCGATCCGCTCAACCTGGGCGCAGCCGACGGCCGCTTGCAGGTTGCTCATCTTGTATTTGAAGCCAATGAAATCCGGCCAGAACTGTTTGCTGCTGCCGGCCACCCGACCATGGTTGGACAGGGTCAGCACCCGCTCATACAACGCCTTGTCCGAGGTGACGAAAATCCCGCCCTCACCGGTGGTCATGGTCTTGGTGCCGTGGAACGAAAACGCCCCGAACGCGCCCAGCGACCCGGCGGCGTGGCCACGCCATTGCGAGCCGATGGCTTCGGCGGCGTCTTCGATCACCGGCAAGCCGAACTCGCGCCCAATGGCCAATAACTCGTCCAGGTCGCAAAGGTTGCCGTAGATATGCACGGCCAGAATGGCTTTGGTCCGCGGCGTGATCGCCCGGCGTACCTGTTGCGGGTCCAGGCACCAGCTATCCGCCAGCACGTCGACAAACACTGGCGTCGCGCCGAGGTAGGTAATCGGCGCGGCGGAGGCGATCCAGTTGGTGTCGGCGAGTATCACTTCGTCGCCGGCGCCGATGCCCAGCGCAGCCATTCCCATGTGCAGTGCACCGGTGCAACTGGAGGTGGCAATCGCGTAGGTCGTGCCCACGTGTTCGGCGAAGGCTTTTTCAAAACGCGTGAGGTATTCGTAGCAGCGCTCGCCCCAGCCGTTCTGCACGGCATCGAGGGCGTATTGCGCTTCCAGTTCACCGACGCTGGGCTTGGTGTAATGAATTCGGCTCATCGAATAATCAACTCAGGAATGGCGATGACAAAACGACCGTCCCAGGCACGAATACCGGCGAACGCCTGGGTGATTTCATCCAGCAGGTTCCACGGCAGCACCAGCACGTAATCGGGTTTTTCGATTTCAATGCGTTCGGGCGACACAATCGGAATGCGGCTGCCCGGCAGGAACTTGCCCTGCTTGTGCGGGTTGGCGTCGGCCACCCACGCCAGCAAATCCGGCTTGACCCCGGCGTAGTTGAGCAACGTGTTGCCCTTGGCGGCGGCGCCGTAACCGACCACGCGCTTGCCTTCGGCTTTGGCCTGCAACAGAAAGCGCAGCAATTCGTGCTTGATGCGTTCAGCGGCCGGCGCGAGGGTCGCGTAGTACTCGGGGGTTTTCACGCCTGCTGCCAGTTCGGCTTGCAACTGTTGCTGCACCGCTGGCAGAACATCGCGTCGCTCGCCGTCGAGACGCTGCACGAAGACTCGCAGCGAACCGCCGTGGGTCGACAACTGGCTGACGTCGAACACTTCCAGGCCATTGCGCGCGCACAAGGTCTGCACGGCGGTCAGGGACAGGTAGGAATAGTGCTCGTGATAGAGCGTGTCGAACTGCTGGCCGGCCATCAGCGTCAGCAGTTGTGGAAACTCGAAGGTCGCCACGCCGGTCGGTTTGAGCAACGTCGCAAAACCGCCGAGGAAATCATTGATATCCGGGACATGGGCCAGCACGTTGTTGGCGGCCATCAGGTCGGCGGACCAGCCGTCAGCGACCAGTTGCGCTGCCGTGTCGCGACCGAAAAACAGCTCGCGAATCTCCAGGCCTTTGTCCCGGGCCGCTTGCGCGGTGCTGCGGGTTGGCTCGACGCCCAGGCACGGAATGCCGCGCCCGGCGACGTACTGCAACAGGTAACCGTCATTGGCGGCGATTTCCACCACGCGGCTGTCAGCGGTCAGGCCGAAGCGCTCGACCATCTCGGCCACATAGCGCTCGGCATGGGCCAGCCAGGTGCTGGAGAACGAACTGAAATACGCATACTCGGCATCGAACAGGCTATCGGCGCTGGTGTAATCCTCGGTCTGCACCAACCAGCAGTGCTGACACACCGCCACTTTCAACGGCACCCACTGCTCGGCTTGTTCAAGCTGATCGGCACGCACGTAAGCGTTGGACGGCGGCGAAGTGCCGAGATCGATCAGCGGCAAGGCCAGCGGCGTAGCGCAACCACGGCAGTTCATAGACGCACTCCAGCAAAGTGTTCATCGAGCACGGGATGGCTGGCGTCCCGGGCCGACAGATTATTGACAGGCAACGGCCAGGCAATCGCCAGCCGTGGATCGTTCACCGACAAACCGCCCTCGTGCGCAGGCGTGTAGTCGGCGCTGTGCAGGTAGAGCAATTCGGCATCGTCGGTCAGGGTCTGAAAACCGTGGGCGAACCCGGCCGGGATCAACAGGCTGCGACCGTCGCCTGCGCGCAGGTGTTCGGCGTGCCAGTGCAGGAAGGTCTCGGAGTCGGGACGCAAATCCACCGCCACGTCCCAGACCTCGCCGCGCAGGCAGGTGATCAATTTGGCTTCCGGCGCGTTGGCGTCCTGGTAATGCAAACCGCGCACACTGCCGCGTTCGCGGGTGCAGGAATGGTTGATCTGACGGATATGAAACGCCTGGCCGAACGCACTCAGGCTGCCTTCGCAAAACAGCCGGGCGAAGTGCCCGCGATCGTCTTCGAAGCGTTTGTGCTGCACGCTGAACAAGCCGTTCAGCGGCAGCGCATTCAACAGAAATTCGCTCACAGCGCGCCTCGGTATCGGTTCAACTGGCCGAGGGTGATGGCGCGCATGTCATCGCCGTTCCGCCAGGCCAGGTGCCAGTCCAGGGTCTGGGTCAGACATTCTTGCAACGACCAGCGCGGTTGCCAGCCGAGCAATTGCCGGGCGCGGCTGCTGTCCAGGCGCAACAGGCCAGCCTCGTGCAGGTCACTCGGTTCGATGCGCAACCCACGGGCTTGCGGCCAGCGGCTGGCGAGCAGTTCGACCACTTCGCCGACGCTGCACATATCCGCGTCGCTCGGGCCGAAGTTCCACGCACCGGCGTATGCCGGGCCTTGTTCGTAGAGGCCGGCGGCCAGTTGCAGATAACCGGCCAACGGCTCCAGCGCGTGCTGCCAGGGGCGCACCGCTTGCGGGTAGCGCAGTGTCACCGGTTCATCGGCGGACCAGGCCTTGAGCACGTCCGGGATCAAACGCTCCGGGGCGAAATCGCCGCCGCCCAGGACGTTGCCGGCGCGGGCCGTGGCCAGTGCCAGGCCGTGCTCTTCATAGCGATCGGCCGCGAAGAACGACGCAGCGTAAGACTGCGCCAGCAATTCGCAGCAGGCCTTGCTGCTGCTGTAAGGGTCGTGGCCACCGAGGGCTTCGTCTTCGCGGTACGGCCACAGCCATTCCTTGTTGGCGTAGACCTTGTCGGTGGTCACCAGCACACAGGCACGCACGCAGCCGACCTGACGAATCGCTTCGAGCAGGTTCAGGGTGCCCATGACGTTGCTGGAGTAAGTGCCCAGCGGGTCGCGATAACCTTCACGCACCAGCGGCTGGGCCGCCAGGTGCAGGACGATCTCCGGTTCGGTGTCGGCAATCAGTTCCAGCAAGGCGCCGAGGTCACGCAGGTCGCCGCGCTGATCGTTGATGCCTTCGTGCACCCGCGCCAGTTCAAACAGGCTCGGCTCGGTGGACGGATCAAGGGAAAACCCGCTGACCTGGGCCCCCAGGCTTTGCAGCCACAGCGTCAGCCAACTGCCCTTGAAACCGGTGTGCCCGGTGACCAGCACCCGTTTGCCGCGCCAGAATTGCGGGCTCAGTCCCATTGCTTCCATGGGGCCTCCCCGGTCTGCCACAACGCTTCGAGGTGATTCTTGTCGCGCAGGGTGTCCATCGGCTGCCAGAAACCGTCGTGCTGGTAGGCCATCAACTCACCGCGTTCGGCCAGGCCATCCAGCGGACCGGATTCCCACGACGTCTCGTCGCCCTCGATCAACGGCAAGACCTTGGGCGACAGCACAAAGAAGCCGCCATTGATCCAGCCGCCGTCGCCACGGGGTTTTTCGGTGAAGCCAAGGACGCGATCGCCATCGCGATTCAGCGCGCCGTAACGGCCCGGCGGCTGTACGGCCGTGACGGTGGCGAGCTTGCCGTGATCGAGGTGGAAATTCACCAGCGCGCTGATATTCAGGTCAGAGACGCCATCGCCGTAGGTAAAGCAGAACGCTTTTTCGTCTTCGACGTAACGGCGGGCCCGGCGCAAACGCCCGCCGGTCATGGTTTCTTCGCCGGTGTCGATCAAGGTGACGCGCCACGGTTCGCTGTAGTTCTGGTGAACATCCATGCGGTTGTTGCGCATGTCGAAAGTGACGTCAGAGGTGTGCAGGAAGTAGTTGGCGAAGAAGTCCTTGATCGCGTAGCCCTTGTAGCCAAGGCAAATCACGAAATCGTGGATTCCGTGCGCGGAGTACTGCTTCATGATGTGCCAGAGAATTGGCTTGCCGCCGATCTCGATCATCGGCTTGGGCTTGAGGTGCGACTCTTCGCTGATCCGCGTGCCCAGGCCACCCGCCAAAATAACTGCCTTCATCCTCTTCCTCTCTTGTTCGTCACAGAGCCCGGCCAAGCTGTATCAAGCTTTTACAGGCCTTCTGGATAAAACGCTGAACGCCGCTCATGGCACTGCCGGCAACGCCGCCAGTGCTCGTTTTATGGCGATATAAAGGAGGACTTGCAGGAAACGCGCCAGCTCTATCCCCCGAGGGTAAGTGCTGGCGCGCGCACAAAAAAACAGGCGACTCGTGAGTCGCCTGTCTGGGAAGGGATGCTGCCTGGGGGGTGATCAGTCGGCTAACCAGCCATTTTCCCAGTAGCGCAGGTTGTCGCCGCGCAGCATGTAATCGCGCAGCACAATCTCGCGCAATTCATCGCCCATGCGGTAACTGGCGTCCGGGTCGGCCAGGTGCATGCGGATCGCTTGCAGCCATTCATCCGTGGTGTTGGTCTTGACCCGGGTGCACGGCAGATAGCCGCGATAGGCTTCGGTGTCGGTGCAAATGACCGGGTAGCCGCACGCGCCGTACTCCAGCAGGCGCAGGTTGCTTTTGCAGTCGTTGAAAATGTGGAATTCCAGCGGTGCCAGTGCCAGGTCCAGGTTCAGACTGGCCAGCTTCGCCGGGTAGACGTCGAGCCCGATCACCCCATGGAACTCGTGCATGTAAGGGCGCAGATCATCCGGGCACATGCCGAAGAAAACCCAGTCCACTTCGTTGGCCAGCTCGCGGACCACCTCGGCGATTACCGCCAGGTCGCCGTGGTGACTGGTACCACCGCCCCAGCCGACCCGTGGTTTTTTCGAGGTGCGGCGCTGGCTGCGCAGCGTGCTCCACAAGTGGGTCGCCAGCATGTTCGGGACGACGCGAATGTCGTGGTGCATGTCGGACAAGGCGTTGCCCAGGGGCTCGGTCGACACCACCACCCGATCACACATGCCGATGGCACGACGGACCAGTTTCTCCATATCGTCCTTGCCCGGCATGTTGCGGATGTGCGCATTGCGATGGGGAACGTTGATCACGAAATCATCGAGCTCGTAGATCCGCCGGGCACTGGAGTATTTCTGCAGGCCAGGAATTTCGCTGATCGGGCCCTCGGAATAACGTCCTTGCAAGACAATCACGTCAGGCGAATAACGCTCGACTTCAATCAGCGTCGGCAAGCTGTAATGGATGCGTCCGTGGGCCCTGCCCGCGGCTTCCAGCTCGATCAGCGGCTGCGTGACCCGATAGTGTCCGATGGCCGATGCGTTGACCGGCAAGGCAAGCACTTTCGGCAGCTGCGCCTTGGAAAAGGGACTCCAGCCGGAGCGCAAACCTGGCTCCAGACTGAAACTCGCACCGCTGATGCCCTGCAACGCCAGGTTCGGGTTGTAGGCCGGATCGCGCGCAACGATCGGCAGCCAGCGCTTGTAGAACACCTCTTGCTCCTGGCTGATCAGCGCTTGCTGATCGATAAGCTCGACACTGGCCGGTTGCGACCCGAGCGCCAGTTGCGCATAAGGCGTCCAGACCACCAGGTAACCGTCCTGACCGATCCGCAGGCACAGGTCGGCCTCATGAAGGGTGCGCGGCAGGTCTTGTTCATCCAGCCCACCGACGCTGTCAAACAACGCCTTGCGAACCATCAGGCAATCGCCGCCGACAGCACTCAAGTCCTGCACCACCTGCAACCGGAACATGTAGCCGGGGGCATGCAACGCGTCGCCGAAAAACGGCAAGCCGGTGGGGCCGCGCAAGCCGAGAATCAACCCGGCATGCAACACCCGACCGTCCGGGTTAAACAGCTTGGCCCCGACCACACCGACTTCAGGTCGCTGGGCCTGATTGAGCAGTTCGTGCAGCCAGTCCCCGTGGGTAATCACCGTGTAAGGGTTGAGGATCAACACGTACTCGCCACGGGCTTGCCCGACAGCGAAATTGCGCACTGCCGCCAGGTTGCCCTGGGGTGCATATTCCAGCACCCGTACCCGGTCCGAGCCCAATTGCGCCATGCTCGCCAGCCAGTTTCGGGCCTCGACGCTTTCGCTGCCGTTGTCCACCAGCAGCAATTCAAATTCGCTGTAAGCGGTTTTTTCCAGCAGGCTTTCGACACAACGTTGCAAGGCAACCGTCTGGTCTTTGCTGACGATGATGATCGAGACCAGCGGCCGGCTCTCGTGCACATAGTCGATACGATTGAGCAGCGACACACTGCCGCTGCGCATCTCATGCGCAACGCCCATGCGCAGCAGATGCGCTTCTATCAGCGCCGCATTGCCTTCCAGCACCTCGGGCAGCGCCAGCCACTGGGACAGGTTGTGCGCCGACTCCAGCAGAATCTCTGCGACGTGCTCAATGGCGTTCGTACCCTGGGTCTCGACCAGGCGCCAGAGCACATCGTGAGGGGCAAGCTCGCCGCAACTTGAGTCGAAGCCGCCAAGGGCCAGGAAACGTTCACGCTCGAACACCAGCGCGCGCCCGACGTAGGGGTAACTGCGCAAGAGGTCCAGATTGAAATCAGGCTTGAAGGCCGGCTCGGTCGATTCGCCCAGCAGCAATCCGCCTTCGTCGCTGTAGATGCACGCCACGCTGTCCGAGACAGCAATGCGCTCCGCCAGGATCAACAGCGCCGGCTCCACCAGACGATCGCCGGCCCGCAACAAATAGAACCAGTCGGCCCCGTCCAGTTGCGGCAACAGCTCGTTGATCTGCTGCTGCCAGTCGTCCTGCAACGGCAGACGGAATACCCGGCCCTCCAGCGCGGCCTCGGTGCAGGTACTGGACAGCACCAGGGTCAATTCCGGCGCATAGAGCTGCCCGGCGAGACTCTCCAGGGTCAGTTCCAGGTGGGAACGGCTGCCGTGTTCATCAAGGATGATCGGCACGATCTTCGGCTGCCGGGGCCAGTTGGCCAGGGTGTCCGGCAACAGCAAGCGCTGCGGTTCGGTCAGCGTGCGGCAGGCCAGCCATTGCGCGTACAACTGAGAGAAACTGACGCTGTCGATGCCGACGTGCCACTCCTGAGTGCTTTGCTTGGTGCCCAGGGTTCGGGTCAACGGCAGCTCTTCCCAGACCCGCGGCGACTCGTCGAGACGGGTCACCGGCAGGTAGCGAACCCAGCCCGGCGCCGGGGCGGATTCGCCACTGCGGGCCTTGAGCATTTGCACCAGCCATTCGCGCTCGGACGTCACCAGGTCCTTCATCATCTGCTGACCGCTCAGACGCTCCGGATACAGGCGCTCGACGCTCAGGACGTGATTGAGGATGACCACGTTGCCCCGGCGCATCAAACACACGAACAAGGCGAAATCGAGGGTCGCGACAAAACAATGACCTGCCTGGGTCAGCGCCGGCAGCAGCTCGAGCATGTCCGCACGACGGAACATGGCGTTGCTGAAGCCGCCCAGGATATTGGCCGGGAAATTCTCGAACAGCGCCAGCAGGTCGTCACCCTTGAACAGCCCGCACAACGGTGACAGCGGCGTGTTCTCCAGGCGCGACGGCAACTGCATGTCATCGGCGTCCCAGAACAAGCGCTGGGCCAGCACCAGATTGACTTCGGCCCGCGCGGTCAAGATGTACGCCTGACGCTCGATGCACGAGGAGAACAGTTGATCGTCGTCGCACAGGAACTTGATGAACTCGCCCTGAGCCTGTTCCAGGCAGGCGTGCAGGTTACCCACCAGGCCAAGCGTCCGCGGGTTGCGCACGTAACGCACGGCCACACCGGTTTGCTCGACCACCCGATCGACCTGGTCCTTGATCTCTTCGCCGCGACTGTCATCGCACACAATGATTTCAAGATTGCCGTAGCCCTGCGCCACCGCCGAGTGCAATGCACGACTGAAAAAGCGCGGGTTGATGGCCGGGATGACAATGCTGACGAGAGGAAGTGAATTCACGGCGGGCTCACAAGCGGCGCGAGCGCGCCCAGGAAAGCGAGCCCTTTGAAACCGCGAAAAAAGACGATAGGTATTGAAGGGTCAGGGCCAGCGGGCGCCGGGGCGCCCGCCATCCGTCAGATCTTGTTGAACAGGCCCAGCTGCGTGATCTTGCTGAACGCCAGTTGTGCCGCTTGCAGCATGGTTTGCTGCAGGGTCAGGCGCGTCATCACTTCGGCAGGATCGGAGTCGCGAATCGAACCCTGGGTGGCAGTGTTCGCCAGACTCAGGCTCTGGTTGGTCGTGGATTGATCATCCAGCGACTGACCGCGCGCACCGATCGAAGTGACCGCCGTACCGATCTGGTTGCTGGCGCTTTCCAGGTTCGCCAGGCCGGAATCCATTGCCGCCTGGAACTGCTGCTTGGCAACGGTATTACCGTCAATTGGCTGATTCATCGCGGTGATCATGTTGCCGAGGGTATCGAGCACGTTCTGGGTCTGGTGACTGTTGGACTGCACCGAAAACTGATCGCCCGTGGCCGGCGTGCCGCCGCCCAGGGCGAAGGTCACGCCCGCAGCGGTGGCCGTGGCCGGTGTGCCGGCCGCCACGGTGCCCGACGACACCGGGCGGCTGTCAGCGGTCACTGGCGCGGCGTACAGGTCGAATGCGGTGGCGCTGGTGAACTTGAGAATCGCCCCGCCCGCCGGGAATGCAGCGTTGTACGCCGCCGCGTTGGTCACGGTGGAACTGGTGATGACTGCAGTCGACGGGTTACCGGCGCTGCGGGTCGCGTTGAACGTGTCCGGCGTGGCCGCCAGCGTGAAGCTGTGACCGGCAATGACCGCGTCAGGGTTGGTGTCACCGGTCTTGAGGTTGATGTTCAGGTTCATGTCGACGCCACGGAAGCTGACCACCTGGTTGGCGCCGTTGCTGTTGGTGAACGCACCGTTCTGGCTGGCCTCGGTGGTCACGTCGTTGCCCAGCGCATCGGTGATTTTCAGCTGGGTGCTGCTCAGGAAGCTGACGGTGTACGGCTGGCCGCTGGCGAACTTGGCGTCGTAGGTAGCGCTGTTACCGACCTGACCGCTGGACAGGACCACGCGACCATCATCCACCGCCGGAGCGGTCATGGTGGTCTGGGTGCGACTGGTGTTGATGGTCTGCTGGAACGCGTCCCAGCCGGTGGTGTTGGTGGCCACGTTCAAGCCATCGCCGATGCCCAGGTTGATGCTGCTCTGGTCGCCGTTGTAGGTGTAGGTTCCGTCGGAATTCTGCGAGTACGGCGGGGTGTCGGTTTTCGAACCGGAAAACAGGTAATTGCCGGCCGAGTCCTTGGAGTTCATCAGGCCCAGCACTTGTTGCTGGATCTGGCCCAATTCCGAAGCATAGGCTTTACGGTCGGCGTCGGTGGCAATGCCGTTGTTGGCGCTGAGGGCAATTTCCTTGGCGCGCTGCAATGCGGTGCCGATGGAATCCAAAGTGGTTTCCTGCAGGCTCAACGAACTCTTGGTGGTGCTGATGTTGCTGGTGTACTGATCCAGCATCGCGCTCTGCTGACCCAATTGCAGCAAACGTCCGGCACCGAGCGGATCATCGGCAGCGGTGTTGATGCGCGTCAGGCTGCTGGCTTCATTGCTGGTCGCGATCGCCTTGTTGAAGTTGCGCTGGTAGTTGGCAGCGGTTGTCTCGTAATACTGGGCGGTAGAAATGCGCATGAATTACGACTCCTTAAAGGCTGTTGATCAGCGTGCTGAAAGTTTCCTGCGCAGCTTTGATGATCTGCGAAGAGGCGGTGTAGTACTGCTGATATTTGACGAGGTTGCCGGTTTCCTCATCCAGGTCGACCCCGGAGAGCGAATCGCGGGCACCCTTGGCCTGGGTCAGGATCGCCGTGGTGGCGTCGCTGTCCGACTTGCCCTGGGCCGCTTTGGTCCCGACGTTGGTCACCAGCGTGTTGTAGGCGTCGGTCAGGCTGATGCCCTTGCTCGCCGAACCGGTGTCCACGGTTGGTTTGGTTTGCAGCGCCACCAGGGCTTGAGCGTTGCGGTTGTCCGAGGACGCCGCGCCGGTCAGGGACATGGTGAAGCTTTCGCCGGTCTTCGGCGCGCCGCCCACGGTGGTCTGCACGGTGAAGGTTTTCTGGACCGGCGGGGTGCCGCCGTCCGTGATCGGGTTACCGCTGGCGTCGACCATGCCGACTTGCAGGTTCAGGGTATTGCTCTGGCCCGGAACGATGGTGCCGCTGCCCAGCGAATGGCCTTGGGCGTCGGTCAGGGTGTAGGTCTGGCTGCCACCGCTGGCGGCACCGAACGTCAACTTGACCGGCGTCGAGTTTTTCAGCGCCGACTGCAATTCCGCCTGGGATGCCGGGTTGTAGATGTCCAGGGTGGTGCTGAGGGTTGGCTGGGTGTAGGTGCCGGTGTTGCTGGCGCTGGCGAGGCCGGTCAATGGCGCCGCAGCGGCAATCTTTTTCGGGTCGGTCAGCACAGTCTGGATGCTGGCCGCCGCACCGCGAGTCGGGGTTACCTTGAAGGTGTCACCGGCGCTGAGGCCGCCACCGTTAAGCGACAGGCTGAAGCCGTCAATCACCGGCGCCGGGCTGGTCGTGGTGCTGAAGCTGCCCATATCAGTGCCATCGGAACGCTTGACGCTGTAGTCGGTGGCGCTGGTGAAGGTCACCTGGTAGTCGCTGGTGGTCAGCTTGCCGGTGTCCTTGATGGTGACATCCAGGTTGCCCGAGCCGGCGCTGTTGCCTGCCTGGGCAATGCTGCGCTGACTGATCAGTGCGGCGCTGTTGATGTTGTTGAAAATCGCCGAACCGAAATCACCGTTCTTGTCGATGCCCTGGGCTTGCTGACTGTTCATTTGATCAGCCACTACCAGTGCCACGCGCCCCAGTTCGTTGAGCGACGGGTCGAGCACTTCCTTGCGATAGGTGAGCAAACCACCGATTTCACCGCCGCTGATCACCGACGTGATGTCGATGGTGCTGGAGCCACGGTTCATCTGCAGCCCCATGCGCGACGGATCGTCTTTGCTCGGCACGGTTTCCAGGGTGTTGGTGGTGTTGCCCATCACCAATGGCTGGCCGCTACCGACGTAGATGTCGTAGCTGGTGCCGCGCTCGACGACCTGCGCACCGACCATTTCGGACAGTTGGCGCACGGCTTCGTTACGGGTATCGAGCAGGTCGTTCGGCTGGCCGCCGCTGGTGGAGATTTCACCGATTTTCTGGTTCAGGTTGGCAATCGAAGTCGCCAGTTTGTTCACCTGCGACGCCATGTCCGCCAGGCTGCCATTGACGGTGGTGTTCTGGTCGTTCAACTGCTTGGCAATGGTGTTGAAACGACTGCTCAGCGCCTGCGCACCGGTCAGTACCGATTGGCGCGAAGTGTCGTCGGTGGCCGAGGACGAAACACCCTGCACCGACGTGAAGAACTTCTGCAACACGCCGGTCAGGCCGGTGTTGGTGTCGGAGAGTGTCGAGTCCAGCGGGGTGGCCTGGGCCAGGTACGAGGCCGCTTCGCTGTTGAGCGAGGTTGCGGTCTGCAATTGGGAGTCGAGGTAGGCGTTATACACCCGGCGAACGTCCGCCAGCGTAGTGCCGGTGCCGATGAATACATTCCCGTACTGCTGCGAGGCTTTGGTGCCCTGCACGGTTTGCTGACGCGAATAACCGGCGGTGTCGACGTTGGCAATGTTGTTGCCTGTCACAGCCAGGGAGGATTGGCTTGCCGCCAGACCCGACATCCCGATATTGAGCAAACTCATGGTTCAGACCTTATGCCTTGTGCCTTATAAAGGCGTGGTGGTAACGCCCGCCGCAGCGTAGTTTTGGTAACTCGTCATCTGCTTGGCTATCTGCGAAATCTTGTTCGCGTAGTTCGGGTCGGTTGCGTAACCGGCCTTTTGCAACTCACGCACAAACTGTTCTGGGTTATCGGCCGACTTCACGACATCTTGATAGCGATTGTTGGTTTGCAACAAAGTCACAAGGTCATGGAAGCTGTCCTTGTACGAGGCATAGGAACGGAACTCGGCCGTCTCCTTGACCATCGCGCCATCGCGGAACTCGCTGGTGATCGCCCGCGCCGAATCGCCGGTCCAACTGCTGCCGGCCTTGATGCCGAACAGGTTGTGACTGCTGCTGCCATCCTGGGCGCGCATAACCGATTTGCCCCAACCGGTTTCCAGCGCGGCCTGGGCCACCAGGTAACGCGGATCGACGCCAATGCGCGCGGCGGCTTCCTTGGCCATCGGCAGCATGGTGTTGACGAATTCATCCGCAGAACCGAACGCTTTCTTCGCCGGCGCCAGCGGAATCTGCGCCATGGCGCGACCGTAAATCTGCATCTGCCCGCTCGACGCACCCGCCGTTTGCGAGGCCAGCCAATCGCCGTTGTACAGCGGGCCGGAACCGGTCGTCGTGGTGGTGGTGGCGCGGTCAGGCAACAGGGTCTTGTTGAGCGCCGCAGCGGTCGTGGCGCTGGTCGTGACTGACGGCACCAGGCCGGCGAGCAAACGGTCGGCCAGTTTCGGCGGCAAGGCAAGGCGCCGCTGATTGAGCAGCGCCACGTCATTGCTGTGAGCGGCCGTCGCGGTCGGTGCCTTGACCCCGCGTGAGGCCCACAATGGACGCTCGCCGTTAAGGCGCGACAACGGGCCGTTGGTGGCGACCGTGCCGGCAGCCACCGGCGTGATCACCGCCTCGGCCTTGGCTTTCGCCGCGTCCTGCTTGGCCGCCGAGTTGGCCGCCGCTTCACCCGGCGCCAACGGTTTGTTCTTCGACATCTGGCGCATCAACACATCTGCCAGACCAATACCGCCGCCCTGACGGGACATGGAAACGGCCATCTGCTGATCGGACATTTCCTGGTATTGCTTGGCGGCCGGCGTGTTGAGCGGATTGTCCTTGCCCAGCTCTTCGGTGGCCGAGCGCATGGACTTGAGCATTTCCCCCAGGAACAGCGATTCGAACTCCTGCGCCACCTTGCGCATGTTCGCATCGCTGTTCTTGTCGCCGATCTTGAGCTGGTTCAAGCGATTGAGGTCTGAGTACGAACCCGAATCGCCGGTGCCGACCAAGGCGCCTTTGCGCATATCCACCATGGTCGTCGTCCTCAGATCACGATCAGGTCGGCTTGCAACGCGCCGGCCTGTTTAAGTGCTTCAAGGATCGCCATCAAGTCACCCGGCGCCGCGCCGACCTGGTTCACCGCACGGACGATTTCGTCGAGGGTGGTGCCCGGGCCGAATTTGAACATGGGCTTGGCTTCCTGCTGGGCGTTGATCCGCGAGCGCGGCACGACGGCGGTCTGCCCGTTGGACAGAGGGCCGGGCTGGCTGACGATCGGGTCTTCAGTGATGGTCACGGTCAGGCTGCCGTGGGTCACGGCGGCCGGGGACACTTTCACGTTCTGGCCGATCACGATGGTGCCGGTACGGGAGTTGATGATGACTTTCGCCACCGCCTGGCCCGGATCGACTTCAAGGTTTTCGAGGATCGACAGGTAATCAACACGCTGGCTCGGGTCCAGTGGCGCGGTGACGCGGATCGAGCCGCCGTCAATGGCCTGGGCCACGCCAGGGCCGAGCAGGTCGTTGATCTTGTCGACCACACGCTTGGCGGTGGTGAAGTCCGAACGATTGAGGTTCAGGGTCAGGCTGTTGCCCTGGTTGAAACCACTCGGCACCGAACGCTCGACCGATGCACCACCCGGGATGCGACCGGCCGACGGAACGTTGACGGTGATCTTCGAACCGTCGCGACCTTCGGCGTCGAAACCGCCGACCACCAGGTTGCCCTGGGCGATGGCGTAGACGTTGCCGTCGATACCTTTGAGCGGCGTCAGCAGCAAGGTGCCGCCGCGCAGGCTCTTGGAGTTACCGATCGACGAAACGGTGATGTCCACCAATTGACCGGGCTTGGCAAACGCCGGCAGATCAGCACTGATCGACACCGCTGCAACGTTCTTCAACTGCACGTTGCCCGAACCCGGCGGCACCTTGATGCCGAACTGCGAGAGCATGTTGTTGAAGGTCTGCAGGGTGAACGGGGTTTGCGTCGTCTGGTCGCCGGTGCCGTTAAGCCCGACCACCAGGCCGTAACCGATCAATTGGTTGGTCCGCACGCCGGAAATGCTGGCGATGTCCTTCAGCCGCTCGGCTTGAGCACCGAAGGCTGCGGACAACAACAGGGCAGCCACCATCAGGTGTTTAAGATTCAACGTAGCCACCTAGAAAGGGAACAGCGGGCTGAGGAAGAAACGGTCGAACCAGCCTGGCTGACTCGCATCGGCAAATGCACCGGTGCCCGAATAGGTGATACGTGCATCGGCGACCCGGGTCGACGACACGGTGTTGTCGGTAGCGATGTCATCGGCGCGAACCAGGCCGGCAATCCGTACCAGCTCATCACCCGAGTTGAGGGTCATCCACTTCTCGCCCCGCACGGCGATGATGCCGTTGGGCAAGACGTCGGCGACGGTCACAGTGATCGAACCGGTCAGGCTGTTGCTCTGGCCGGACTTGCTGGCGCCGTTGGTAGCCCGGTCGCCGCTGTAGCCGGCACTGAGGCTCAGGTCGCCACTGCCCAGCGGGTTGTTGGTGTTGGGTACCGCTCCAAAAAGCGACGTCAAGCCGATGCCGGTCTTGCTGGTCTTGTCGATCTGCGAGTTGGCGCCTTTGCTGGCCTGGGTCTTCTCGTTCAGGGTGATGGTGATGATGTCACCGACCCGGAACGCCTTGCGGTCGCTGTACAGGTTCTGTTCGAAACCGGCCTGGTAGATCGAGCCATTGTTGGCGGCAGCCGGCAGCGGCGTGCGCGGCAACACCGGGGCGTAGTAAGGGTCATTGGGCTTGGGCGTCGGCGCGACGCAGCCCGCGAGCGCGACCACCCCACTCACTGCCAGAACAGATACAAAGCGATTCATGACCCTACCTCACGGTGTTGCAGGCGACCTCATGGTCGCCTCATAGACTTGGTTACAGATTCTGCGTTACGAACGAGAGCATCTGGTCGGCGGTGGAGATCACCTTGGAGTTCATCTCGTAAGCGCGCTGAGTGGTGATCATGTTGACCATCTCTTCAACGGTGCTGACGTTGGAGCCTTCCAGGGTGTTCTGCAACGTGGTGCCGAAACCGTTCAGGCCCGGAGTGCCGACTTGCGCCGCGCCGCTGGCGGCGGTTTCCAGGAACAGGTTGTTACCCACCGCTTGCAGACCGGCCGGGTTGATGAAGTCGGCGGTTTGCAGGTTGCCGATCACCTGGGAGGCCGGGTTGCCGGGAACGGTGATGGACACGGTGCCGTCCGTACCGACGGTGAAGGTCTGCGCGTTGTTCGGGATGACAATGGCCGGTTCCAGAGCGAAACCGCTGGCGTTCACGATCTGGCCGTTGGAGTCGAGGTGGAAGGTGCCGTCACGGGTGTAGGACGTGGTGCCGTCCGGCTGCAGAATCTGGAAGAAACCACGACCGTCGACCGCCAGGTCCAGCGGCTGCTCGGTGGTTTGCAGGCTGCCGGCAGAGAAGTTTTTCTGGGTGCCGACGATGCGCACACCGGTACCCAATTGCAGACCGGACGGCAGTTCGCTGTCCTGGGTCGACTGGGCGCCAGGCTGGCGTTTGATCTGGTACAGCAAGTCCTGGAACTCGGCGCGGTCACGTTTGAAACCCGTGGTCGATACGTTCGCCAGGTTGTTGGAAATGGTGGTCAGGTTGGTGTCCTGGGCGGACAGACCTGTTTTGGCAACCCATAGAGCCGGAAGCATTTCGATTCTCCTCGTGCGCCTGTTTTACGGCGCGACGTTCTGATAATTAGCTGATCTGCAAGACCCGAGCCATGGCCTGGTCATCGTCTTTGGCGGTGTTCATCATCTTGATGTGCAGCTCGAATTGCTTCGACAAGGCCAACACCGAGGTCATTTCTTCCACGGCATTGACGTTGCTCGACTCCAGGAACCCGGACACCAGTTTGACGCCCGCATCGGCTTGCGCCGGCTTGCCGTCCTTGGTGTGGATCGAACCGTCCAGGCCTTTGGTCATGTTCTTGAGGTCAGGGTTGACCAGTTTGATGCGGTCGATTTCAGCCATCACCCGCGGGCCTTCGCCCATCGAACGAATGCTGATGGTGCCGTCCTCGCCCACTTCGATTTTCTGCTCGGGCGGCACGGCAATCGGCCCGCCATTGCCCATCACCGGCATGCCGTTGCCGGCGCGCAACACGCCCAGGGCGTCAATGTTCAGGCTGCCGGTGCGCACGTAGCTTTCACTGCCATCGGGGCTCTGCACCGCGATCCAGCCGTTACCGGTGACTGCGACGTCGAGGTCACGACCGGTTTCCACCATCGAACCTGGCGAGAAGTCGGTGGCAGGACGTTCACTCATGGCATAGGCACGCGCCGGAAAGCTGTCACCAAACACCGGCATCGAACGGGCCTGCTCCAGGTCCTTCTGAAAACCGTTGGTGGAGATGTTCGCCAGGTTGTTCGCATGAGCCTTCTGCGCCAGTGCATTCTGGCTGGCGCCGGTCATTGCCACATAAAGGTACTTGTCCACACTCAATCCTCTGCATGCCGGACGTTTGCCGCCCACCGCTGTACTGCTGAGCCTTAAGCAATTTGCAGACCAACTTTTTTCTGGCGGCCCGGGGCCCAGCAAACACAGGGGTTGGGAGATTTGGAGGGGATGAGGGAATTGTGTCGAAGTCGAAAAACCGGCGGTGTTATGCCGCTTCGCGGCAATAGATCGAAAGATCGCAGCCTCGTTGCACTCGACAGCTCCTACAGGGAATGCGCGATCCCCCGTAGGAGCGGTAGGAGCTGTCGAGTGAAACGAGGCTGCGATCTTTCGATCCTCAGACGCGGTCCTTGCCAACATCGTACTCACGCAACTTGTTGGCAATGGTCGTATGCGAAACCCCCAACCGCTTACCCAGTTGCCGACTGCTCGGATGCTCGGAATACAGCCGCTCCAGCACCGCTTTCTCGAACCGCCCGACAATCGCATCCAGCCCGCCCTCCAGCGAGAAATCGCCAAGGGGCTGACGCACGCCGTAATCCGGCAGGCGAATGTGTTCGGCCTTCACGGTGCCGCCCTCGCACAACGAAACCGCCTGGAACAACACGTTTTCCAACTGCCGGACATTGCCCGGCCAGTGGTAATGACTGAGCCGCTCCATCGCCGCCGGTGCCAGTTTCGGCAACGGGCAACCAATCTGCCGACTGGCCTGGTCGAGGAAGTGCTCCACCAGCGGCGTCAACCCATCGAGGCATTCGCGAAGCGGCGGGATGTGCAACGACAGCACGTTCAAGCGGTGATACAAATCCTGGCGAAACTCGCCGCGTGCGCACAATTCGGACAGGTCCACCTGGGTCGCGCAGATCACCCGCACATCCAGATAAACCTCCTCATCACTGCCTACACGACGGAAGCATCCGTCCTGCAGGAAGCGCAGCAATTTCACCTGCAAGCGCGGGCTCATTTCCCCGACGCCATCGAGAAACAACGTACCGCCGGCCGTCAGCTCCAGCAGCCCGAGCTTACCCTCGGCCCGCGCCCCTTCGAAGGCACCCGGGCCATAACCGAACAGTTCAGTCTCGGCCATGGACTCCGGCAGACCGGCGCAGTTGAGCGCCATCAGCGGCGACTGACCGCGCGGGCTGGCCAGGTGACAGGCCCGCGCCAGCAACTCTTTGCCGGTACCGGTTTCGCCTTCGATCAAGAGCGGCGCATCCAGCGGCGCCATGCGCCGGGCCTCGCGGACCACCGCCGCCATCACTTTTGAGCTCTGGAAAATGCTGTCGAAGCCGCGCAGTTCCTGTTTACGGACGTTATAGATGCGCTCCCCGACCCGGTCCGCCCGGTGCAGCGTCAGTACCGCGCCGGCCATGGCTTCGCTGTCATCGTGCTCCGATTGCAGCGGCGCGATGTCGGCGAGAAACACGTCGCCCTTCACCTTCACCCGCAAACCGTTGATCCGCGATTTGTTGGCGCGCACCAGTTCCGGCAAATCGAAATCCTCGGCATAACGGGACAACGGAATCCCCGGCACCTCGTCCACCCGCACCCCGAGCAACTGCGCCGCCGCACGGTTGGCCGCGACGATGGAGCCGCCCATGTCGATCGACAGCACCGGAAACTCCAGGGCGCCGAGCAACGCATTGAGCTCCATGTGCCGACGCTCGCTGGGCATCAGCCCTACACGCTTGACGCCGAATACCCCGCCAATCGCCTCGAATTTCGGACGCAAGGCCTGGAACTGGATGTTGATCAGGTTCGGGCAGTGCAGGTAGATCGCGTTGCCATGTTCACCGCCGACCTCGCCGCGCGCGACGTTGATCCCATATTCCACCAGCAGGTTGAGGATGTCGCGCAGGATGCCGATGCGGTTTTGGCAGTGGACTTTGATACGCATATAAAAGGCCCGAAAAAGCGGTGAGTGAGTTGAATGCCTGGCGCCTCCCCCTGTGGGAGCGGGCTTGCTCGCGAAAGCGCCGGCACATCCAACATCAATGGGTCAGACAGTTCGCCTTCGCGAGCAAGCCCGCTCCCACAAGGGGTTTGCCGTGTCCTTGGGAGTATTTTTCTGCCAAGGCCCCAAGTTAGTCGTCAAGATTATGTGACAGCTAGAGGGCTTTTCAAACCCGGAAATCTCAATACCTGCGCGACGACGGCCAATCCGTAACGAAAACTTTACAAAACAGACCGATTTTTCCTACTCATGACCCAAACCACCTGCTGCATCAACCCACGCCTTGGGGTATCTCTAAGTCCATAGCTGGACATAACAAGAACGAATCCCCTAGCAGGAGAGCAGCATGAAGCAGACGCAATACGTGGCTCGCGAGCCCGATGCGCAAGGTTTTATCGACTACCCCGCCGAAGAACACGCGGTGTGGAACACGCTGATCACCCGCCAACTGAAAGTGATCGAAGGGCGTGCGTGCCAGGAATACCTGGACGGTATCGAAAAACTCGGTCTGCCCCACGACCGCATTCCGCAACTGGGCGAGATCAACAAGGTCCTCGGTGAAACCACCGGTTGGCAGGTTGCCCGCGTCCCGGCGCTGATTCCCTTCCAGACTTTTTTCGAATTGCTCGCCAGCAAGCAGTTTCCGGTAGCGACGTTTATTCGTACCCGCGAAGAACTGGATTACCTGCAAGAGCCGGACATTTTCCACGAGATCTTTGGTCACTGCCCGCTGCTGACCAACCCCTGGTTTGCTGAATTTACCCACACCTACGGCAAACTTGGCCTACAGGCCACCAAGGAAGAACGGGTTTATCTGGCGCGCCTGTACTGGATGACCATCGAGTTCGGCATGGTCGACACCCCGCAGGGCCTGCGCATCTACGGCGGCGGCATTCTGTCCTCGCCTAAAGAAACCGTGTATTGCCTGTCGGACGAGCCGGAACATCAGGCCTTCGATCCGCTGGAATGCATGCGCACGCCGTATCGCATCGACATCCTGCAGCCGCTGTACTTTGTGCTGCCCAACCTCAAGCGCCTGTTCGACGTGGCCCATGAAGACATCATGGGCATGGTCAAGCAAGGCATGCAGTTGGGCTTGCATGCACCGAAATTCCCACCCAAACCGAAGGCCGCGTGAACCGCGACTTTTACTGACAAGTGAGTCTGTCAGTCGTCGCGGCTTTGGTTTAGCGTGACGGCACTGACGACCGATATAAAAAACCGATACAGGAAACAGACATGTCCACTTTGAACCAAGCCCACTGCGAAGCCTGCCAAGCTGGCGCCCCTCAGGTCAGCGACGAAGAGTTGCCGGTACTGATCAAACAGATCCCGGACTGGAACATCGAAGTTCGCGACAGCGTGATGCAGTTGGAAAAGGTTTTCCTGTTCAAGAATTTCAAGCACGCCCTGGCGTTCACCAACGCGGTGGGTGAAATCTCCGAGGCCGAAGGTCACCACCCGGGTCTGCTGACCGAGTGGGGCAAAGTCACCGTGACCTGGTGGAGCCACTCCATCAAGGGCCTGCACCGCAACGACTTCATCATGGCCGCACGCACTGACGACGTGGCCAAGGACGCCGAGGGCCGCAAATAATGCATTTCGACGCCATCGGCCGAGTACCCGGCGACCCGATTCTCGGCCTGATGGAGGCCTATGCGCAGGACCCCAACCCGCGCAAATTCGACTTGGGCGTGGGGGTCTACAAAGACGCCCAGGGCCTGACGCCGATTCCGCAATCGGTGAAACTCGCCGAAGCGCGCCTGGTGGATCGCCAGACCACCAAGACTTACATCGGTGGTCACGGCGAACCGGCGTTCGGCAAAGTCATGAACGAACTGGTGCTGGGCGCTGACTCGGCGCTGATCGCCGAACAACGGGCCGGCGTCACCCAGACCCCGGGCGGCACTGGCGCCCTACGTTTGAGCGCCGACTTCATCGCGCACATGCTGCCGGGCCGTGGCGTCTGGTTAAGCAACCCGACGTGGCCGATTCACGAAACGATTTTCGCCACCGCCGGGGTCAAGGTCAGTCATTACCCCTACGTGGGCAGCGACAACCGCCTCGACGTCGAAGCCATGCTGGCGGTGCTCAACGAAGCGCCCAAGGGCGATGTGGTGTTGCTGCACGCCTGCTGCCATAACCCGACCGGGTTCGATTTGTCTCACGACGATTGGCGCCGGGTGCTGGACGTGGTTCGTCGTCGGGAGCTGCTGCCGCTGATCGACTTCGCTTATCAAGGGTTCGGTGATGGCCTGGAACAGGACGCCTGGTCGACGCGGCTGTTCGCCGACGCGTTGCCGGAAGTGCTGATCACCAGCTCCTGCTCGAAGAACTTCGGCCTGTACCGCGACCGCACAGGCGCGCTGATTGTTTGCGCGAAAACCGCCGACAAACTGGTGGATATCCGCAGCCAACTGGCCAACATCGCCCGCAACCTGTGGTCGACGCCGCCGGATCACGGTGCCGCCGTGGTCGCCACCATCCTTGGCGACCCGGAACTGAAAAGCCTCTGGGCCGACGAAGTGGAAGCCATGCGCTTGCGCATCGCCCAACTGCGCAGCGGTTTGGTCGAAGCCCTTGAGCCCCACGGCTTGCGTGAGCGGTTTGCGCACATTGGCGTGCAACGCGGGATGTTTTCCTACACCGGCCTGACCCCGGAGCAGGTGAAGCAGTTGCGTGATCATCACAGCGTGTACATGGTCAACTCGGGCCGGGCCAACGTCGCGGGGATTGATGCGACGCGTCTTGATCTGCTGGCCGAGGCGATTGCTGAGGTGTGTCGCCCTTAAAAGATCGCAGCCTTCGGCAGCTCCTACAGGATGTACATCCTTCCAATGTAGGCGCTGCCGGAGGCTGCGATCTTTTGCTTTTCGCCCCCCTGCGGCCATTGGTCGCAGAAATCCGAGATAAAAGTCTGATTGTCATTTGACCTGCTGTATCCTGCCCAGGCTTTGTAAAAGCGCGGATCTACCAGATCTATCAACAGACTTTGCGAGGAGCGCGAACATGCACGAGATCCCTAATCTCCCCTTCCCAAGCCTGCACGAAACTGAGCAGACAACCCCGCAACAAGCCAGTGCCCAACAGCCTGAGCCGAAAGCAGCCACTGACAGTCGCAAGGCTGACAGCGAAGACTGAAACACCTGCAATGCCAGACCGTGTGGAAAGCGCTAACATGCGCTTTCCACACCGCCTGAAACCCGAGCCACGCCATGACCGACAATTTCAGCGAAACCCAGGCCAGCGTCCTGATCGGCACCGCCGAGAAAATGATCGAGATCTGGAATCGCCTCTCCCCCGAAAAACAAGCCGCCCTGCTGGCCCGTTTCGGCAGCGAAGAAAATGCGCTGGCCGCTCTGGTCACCACGCAACTGGTCGCCCCCGCCAAACCCTGATTCAGCCCGCCCGGCAAATAGTTTTACTTTTCCACGACCGTCGGCCACTCACGCCGCTATCATAAGCAGCCTATCTATCCTGCTGCCCCGTGGACCTTTACCCATGTCAGAAAACCAGCGCCCCCTGGCGGTCACGCTGCAAGTCGTCTCCATTGTCCTGTTCACCTTCATCGGTTACCTCAATATCGGCATTCCCCTCGCCGTATTGCCGGGTTACGTCCACAGCGACCTGGGTTTCGGCGCGGTCATCGCCGGCCTGGTGATCAGCGTGCAATACCTCGCCACCCTGCTCAGCCGCCCTTACGCCGGGCGGATCATCGACAACAAGGGCAGCAAACTGGCGGTGATCTACGGCCTCGCCGGTTGCGGCTTGAGTGGCGTGTTCATGCTGATTTCGGCCTGGACCCAAAGCCTGCCGATGCTCAGCCTGATCAGCCTGCTAATCGGCCGATTGGTGCTCGGGAGCGCGGAAAGCCTGGTGGGCTCGGGCTCGATCGGTTGGGGCATTGGCCGGGTCGGCGCGGCGAACACCGCCAAAGTCATCTCCTGGAACGGCATCGCCAGTTACGGCGCCATCGCCATCGGCGCCCCGCTGGGGGTGTGGCTGGTCGGTGAATTGGGCTTGTGGAGCATGGGCGTGAGCATCGTGCTACTGGCCGCGCTGGGCCTGGCGCTGGCCTGGCCGAAAACCGCCGCGCCGATCGTGGTCGGTGAGCGCCTGCCGTTCATGCATGTGCTGGGGCGGGTGCTGCCCCACGGCTGCGGCCTGGCGCTGGGCTCGATCGGTTTCGGCACCATCGCCACGTTCATCACCTTGTATTACGCCACGCAGCATTGGTCGAACGCAGTGCTTTGCTTGAGCCTGTTCGGCGCCAGTTTCATTGGTGCACGCCTTCTGTTCGGCAACCTGATCAACCGCCTCGGCGGGTTTCGCGTGGCGATTGCCTGCCTGTCGGTGGAAACCTTGGGGTTGTTGCTGCTGTGGCTGGCGCCGGACGCCCATTGGGCATTGGCGGGGGCGGCGCTGAGCGGTTTCGGCTTCTCGCTGGTGTTCCCGGCGCTGGGCGTGGAAGCGGTGAACCTGGTGCCGGCCTCCAGTCGCGGCGCGGCGGTCGGGGCTTACTCGCTGTTCATCGATTTGTCGCTGGGGATTACCGGGCCACTGGCCGGTGCGATTGCGGCAGGGTTTGGCTTTGCGTCGATCTTTCTGTTTGCGGCCATCGCGGCACTCAGCGGTTTGATGCTGAGCATTTATCTGTACCGACAAGCGCCTAAGTATCGCGAAGAGCGCGACGCCCGCTAGAAGTCCACCTTGCCGCGCCCAGCCTTGATGCTGCCGCGCTTGGTCTTCGACTCCAGCCGACGCTTCTTCGAACCGAGGGTTGGCTTGGTCGGGCGGCGTTTCTTCTCGACTTTGGTGGCGCTGAGAATCAGCTCAACCAGCCGCTCCAGCGCATCGGCACGATTGGCTTCCTGCGTGCGGTATTGCTGAGCCTTGATGATCAACACACCGTCGCTGGTGATGCGACTGTCCCGCAGCGCCAGCAGCCGCTCCTTGTAGAACTCAGGCAAGGACGAGGCCGGAATGTCGAAGCGCAAGTGCATCGCACTGGAAACCTTATTGACGTTCTGCCCACCGGCGCCCTGGGCGCGGATGGCGGTCAATTCGATCTCGGCATCCGGCAGGTGCACGTTGTTGGAAATTACCAGCATGGAAAAGCGTCCGGGTTTTAGGGTGTGCAGGATACCGCGAATGACGAACTGAATATCAGATGCTCATTGAAACAGACGAGCTTGCTGAGCTATTCACTAGCACAATCAATAAGCCTTAAAAATAGTTGCTTTGATTCGACTAATCTTACTAACCTAACGCCTCACATCAATGAGGTCTCGCGATAATGCTTCTTGAGAAGATTCGATATCACCTTGCTGTCACTCTTCTAGTCCTAGGATGCTCTGGATTACCCTCTGGACTGATTGTATTCGGCATAAGAAAAATAATTCACATAGATGAAAAATATTTAAACAAAGCTTACTTAGCATCATATGCAATCGTCGTTTTTTTTGGGTTGATCATATACATCCCAAGAATGCGCGGAAAAACATAACCCTCCCGCAATAGCTTTTTATTACTAGCCCGAACCCTCTTGTGATCGAATTATCTTTATCGTTAGAAAATCAACCAGAGCCTCAAAGGCCAACGCCAGTTTTCCCGTTTGTTGGTAAGCTCTTTCGTAATTGATCGGATCTCGCCTGAAAAGCTCAAAAGTTTCAGGCCTTGGAACTCTCCTAATAACTCCATACGCCGACAATGCCAAGTCCAAGGAGTAATAAGCCGTATCCCCCCTATAATCATCAAATGCTGTTCTATAGAGCCACCTAACGGGCCCAACAGTACTGGAGGCTTCCGACCCATAGTAGATATTAGCCACCCCTTCATAAATGTTATTCGCTCCATGCCCAACCATCAGCGCTCCCGGAACAACACCTACCACACCTGCCCCCGGTGCAGTAGCGATTGAAACCCCCGTTTTAATCTGCATAACACCCGCCGCAACCCCAATACCGTTTTGAAGGTAAAACCGCGCCTTTGACGACAACCCTTCATACTCAGCCCTGATCTCCTGAACCCCTTCCCATGCACTGATCAGCCCTTCGTCAACCGCTTGGATGACCTCATTGGCATAGGACGAAATAATCGAGCCAAATCGCAGCCGCATAAGACCGTCAGGAAAATGCGTCATACCAACTTGGCATCCAACAGCAACCAGATCAGAAGCCGCTCGCGTTACATCATAAATATCACAAGCCTCTTCATTCACTCTCCTCACCCCAAGAACTATAAGCACTTGTAGCGGCGGTCACGTGCGCCCAGGCAATCTCTCTATACCGAATAGCCACTTGCTCTTGCGGCTCCGCATCATTCATTCGAATAGCGTGGGGTATTTGTTGACTGATATGTGCAATGCGCGCACCGGAAAGATGTATTGAGTAATAGCGTTCCTGCCCTCCAGCCGAGGCTGTACGGTAGAAATTGATCGTGCACTCCACCTCTTCGCCCTCATGCAACGCGCTCGCCAATAAAGGCGAGGATTTATCAATTGCTTTGGTAATGATGACAGGCATGTGCTTGCCGCGACCATCTGCAACACCGCCTTCACTGCCCGTAGTCATATCATGGGAGCACGCCAAAACCATGATTTCGTCTTCGTGATCAATCTGGCATTTGTTACCAATAGAGCTATGCCCTGAACAACCCGCAGAGATAAAACCTTGTCGTTTACCGGTAATCGTCATGTAGCTGTTACTGGCCATATCCGCCGCTCTTTCATGTTTTTGGAGAGCCAGCCTATGACAAAAATTATCAGGCGGGTTGTAGGCAACTTCCGAATTAACGCGCTTTATTCTATTTTCCGAAACCCCTGTAGTACGTGGCAACCGCCCATGTAGGAACCAGACTGCAGAACATTACAACGCTATCCGCAACATGACTTTAAACACCAAGACCTGGCCTTCTGACGACGGCCTTCTACGCTAAAGCATCCCGATCACACCGATCAGGCCTTTTGAATGGAGACACCTATGCCCCGTCGCTTACTTGCCGCTTTTTGTGTCCTTCTGTCATTCAACATCGCTCATGCCACCGAGCGCTGGGAAACGTTGCCTGCAACCCCGGCCCCGATCACCAGTGCGAAAACCGGCCGTGCCGACGTCAACGGCATCAAGCTCTATTACTCGATTACCGGCCATGGCTCTCCCGTCGTGTTACTGCACGGCGGTCTGGCCAACTCCGATTACTGGGGCCATCAGGTCAAGGCCCTCTCGGCGAAGCACACCGTCATCACGGTAGACAGCCGTGGCCACGGTCGCAGTTCGCGGGATGCCCGACCATTCGGCTACGACCTGATGGCCGACGACGTCATCGCGCTGCTCGACAAACTGAAGATCGAACGCGCCGACATCGTCGGCTGGAGTGACGGCGCGATCCTCGGGCTGGACCTGGCGATGCGCTACCCGCAGCGCACCGGCAAGGTCTTCGCTTTCGCCGCCAACACCCAGACCTCGGGGGTCAAGGAAGGTGTCGAGAAGAACCCGACGTTCGCCGCCTACATCGAACGCGCCGGCAAGGAATACGTGAAGCTGTCGCCTACCCCCAAGGAGTACGACGCGTTCGTCGAGCAAATCAGCCATATGTGGGCGAGCCAGCCGAATTGGACGACCGAGGACCTGGCGAAAATCAAAAGCCCGGTATTGATCGTTGACGGTGACCATGATGAAGCCATCAAGCGTGAACACACCGAGTACATGGCGTCTGCCATTCCCGGCGCTGGCCTGCTGATCCTGCCGAATGTCAGCCATTTCGCCTTTATCCAGGACCCGGATTTTTTCAATGCGTCGGTGCAGAGCTTTCTGGACCAGAAATAACGCCTGACGCAGAAACGACAAACCCGGCACATGGCCGGGTTTGTCCTGCTGCCTGCTGTGTTACTTCACGGCAGTCTGCAGTGCGTGTTGAGCGCTGCGCTTGTTCTTGATGCCGTAGCAAATCCACATGAACGCCACCCACACCGGGATCGCGTACACCGAGATCTGAATCCCCGGAATCAGCAACATCACACACAGGATGAACGCCACGAACGCCAGGCAGATGTAGTTCCCGTACGGGTACCACAGGGCCTTGAACAGCGGCGTTTGCTTGGTCTTGTTCATGTGCTGGCGGAACTTGAAGTGCGAGAAGCTGATCATCGCCCAGTTGATCACCAGGGTTGCTACCACCAGCGACATCAACAACTCCAGGGCGTTTTGCGGAATCAGGTAGTTCAGCAGCACAGCGATCAATGTCACTGCCGCCGAGGCCAGGATCGAACGCACCGGCACGCCACGCTTGTCGATCTTCGCCAGTACCTTCGGCGCATCGCCCTGCTCGGCCATGCCCAGCAGCATGCGGCTGTTGCAGTAAGTGCCGCTGTTGTACACCGACAATGCAGCGGTCAGGACCACGAAGTTGAGGATGTGCGCAGCGGTGCTGCTGCCGAGCATCGAGAACACTTGCACGAACGGGCTACCGCTGTAGGAATCGCCGGACGCGTTCAGGGTCGCCAGCAGGCTGTCCCATGGGGTCAGCGACAGCAGAATCACCAGGGCACCGATGTAGAAAATCAGAATCCGGTAGATCACCTGGTTGATCGCTTTCGGGATCACGGTTTTCGGTTTGTCGGCTTCGGCTGCGGTGAAACCGAGCATTTCCAGGCCGCCGAAGGAAAACATGATGATCGCCATGGCCATCACCAGACCGCTCACGCCGTTCGGGAAAAAACCGCCGTGGGACCACAGATTGCTCACCGAGGCTTGCGGGCCGCCGTTGCCGCTGACCAGCAAATAACTGCCCAGGGCAATCATGCCGACAATCGCCACGACCTTGATGATCGCGAACCAAAACTCGGCCTCGCCAAAGACTTTGACGTTGGCCAGGTTAATCAGGTTGATCAGCACGAAGAAACCGGCTGCCGAGACCCAGGTCGGAATATCCGGCGCCCAGTAGTGGATGTATTTACCGACCGCCGTCAGCTCCGACATGCCCACCAGGATGTACAGAATCCAGCAGTTCCAGCCCGACAGGAAGCCGGCAAAACCGCCCCAGTATTTGTGGGCGAAGTGGCTGAAGGAACCGGCCACCGGCTCTTCGACGATCATTTCGCCGAGCTGGCGCATGATCATGAAAGCGATAAAGCCGCAGATGGCGTAGCCGAGGATCATCGACGGGCCGGCGGATTTGAGGACGCCCGCCGAGCCGAGGAACAGCCCGGTACCGATCGCGCCACCGAGGGCGATCAGTTGAATATGGCGATTTTTCAGGCCGCGTTTCAGCTCGCCTGAATGCGAGTTTTGTCCACTCATGAAAAGGGTCTCACGCAAGGTTTGATGATGTTCAATAGACGTTGCTGCTCGGTTGCAATTTCAAGCAGCGCCGATCAAACCCCAGCGCAAGCACCAGGAGTTCAGCGTATTTACAACGGTCATGCGTCACCTGTTTGTTTTTATCTGTGACGAAATCGAACCCGACACGCTTGTGGCGCGACGGAATGAACAAGACGGGTAGCCTTGAAGTTTGCGCAGGTGCGCAGGAGGTCACAGTTAAAACGCGGCGCATTGTACACCGCTAACCCCCTGCTGCCAGACACCGCTGGATCAGCGTGTCGGTTGCCGGGATTGCCTGTGTCCGCCTCGAAGGTCGAGGGCGGCTGCAAAAATGAGGTCAGACCTTTGCGGGTCATCGACGCAGGCGCTCGGAAAATCGGCCCACGGGGAGAGATGGAAATGAGTCACGGCGTTCATTGCGCCTCCTTCTTGTTATGCACCTGCACGACAGGCATGGCACGCATCTCACCCTTCCAGAGACGCTGAAACAAGCGCGCCAGAGCCCTGCAGCCCGTGCAACCGAGAGGATTTCGGAAGGTTTTCCTTACAGCCTTGTCCAGGCAGTCATCCCACGGGGTTTGGTCGCGAATATCGTCAGCATTCCTTTACAAGGCGTAACGAAAATTTGCCAAATCAGATCCTGCTGTAGGACGACTGCAAATTGACGTTAGGAAGCTTCCTAAGGAAAAGGTCGAGTTAGTTTTTTGTTTTTAATTAAGAAATCCCCGCTCAAAAAATGGAATAAATAGTTCAAATAAATCTTATTTAATTATTTTATTGCGCTTTAAAAACCTGTGAACTAGGTTTTCAGCGACTTGCCGAGCCGCATCGACCGACAAGTTGGCGGGTTATTCACTGATTGAAAAACACGTCGCTGTACTTACTCAAAAGTCATCTAG
>NZ_JBAGKV010000039.1:0-48889 GCF_037049705.1 Janthinobacterium sp. LPB2021202312-11-4 | reverse complement strand
AGTGCCCTGTTTGCGGCGATATAGTCTGTATGGTTATTTCAATAAAACTGTCTGTAGGTCAATGCTGACAGGCATCAATCAATAATTTGGTTTTTTGAACTTTTTTCTGTCTTGTCCTGAGGCTTATAACTACATGTTCATCGGAAGTTACTTGCTTACTTGCTGAGGGCAGTAGGGGATCATTCGTTGGCGTTGAAAGTTTGAACCCATAACGTCCTGTGCTGTAACAGCGCAGACAGGGTAGAGCGCTTAATGATTCATTTATTAACAAGACAGGTACTGAAAGATGTTCAAGAAAATCACTGTTGCTATCCCTTTGGCTGTACTGGCGTTCACGTCGAGCGCAGCATTCGCCGCGGGTGAAGCCAGTCACTCGATCAGCATTGTCGGCCACGTGCCGACCAATGGCTTCTACGTGGTGCCTGTCGACCCGGACCTGGTCAACAAGGATCAGCGCATGGACTTCCGTCCAAGCACCGGCACCATGGATGAAGTCACTGGCTTCTTCGATGTGCGTAACAACAATGGTTCGGTACATGCCAGTGTCCTGACTGCACCGAAACTGCTGGCGGGTGCCGAGAGCATCGACTTGAAAGTTGAAATCAACGGCAAAGAACTCACCACCACTCCGCAAATGGTCGTGGGCGAGGCCGAGTCCGATGTGAACTATCGCGCGCCACTGCGTATCAGCGCCAAAGGCACCACGTTTGCACCGGGCGACTACACCGGTGTGGTTGCCATGATGTTTGACGCGGTAACACCGGTCGCTCGCTAACGTTGCGATCAGCGTCAACCGGCGGGCAAACAACTGTCTGCCTGCCGGACTTCTTATTTTTGTCTGTAATCAGAGTATGTGTTCATGTTCCCGATGACACCCATCGCGGCTGCGCTTGCGCTGTTGTTTTGCGCCAGTGCGGTGGCGGCTCCGGTTCCTGCCGGTTCTACACCGCGAAGCCTGTTGGCCCAGGCCAAAGGTTTGCCGGCGGATTTCGAGGAGCACTTTTTTGATGTGCCTCTGGCGGTTCGCGTGGAACTCGATCAACAACCGTTGGGCGAGGCGATGGTCGTACTGTCGCGCGATGACCGCATCACCCTGCTCGAATTTACCGACACCAGTGAAAGCCGACTCAGTGCCGCCGAGCGCGAGACCTGGGCCACGTACCTGAAACCGGGTGTGGCGCTGGGCGACTGCGTCGGGCACTGCCCGGAACAGATGTTGGCGGTGCACTACAACCTGGAAAATTCACTGGTGTCGATCCTCACCGAAAATGCTGAGCGCGACACCGGGGTCAAGCGTTACCACGACCAACCGGAAAACGGCAGCAGCGGCCTGATGTTGCGCAACCAGCTCAACCTCAATGGCGGCCAGGACCAGGACCTGGGCGGACGCTTTGGCCTGGAAGCCAGCGGCAGCCTGGGCAGTTGGAGCCAGACCTTCAACATGCAACTGGCCCGTCTCGGCGGCCCGGATGACCAGCTCTACCACGCGGTCCACGAGCTCTACACCCAGCGTGAATTACAGGGCCAGTTCTTGCGCCTGGGTTACTTCACCCCCAGCTCGGAAGGGTTGACCCGCCAGCCCCGCACCTTTGGCACCAGCCCCGACACGACGGTGGGCGTCATGTACGGCAGCTCCGACAGCCTGGCGATCAATAGCCCGATGCCCAGCGTGTACCCGATCTACGTCACGGCCAACCGCCAGGCGTCGGTGGAAATCTACCGCGACGGTTTGCTGATCAATACCCAATCGGTGCCCGCCGGCCTGCAGACCCTCGACACCCGGCCCATGCCCGGTGGCATCTACGAAGTCGAAGTGCGCCTGATCGAAGACGGCCAGATCACCAGCACCACCCAGGAATTGGTCTACAAGCCCAACAACTGGCGCAACCTCGATGAGCGCTGGCGTTACAACCTGTTTGCCGGGCAGGAAACCAAACTGCTCAGCAATTGGGACCAGCAGGCCAGCGGCAGCGCGACGGCCGGGGCCTCGCTCAATTACTTGCTGCATCCACGGGTGATTCTCGGGCTGTCGGCGCGCCAGATCCGCGAAAAAATGCAATACGGCACGTCCATCGACTGGACGTTGGCCAACCACATCAGCGTGTATGCCAACGTCTACCAGACGCAAGACCACGGCACCGGCGTCGATCTGCAAAGCCTCTACAACTATGGCTCCGGCAGTCTGGTGATCAGTCATAACCGTAGCTGGCTCGATACCACCAATACCTACGACACCCTGCCGGACGGCACCCGTGTGCGGCAACGTAATGTGTTTGTCGGCGAAACCAGCAACTCGTCCCTGGCGCTGAACCATCGCATCAGCAGCAAAAACTCGTTGAACGCCCGGGTGTCCCACAGCGAAGGCAACGTCGAAGGCCTCGGCGTGGACCTGGGCTGGACCCAGCGCACCGAGCTGTTTGGCAGCGACGCGAACTGGCGGTTGTCCCTGTTTGATCGCCCCGGCAGCTACAGCAGCGGCGATGCGCGCAATCGCGGGGTCGACCTGAGCCTCAACCTGGCGTTGGGCGCACCGGGCCAGCAGATCACCGGCAGCATCGGCTCGCGCACGGCCCGGGATGGCAGCCGCGATAACAACGCCTCCCTAGGCTGGCGCAAAGACTTGAAGGATCACGTGCTGCAAAACGTCTCGGTCACCGCGCTGACCGACACCTATGGCATGGGCCTGTCGAGCCTGGCCAGTTTTCGCGCCGACACCATCAGCGGCGATGGCTTTGTTCAGCGTTCGTCCTACAACGGCAACTTTACCGGTGGCTTGAACATGGACAGCACCCTGGCCATCGGCGGTGAATACATGGTCCTGACCAGTCAGCCTGATGTTCGAGGTGCGGGGCTGATTGTCGATGTGGAATCCGATATCGACGGCATCGTCTTGCGCGCCGACGACTTGAGCGGTGGCAGCGCGGCGTTGCGCCCGGGGCGTAACTTCATCCCGATCACCGCGTACCAGAACAGCTCGGTGAGTTTCGATTTCGAAGGCAATCACGTGCCGGCCGCCAGCATTTCGCCGCCGCGCACCCGCTATCACCTGAACAAGGGCGGCGTGGAATATCGCAAGGTCCAGGTGATGAAAACCCTGACGGTGCTGGGGCGTCTGGTCGACCCGCAAGGGCGACCGCTCAAGGGCCATCACGTGATCAACCATGCCAGCCGTGGCGTGACCGAAGTCGACGGGTTTTTCTCCATGGAAATGAACGCCGGTTCGCCGACCCTGGAAGTGCGGCGCGGCGAGCAGTTGCTGTGTCAGTTCCGTCTCGATGCGAATCGCCACCGCAGTGAAAACAACGTGTTGATGATCGGTGACCTGCGGTGCACGCCAGACACCCTGGCCGACGTCACCTCCACCGAGCAGAAGGCAGGTTGAAACCTATGAAAAAGTCGATGTACGGGCTCGGCATGATGCTGGCACTGGCGGCGCCAGCGGCCGAAGCCATCAACCAGGAGATCCGGGCCCTGTTCACGCCGGACCCGGCTCAGCCGCAGCGCAACGTATTTATCAACAAGACCCCGAACAGCGGTTATTGCGCGACGTATCCAGTGCAGTGCGAGCGGTACAACACGTTCAGTATCCAGTTGCCGATCCAGTTCGGGCCCAGCCAGCCCATCGAGGCCGGTACGCCGGTATCGATCAAGGTCCCGGCCAACTGGCGGCAACTGACGGTGATAAACAAAGACACCGGGGAAACGGAAACCGTGGAAGTGCGTATCGCCGGCATCGGTTCCCGTCACTACTACAGCGACCCGGTCACCACCCTGACCGGTGAGTCAGACGTACTCTCGGGGCACCGAAAACTGTGGGGCGGCAGGAGTTGGGTAAACGCTCCGGC
The DNA here is from genome assembly GCF_037049705.1 of Janthinobacterium sp. LPB2021202312-11-4. NCBI lineage: Bacteria > Pseudomonadati > Pseudomonadota > Betaproteobacteria > Burkholderiales > Oxalobacteraceae > Janthinobacterium > Janthinobacterium sp. LPB2021202312-11-4. Next base: position 45,044 of record NZ_JBAGKV010000039.1, on the reverse strand, counting down.
GCCTTGTCAGAACAGCGGTGTCGGGGCGTATTCGCCGATATCCTACCTGTTTTTCTGGCAAACCCCGGTGGAGGCGTCCTGTTCCAAAACAGTGGCGTTCCGCATTCCGCATATGTATTTCAACACCATCGATTTCGCCTACGAGCTGCGCACGCCCAACCCGTTGGGCATGTCGAGCGGGCTGTACACCGGCTCGATGAATTACAGCATCGGCCCCGGTCTGGATTTCGACATGGGGGGCATTAATTCCAATGACGACAGCCTGACCCTGGACTTCGTCCTCGACGTGCAACACACCCTCAAAGTGGATATTCCACCGGGCGGCAATAAAGTCATCCTGGAGCCCCAGGGCGGGTGGCAGAGCTGGCTGGATCAGGGGCGCAAACCGGTTCGTTTAATGCGTGACCAGACCTTTCTGATCTCGGCCTCATCCAGGTTCACGATGCGGCTGGAGTGTGAGTTCGATCAAGTCGAAGGCTGCGCAATCACGGATCGCCAGTCCGGTTACACGGGGGTGGTGAATGTCAGCGTCAGTTTGCCCCATGGCCTGATGAACAGTAGCGGGCAACCCGTCAAACGCATGCTGTTGGGCCGCATGGCAAGCGCACCGTTCCAGCCCGGCATTTATGTCGATCGCAAACCGGGAACCTTGCACTTTGAAGTGCCCGAACGCGACACCAACTGGTTAATCACCAACGCCCAGGGCCGCCCCTTCAAGGGCAACATCACCGTGATCTGGGATTCGGAAGTTTGACCTTCCGCGATCGCGACTTTTTATTCTTACGAGGTTCAAGACGATGAAACGTCTGTTGTGGATGGGGGCGCTCAGTGTGTTTGCCCTGACGGTTCAGGCCGGGCCGCAGATCAATGTCGGCACGGTGTACGACTACCTGGATGGCGATAAAAGTACCTACCTCAAGCGCGTGTTCAACAGTGGCGACGCCACGGCGTTCGTGAAAATCAACGTGTTGGAAATCCTCTACGACGCCGACGGTTCGGCCCGGGAAGTCCCGATCGAGAACGCGGCGGATGGCGCCGCGCGCAAGGGCATCATGGCCAGCCCGGCCCGATTGATCGTGCCGGCCAAAGGCATGCAGGGCACGCGCTTGCTGTACATGGGCGAGCGGGACAGCGAGCGTTACTTTCGCGTGCGTTTCGTGCCCGTGGTCCCGGAAAAAGAAGATGAATTCGTCCTCTCCAATGAAGAACGCGACGACTATAAAAAGAGCCTGTCAGCGGGGGTCAACGTGATGACCGGGTTTGGCACGATCTTCTTTGTGCGGCCCAAAAATGCGCGCTTCGACACGGCGATCAACGACACCCCCAGCCGTTATGAACTGCGCAACAACGGCAACACAGTGATGGTGGTCGACGAGTTCAAAAGCTGCTCGATCCGCGATGAAAACGACTGCGGCCCGACCACCAAACATCATGTGCTGGCGGGCAAGTCCTTCGGTTTCGACAAGGAAAAGGGCCGTGAGTATCGGTTCATGGTGGTCGAGGGCGACACCAAGAAAGTGCTGAAGATAGCGAGTCAATAACGGTTCACCGGCCAGTCAAGACGAACACCTTGTGGGAGCGGGCTTGCTCGCGAAGACGGCGTGTCAGTCGACATAAGCGTTAACTGATACTCCGTCTTCACGAGCAGGCCTGCTCCCACAGAGAAGTACTTTTCCAGGGCTTAACTGATCGGCATTAGCCAACAGTGGCTGCTTTTAATGGACGTTGTGGGTAACCAACATGATCAAGCAATGCACAGTCGTCGCGCTGATGGCTGCCACGGGGCTGATGAGTCTTTGGGCCGTGGCGGCTCGCGAGGAACATACTTTCGAAGTGTCCGTGACGGTGCCGACACGGACGTTTTATGTGGTGCCGGCCGACCCGACCTGGATTCACCGCCAGCAGATCCTGCCGTGGAATGTGGCCACCTCAAAACTGGGCAGCCTGCGCAAATATTTTGATGTGCGCCACGACACCAGTGCGATCGAAGCGCGCCTGGAACTCAGGCCCTACTTGTCCAATGGCCGGGACGCCGACGATATTGCTTTGAGCGTGCGGTTCAACGGGGTCGAACTCAGTCATGACCTGACGCCGCGTCAGGTGGTGTCGGCGGCCGACGCGGCGGTGGGGTCGCGGGTGTTGCTGGAAATCGAGCCGCAGCAACCGGCCGGGGGCTATCACCCCGGCGATTACTACGGCAGCGTATTGCTACTGTTCAACGCCCGGGCGCCGGGCGGATGAGTCCTCCAGGCCGTATTGTTTCAACAGGTCGCGCGTCAGCCGGCGTCCCAGGGCCTGTCTGTTGTAGGCCAGTTCGTTGAGCGTCAGCGAGTAAACCTGATCGGTCATCGGCGGGTTATTACCGGGGTTGCTGCGCTGTTCTTCCAGCGCGTCCACTTGCCGATCAAAGGATTGATCGTTGGCCTGCCATTGCTCGGGGTAGGTTTCGCGCAAGTAGTTTTCCCAGAACGGTTGTTCGAGCATGCCGTTGACCAGCCCGTCGCCGGCCTCGCGCTCCAGTACGGTGTCGTAGGCCCGTTCGATGGCGTCGTCCGACACCGCCGCCAGGGTTCTGTAAAGCATGGAGTCGGACTGCCAGGGCAGGTCAAGACGTCGCGCCAGTGCGGTTTGATACGCCAGGTAGATTTCCACTTCTTCGGCCCGACTGGGGCGCGACAAGGAATCGGCCAGGGCGATTTCGTTAACCCGATCCAGGCGCGTGGCGCCTTTGCTCAACTTCACCATCAGCGGTTCGAGTTCAGTGGCGGAGGTCGAATAGGCGTAAGCCTGGGACACCAGCGCCTGCACGCCCATGCGGTTGAAGATCTCGGAGCTGGCGTCCTCGCAGTTTTCCGGGTTTTCGGCGGTGCGGAACAGTTTTTCGCGCAGGGGCGTGTCCAGGTCCATGGCATCGATCAACTCCCAGACCCGCCGCGACAGTTGTTCGCGTACCCAACCGCCGGCCCGGTAATCGGCCGAGGTGGTCAGGCTGTCGATGAGCCGGAAAAAACCTTGGCTGTTGGTTTCGCTCATCAGGTTGTCCCAGGCTTCGACCCGCCAGGTGCCCAGGCCGGGAGAGCGGTTGCCCCACATCGATGAATCGTCATTCAGCGGCCACTTGTCCCGCCTGCTTTGGGCAAGGGGTTCGTAGGCGTTCTCCCGGGGCAAGCCCACCGAGCGGCGATATTCGTATAACGCCATGCGGTGGGCGTCCAGCAGTTTTCCGGCGTCCAGTCGCGCCCGGGCGACGGTCCAGGCGTTGTTCGAGCCGCGCACGGCCCGGGGAATGGTTCTGATCGGGTTGCCCGACAGGTCGAGGAAAAAGCCCCGGGGACGATGCCTGCCCAGCAACCCCTCGGGCCAGGCGTCGATGCCGGTGTTGGCCAGGTTCAGGACCCTCAGGCGCGGCATGCGCCGCACGTTCGGTGCCAGGCCCAACGAGTTGTATTCCAGGCGCAGGGTTTGCAGGCGGGTCAGGTTTCCCAGTTGCACCACGGCTTCGTCGGTCAGCCGGATGCGGTTATCGCTCAGGCGCAGGGTTTCGAGCGCCGGCATTTTCCCGACGCCGGCCGGCAGCCCGGTCAGGCCGCAGCGGCGCGCGCTGAACTGACGCAGTTGGGTGAAGTCTTTCAACATGTCGTCCGAGCGTTGCGAGAACTCCATGCCATCCAGATTCAGGGTGGTGACCTGATCGAGCCAGACCTTGAGGTCCGGCAGTTTTCGCCACCAGCGTTCCAGGTTGTAACGGCGCAGATCGCTGGACAGGTCCAGCGCATAACCGCCGGTGAGGGGGGCGCTGCGCTCATCGAACACCCGTGGCTTTCTTTCGAAGCATTCGGCGAGGCGTTCGGCCAGGTGCTTGACGGCATCGGGTGCAATGGCTGAATCGTCGGGCAGTGTCGCGACTATCTGATCCCGCCAGACGCTGAGCACATTGCGCAGTACGTTCAGTTCGCGTTTGAGGGTCGAGAGCACCTGCACCGGGTCGGCATCACGGGGCAGTGAACGGATGAAGGCACTCACCTCCCGTTCGTTGAGGTGTGGATACAGGTCCTTCACCCGCTGCTCAAGGGTTCGGGCTTCCCGGGTCAGCGAAGCGCCACGCAACAGCAACGTCGTCTCCCATTCCGCCACCGGCCGGATCGGCGGCGCCAGCAACGCCGTACGGCGTTCGGCCGGTGCCTCGGATTTGGCGATCAGCCACTCCTTGAACCAGGCGCCCTGGCCGGGGCGAAAACCGAGTTCCAGACGCGCCGCTTCGGGTATGGCGCGCAGGATCGACTCGTACAGATTGAAGGACTTTTGCAACTTGCGATTGTTCCGGTCACGCCCCTCGTAGCGCCCGCGTTCGTCACGGACCAGCACCTTGACGGTGGTGGCCTGATCGGCCCCGACCTGGCAGCGCAAGGGACCGTCGAAAGTGCCGTCACGCACTTCGATGCGCAGTTCATTGAAGGTGTCGCTGTTGAGCCGCAACACGTTCAGGGCCAGGCGCTCGGTGTCGGCAGTTATCCGGGCGTTCTGGAAATAACCCTCACACGCTCTTGCCGCCCGGGTTTCAAATGCACATTCGCGGGCCTGGCCCTTGAGGCGCAGGGGGATGCGTTGCTGGTGGGCCAGCGTGTCCAGTTCGGTGCTCCGGGCGCCGGCCATCAGGGTTTCGGCAATGTCGGTCGGCAGGTCGGGATATTGCTGCTGCAAGCGCTGAACGTTGGCGTCCTGGCTGACCTCCCTGGCGCGATACAGGTAGTCCGAGAGATCGCCTCTGCGTCCCTCGACCCGCGCCGCCAAACGATCTCGCAATGTTTGCACACGCTCATCGGTCGGCAGATGTGAACCGAGCAAGTCGGCCAATTGCGCTTCGTCCAGAAAACCCACCACCCGTTCCGGGAGTCGCCCCGCCATCACCTCGCCGAGACTGATTTTCAATGTCTGACGGGTGGAGGCCCGGGCATGGCCGTAGGTGCGGAACAGGCCGGTCAGGTTCGGGCGTTCATAGACATTCAGTGCGTAATCCGCCGGCCAGCCAGGCAGTTCGGTGACCAGTTGTTCGAACCAGAAGGACGACGGGTCCATGGGCGCCCCGGTACGAATTTGCTCCCGGGCCACGCCAATGTCCTTGAAGGCTTTGTAGCGTTTGAGGGTGTCGTCCAGCAGCAACGGCGGCGGGGTTTGCTCGACGTGCATGCGGCGCAACACCCCTTCATCCGTGCCGCTGACCCGGCGGATGTTTTCCAGTTGCTCGGCGTTGAAACCATCGGTGCGATGGCCCAGGCGTTTCATCAGGGTGTTGGCGTCCCAGTCGCGAGGGTTTTCCCCTTCGAGCAGCCAGGCACCGTGCCCGTTGTGGGTGATCTTCGGTGAGTAGGCGTCCGGGCGGGCGGGGTGCTGGATGCGATGGGCGGCGGTCTCGGGGTCTTTTGTTACGGCGTAGAACCCATCGTCCAGCGGCAAGATGTCCTGACCGCCAATTCGGTGCAGGCCCAGGGGATCGGGCGTCGAGTCTTTGCTCAGGCTGATCTGCTTTTGCTCATACGGGCCAAGGTCGGGGTTCCACAACTGGGTGTCACCGCCGGGCATTTGTACCGGCGTCATGCCTTCGATCAGCGGCGAAAGCTTGAGCTTGAACTCATTGCCGATGGCGCCACCGACGCCGAACGCGGCCAGTTGAATCACGTCGGTGACCACGCCGACCACATGGTCGGCGGCTTCGGCATACAAGCCTTCGGCCAGATCGACCACGCCCTCGATCACATCGGTGGTCAGTTGATAGGCGGTGTAGGCCAGCATCAGTTCACCCAGGCCCGGCACGAACGGCGTCACCACCATCAGCGCGACATTGAAAATATCCGAGAGGATTTTCTTGAAGTTGTCCCACCAGGCCCACCGCGCACGGCTGTCGGCGTCGGCGGTGGAGACGGCGATCTCGCGGCCATCGTTGAGGATCTTGTTCAGGGCTCGCTGGTACAGGTGCTCCCAGAGCGGCGCGCTGATCGGCAACACGGACACTTGCAGGTTGGGCCTGGACAGCGGTGTTTCACGCCAGCTCGGGCTGGGGTCGTCAGGCTGCTTTTCGTGCCATTTGACCTGGCTCAGGCGTTGCTCCAGGCCGGCGAAAAAATGCCCGCGCTGTTGCTGGTCGACGAACTGGCTGAAGAACTGCCGATAGGTCTGGCCGGTGGACGGCAACACCTTGTTTGCCAGCAGTTGGCGGGTGATTTGCGTCATGCAGGCGGTCGCCGACGGGTATTCCTTGAGCGGGTGTTCGGGGTCGTGGGGGACGTAGGCCAGCACCCGGCTGGTGCCCAGGTTCTGCTGTTGTTTCACCGGGGTGAACACCACGATGCCGGTCAGGGTGGTGTCCATCAGGCGCAGGTCACAGGCCTGCATGACTTTGCCGTCCAGGGTCAGGTTCGTGAGCCCGTGGATCAGCCCCAGCACCAGGCTGTGGGCATTTTGGCCGATGTCGTTTTTGTGCAGCGCCAGGTGGGCGGCCGCTCTGAGTGCGGATTTCTGGCTGAGGCTGACCCAGTGCTGCAAGACCCCGGCGGCCACGGGGCTGGCCGGTAGCAGGATCTGTTCAAGATGACGCTTGTAACGGGCGCCGATGTCCAGTTCGCGGCACAGTGTCTGGAATTGTTTAATGCTCATTTGTTGATTGATCGGCAGCGAGTCAAAGTGCCCGCGATGATCGGGCCGGGTAATAAATCCCGACGGTGGTTCGAATGTTTCTGACTTTGAAAAGTTATGCAGCGCCGCATCCAGTAAAGACACCGTTCGAGTGACGACGGCATCGGAAGTATTAATCACATACCACGGCAGTTCTTTGGGGATGTAGAGCCGCAGCCAAGTTGCCTGAACATCCAGATCCAATCCGTAACGCTGTTTCAGTGCGGCACGTAGCAACGGCTCGGCAAACCCGCGGATGTCCTGAACCGAATCGAGCAGTCGATCTACCGCATTCTGGTTGTTCCAGGCCTCAATGTTGGCACTTGCCAGCTCCTGCCCGGCGCTGCGGTACCAGGATTCGCGGCCGAATGGGACATTGCCCAGTGCAGCGGCTCTTTTGCCGGTGGCCTGGGTAAAACAGTTGTTGAGGGTGTTTTTAATCAGGGCGTAATGACGCCCTTTATTGTTATTGGAGTTGTCTGGCTCAGCCCGGTTGATTACTGTTTGTAACTGAAACATGGTGAGTAGTCTTCACGTTAGAGGAAGTCTTAAAACTATCCACTGGCGTGAGGAATAAAAGTCTAAATCTCTGCTGCTGAAGCAGGAGGGGCGGCGTGTGAATGATTAAGAATTAGAGAGTCGAAAATAATTAATTACCACCCTTGGTACTAATGCGGTTTTCGGCGTAGGAAACATCGACAACACGCGCGGCCATTATCGCCACGCGACCGTCGGTGCCTGGCACTGAGTGTCGCTGCCCGGTTGCAAATACGGCGTCAGGATCGGCGCCATTCCTTTCAGGACTTGTACGGGCAACGCTGAAGTGAATTTGAATGTTTCAGCCGAGCGGCCCGGCACGAATGCGGTCAGGGTGCCGAAGTGGTGATCGCCGATGTAGAACACGAAGGTCGCGGTCCGGTTGATCGATTTCGAACTGAGAATCCGCCCACCGGCACCAATTGCTTCGATGCGGTTATCCCCGGTGCCGGTCTTGCCGCCCATGGCCAGCGGTGTACCGTCGGGCAATTTGAAGCTGCCGGAGACCCGTTTGGCGGTACCGGCGTCCACCACTTGCGACAGGGCTTCGCGCATGGCCGTGGCCACTTCGGACGGCATCACCCGTTTGCCGACGTTCGGGTCGTTGACCAATTGGGTTTCATACGGCGTGTTGGCCGCGAAGTGCAGGCTGTCGATGCGCAGGGTCGGCATGCGCACGCCGTCGTTGAGGATGGTGCCGATCAGCTCGGCCAGCGCGGCGGGGCGGTCGCCGGAACTGCCGATGGCCGTGGCCAGGGACGGCACGAGGTGATCGAACGGGTAGCCGACTTTCTGCCAGCGCTGGTGAATATCCAGGAACGCTTCGATCTCCAGCATGGTGCGGATGCGGCTGTCCCGGGCGCCTTTGTGCTTGCTCTTGAACAGCCAGCTATAGACTTCCTGGCGTTCGAACTGACTGGCGGTGACGATCTCGCTCCACTTGGCATCGGGGTGGTTGAGCAAGTAGCCGATCAACCACAGGTCCAGCGGGTGGACCTTGGCGATAAAGCCCTGGTCTGGCAGGTCGTACGAGCCGGGGCCATAGCTCAGATAGAGCCGCTCAAGGCGTTCGTCGGTGAGTTTTTCGGTGAGCTTGGTGCCTTTGAGGTGTGCGCGCACGAAGGTGTTGAAGGCGGCCTGTTCGGCGTCCGGGTAGAGATAGCGATGCACGGCGGCCATGCGGATCGGGGTCGGGCGCATGCTATCGAGAAAGGTTTCCAGGCGTGCGTCGGAGTCTTTGTTTTTGTACTTCTTCCAGAACTTCAGCAAAAACGAAGTGCCTTCCTTGTCGGCGAACCCGGCCAGGTATTCCTGGCGGCGCGGATCACGGTCGTCCAAGAGCAACTCGGCGCTGCTGTTGGGGCCGGAGTAGGTGGTGTAACGCACGATATCGCGCATCAGCCGAATGAACGGCAGGTTGATCGATTCGCGTATCGCATCGCGCAGGCTTGGCATGCGGCCATTGTCTTCGTTGCGAAAGTTATGGAACACGTGCAGCCCGCCACCGGTGAAAAACGCTTCGCCGGGGCTGGCCGAGTATTTGCGATCCAGGGCGGCGCCGAGCATTTTCGGCAGGCTGCGGTCGGTGTTCTGGATCAGGTAATCGACCACCCAGCGGGTCAGGCGATCCTGATCCGGGACGTTGGTTTTCTTCAGCTCGGCCACGGTTTTGTCGCCGTACTTGTCGTGCAGCTCGGAGATGATCTGCAAGTAGGTGGTCAGCACCCGCATCTTGGCGGTGGAGCCCAGCTCCAGTTTGCTGCCCTCATTGATGTCGAACGGTTGATCGGTGCTGTCGGTCTGCACCCGCACGCGGGAGCCGTCCGGGGTCAGTTCGAACAGGGTGAAGCTGTAGCGCACCGCCGTGGTGCTGGTGGGGGTGAGCAGGCGTTCGCCGATCAGGCCGATCTGCCCGGCGAACGCCGGGTCCGCCAGGTGCTTGAGGTATTCGGTGGCCTGGGCCTGCAAGTCGCTCTGCAAGGTGCTGGTGGCCGAGAGGTCAAGGCGATCGAGGTCATACAGCGGACGGTTGAGCATCGAGGCCAACCGGCTGCGGGCGGTGCTGATGCCTTTGTTGGTTTCGATTGGCTGGATGGTCGGCTGGGTCTGCCAGTCGCGGTAGGTCACTTGACTGGCCAGCGCGGCGGCGGCGAATTGTGCATCGATGACGTTGTTCTGGGCGAGCAGGCGAATGTGGCTGTCGGTGAGGTCGGCCAGTTCTTCGTGGCCTTTGGTCAGGTAATGAGAAGGGCGACGCTGGGCGATCATCAAGGACAACATTTCACGCAGGGCCAGGCCTTTGGCGGCCATGGTTTTTGCATCGGTGGCGGTGCTGGCCAGGGTTTCGTTGGCCTTGTTGAAATCGGCGCCGTACCAGACCCGCAAGCCTTCGGCCATGCCATGCACTTCACCATGCCCGGGGACCGCCGACAGTGGCACGCTGTTGAGGTAGTCGCGCACCACATTCTGCCGCGCCTGCAAGGTTTGCGGGCCGGGCTGATAGGCGCGCACGCTGGCGGAAATCATCTGCCGGATCTTCTCCGCGCCCGACACGGTCAAGCCATCGGGGGAGTGGCGGTATTTCTCCAGTTGCGTCGCCAGGGTACTGCCGCCCGCCGATTGCCCCGGCAAGTGCATCAGCTTGGCCACTTGCGACCACGCGGCCATGCCGAATCGCGGCCAGTCCACGGCCGGGTTGGCCAAAGGTTGCTTGGGGTCGAGCAAAAAGCGGTTTTCGATGAACAGCAAGCTGTTGACCACCACCGGCGGGATCGACTCGAAGCTGGAATAGAGTTGTTGCGGGTAATTGAACTTGTACAGCGGCGCTGCACGGCAATCTGTGATCGTCAGTCCGGCCTGGATTTTCTCCGGATAGGGCACGAAAAAGCCGCGTTCGCTGTACTTCATCAACGCCGGAGAAAAACGGGTTTGCGCGGCAATCACATAGTTGCGCTTGATCAGCCTGGGCAGAAAATCCCCCATTGAGCTATAGCCCAGGCGCAAATCAAACGGCCCGGCGCCGGGGTAGCGAATGGCATCGCTGGGACCGGGTTGCAGGTCATAACTCAGGGACGCGGCAAATTTGCTGACTTCCCGGGCCTGAAACTTCGAGGTGCGCATCTCCCTGGCGGCGGCCAGGCCCAGCGCGATCAGAATAATCAGCAGCAACAACCAGAAGGCTTTCCAGCCATGCCGGGTACGACGGGGTTTTTCAGGTGGAGGCGCGTCATCCATACGTTCAGTCGGAACTTCGGTCTTGCTCGAATCGGTTTGCCATAGCGCGCCCATAGTCGACTGATCCATTCACGCAGATTGATCGGACTTGTCTGAAGCTTAGACGGTGGTTGGCGCCGGTGAAAAAATTGTGAATAGAGAAATTTCGAAAGGGCATGAGTGGTTATGCAAGGGATTGCCCTAAACACCGCCCATCTCTGTAGGAGCAAAGCTTGCTCGCGATAGCGGTCTTACAGTCGAAAGGTGCATTGGCTGTCTGACCGCCATCGCGAGCAAGCTTTGCTCCTACAGAGGTCCGTAACAGCCGAGATAGACACGTCAGCAGGTAAATACGACTTAGGTCGGCGCATGACGATGCACCAAAGCTGTGCAATACTCGGCGGCGTTTTTGCAGCGGATAAAAGGGCAAAATCCCAGGTAATGCCCCTCCGTAAACCGGACTTTTGGCGGGAGTTGTCGCTGAATGTTGTGGTTTATAGAGTGAAAACCCCTGCAATAAGCTTTTTATACTGCACGCCCCGCTGATCTTGCAGGTTTTGTCCTACAAGACGGGTTTGCCCAAAAGGCAGGCCCGGTTTCAGACAAGCAACGGCTTATCGGTCGACGCTTGGGTACTCGGTGGTCACATCCAATAACAAGACGAGGTTGCACCCCTATGCCCGTTGGCAATCACCTGCCCCACGGCGAGACCGCTCAGGGCGGCCCGCTTAAACGCGAACTCGGCGAACGGCATATTCGCCTGATGGCCCTCGGCGCCTGTATCGGCGTCGGTCTGTTTCTCGGTTCGGCCAAGGCCATCGAAATGGCCGGCCCGGCGATCATGCTGTCCTACATCATCGGCGGTCTGGCGATCCTGGTGATCATGCGTGCCCTCGGCGAAATGGCCGTGCACAACCCGGTCGCCGGCTCCTTCAGCCGTTATGCCCAAGACTATCTCGGCCCGTTGGCGGGTTTCCTCACCGGTTGGAATTACTGGTTCCTGTGGCTGGTGACCTGCGTCGCGGAAATCACGGCGGTGGCGGTGTACATGGGCGTCTGGTTCCCCGACGTACCACGCTGGATCTGGGCGCTGTCGGCGCTGGTCAGCATGGGCACCATCAACCTGATCGCGGTGAAAGCCTTCGGTGAATTCGAGTTCTGGTTCGCCCTGATCAAGATCGTCACCATCATTGCGATGGTGATCGGCGGTATCGGCATCATCGCCTTCGGCTTTGGCAATGACGGTGTGGCGCTGGGGATTTCCAACCTCTGGGAACACGGCGGCTTCATGCCCAACGGCGTGCAAGGCGTGCTGATGTCCCTGCAAATGGTGATGTTCGCTTACCTCGGCGTCGAGATGATCGGCCTGACCGCCGGTGAAGCGAAGAACCCGCAGAAGACCATTCCCAACGCGATTGGCTCGGTGTTCTGGCGGATTCTGTTGTTCTACGTCGGCGCGCTGTTCGTGATCCTGTCCATCTACCCGTGGAACGAAATCGGCACCCAGGGCAGCCCGTTCGTGATGACCTTTGAGCGTCTTGGGATCAAAACGGCGGCGGGCATCATCAACTTCGTGGTCATCACCGCCGCGCTGTCGTCCTGCAACGGCGGGATTTTCAGCACCGGTCGCATGCTCTACAGTCTGGCGCAGAACGGCCAGGCCCCGGCCGGTTTCGCCACAACCTCGAGTAACGGCGTGCCCCGTCGTGCCCTGCTGCTGTCGATTTTCGTGCTGTTGCTGGGGGTGCTGCTCAACTACATGGTTCCGGAGAAAGTCTTCGTCTGGGTGACGGCGATTGCCACGTTCGGCGCGATCTGGACCTGGGTGATGATCCTGCTGGCGCAACTCAAGTTCCGCAAAGGCCTGAGCGCCAGTGAACGGGCCGGGCTGAAATACAAGATGTGGTTGTACCCGGTCAGTTCGTACCTGGCGCTGGCGTTTCTGGTGCTGGTGGTCGGCCTGATGGCGTACTTCCCGGACACCCGCGTCGCGCTGTATGTCGGCCCGGCATTCCTGGTGCTGCTGACGGTGTTGTTCTACGTGTTCAAGCTGCAACCGACCAATGTGACGCAAGGTGCGGTGCGTTCGATTTCTTGAAGCTCTGATGCCTGAAACGCAAAAGCCCCGGTCGTGATGATCGGGGCTTTTTGTTTTTGAAGATCAAAAGATCGCAGCCTTCGGCAGCTCCTACAGGGGAAGGCGTTTAACCGATGGTTGGCCGGTTGAACGCTTCTCCTGTAGGAGCTGCCGCAGACTGCGATCTTTTGACGTTAAGCAGGCACCACCGAAACCGACCGGTTCAACCGCTTGTTGAAATCCAGCCACGCCCCCAGCAACGCCATCAACCCGGCCCCCACCAGTGCGGTGAAGATCTGCATGGCAAACGCGTCATCCGTCATGGCATTGACCATGTCCGCCAACGGCGCCAGCAACACGCCCAGGCAAAAGATTTCCAGCGAGTAACGCCCCATCCGACAGCTTTGTTGCGCCAGCCAATTCCGCGTCCAGCCGTTGTCGGGCAACCACTTGGCGGTGACATAGGCCAGGGCCAGGAAGTGCAGCAGCCGCACCGGCGACAGGTCGGTCTTGCTGATCGGGTACAACAGATTGCTCAGCCACCCCGGCATCACCGCGTCGTGGATTTCCGGCCAGCGCCAGGAGATCGTGATCACCCCGGCGAGCACCGCATACACCGCCGCGCCGACAAACAACGGCTGGCGCATCAGTGGTCGGGCGTCGGGCAAGCGTGGTCGCTGCCCGTGAATCGCCGCCGCGCCACCGAGCACAAACAGCAGTTGCCAGACCACCGGGTTGAAATACCACACGCCATCCTTGATGGCCGCCAGGTTCCAGCCAAACCACGGCGCCAGCAGGTACACCGTCAACGACACCGCCACCACCGCCCAGGCTTTGCGCACAAGCATTGGCAGCACCAGCGGCAAACCGGCCAGCAGCACGATGTACAGCGGCAGCGGGTCCATGAGGTTCGGTTTAAAGCGCAATAGCAACTCATCTGTCAGCGCTTGCTGGGGGTTGGTGATGAAGTGGTGCATGCCCATTTCTTCCACCAGGTCGCGGGTTTCCACATGGCTGTTGGCGAAGAACACGATGCCCATCAGCATCGCCAGCAAGAAGATATGCACCACGTAAAGCACCCAGGCGCGGCGCAGAATCTTCACGCAAGCGATCAGGTAACCATCGCGCTGGAGAATCTTGCCGTAGGCCAGCACTGCCGCATACCCGGCCAGAAACACGAAGATTTCCGCCGCATCGCTGAAGCCGAAGTTGCGCGGGGTGATTTGGCCCAGAGGGTTGTGGGGCACGTGATCCCAGAAAATGAAGATCAGGGCCAGGCCTCGGAAAAAGTCGATTCGGTGATCGCGTCCAGACGTCATGACGGAAAGCTCTTGAACGGGTTTTGATAAGGAGCGTTGTACGGCGCAAAAGGTTGCGTGCCGCACATCGGCGGCGGCAGGGTGCAGGGATCGGCCGGTAATTGCAAAGTCGGGATATTACGGGATGTCTCCGGGGCTGTCCCGGAGCAACCGTCGGTCTAAACGCGGGTCATCAAACGCCTGGGCGCCGAGCGGTACAAGGCGCGCTACAGGCCAGTAATCAGGTTTGAAAAAGGTAGAACGTCAGAACGCATCCATCAGCAAGACGATGCAATCTTTGGCCTGAAATTGGTTGATCTGCGGCACCAGGCGCCGGAAATGCTCGGACTGGCAATGCGCATCCAGCGCCGCCTGGTCCGGCCATTGCTCGACGAATATGAAGTGCCCGGGGGCTTTCTGATCGACGAACAGGTCGTAGGCGATGCAGTCCGGCTCCAACCGGGTTTTCTCGACCAGTTCGGCGTACCACGGTCGAACGGTTTCGATGTGTTGCGGTTTGATGAAGTCTTCGGCGATCACTTTCAGCATGGTGTTCTTCCTTGATGTGCGCCAGCCTTCCCATGAGGCTGGCGTCTAGATATTCCTTAAGCGGCCGCCACCTCATTGGGCTCAAAACTGTCCGCCCGCGCCATTTGCCACATCCGCGAATAAAACTCGCCGTTCACTTCCCCGGTGAGCAATTCCCCCGGTTTCAAAAATACATGCAACTGCGAGAACAACTTGATCTCGGTCGCCGACATGCGTCGCACCAAATGCTTGGCGGACAGTTGCGAAGGGTGTTCGAGCCCGGCGGCGGCGAGCATTTCAGCTAAAGCTTTCAACGTATTGCGATGGAAGTTGAATACGCGCTGGGCCTTGTCCGGCACCACCAGCGCCCGTTGACGCAGGGCGTCCTGAGTCGCAACGCCCGTCGGGCATTTGTTGGTGTGGCAGCTTTGCGACTGGATGCAGCCGATGGCGAACATGAAGCCGCGCGCCGAGTTGGCCCAGTCGGCGCCGATGGCCAAGACGCTGGCGATGTCGAAGGCACTGACGATTTTGCCGCTGGCGCCAAGTTTGATCTTGTCCCGCAGGTTCAGGCCCACCAGGGTGTTATGCACGAACAACAAGCCTTCGCGCATGGGGACGCCGATGTGGTCGGTGAATTCCACGGGCGCGGCGCCGGTCCCGCCTTCCTTGCCGTCGACGACAATGAAGTCCGGAAGGATGCCGGTTTCCAGCATGGCTTTGGCGATGCCCATGAATTCCCATGGGTGACCGAGACAGAACTTGAAGCCCACCGGTTTGCCGCCGGACAGTTCACGCAGTTGCTGGATGAAGTGCATCAGTTCAATCGGCGTGGAAAACGCGCTGTGGCGTGACGGTGAGACGCAGTCTTCGCCCATCAGGATGCCGCGTGTCTCGGCGATTTCCTTGGTGACTTTGTGCTTGGGCAAGATCCCGCCGTGGCCGGGTTTGGCACCTTGGGACATCTTGATTTCAATCATCCGCACTTGCGGCGTTTGCGCCTGGGCGGCGAAGCGTTCCGGGTCGAAGCGGCCGTCAGCGGTGCGGCAGCCGAAGTAGCCGCTGCCCAGTTCCCAAGTCAGGTCGCCGCCGTTTTCCCGGTGATAGGCGCTGATGCTGCCTTCGCCGGTGTCGTGGGCGAAGTTGCCGAGTTTGGCGCCCTGGTTCAACGCACGAATGGCGTTGGCGCTGAGGGAGCCGAAGCTCATGGCCGAGATGTTGAACACCGACGCCGAATACGGCCGGGAGCACTGCGGGCCGCCAACCATGACCCGGAAACTGCTCGGGTCGCTCAGCGGTGCCGGGCGCATGGAGTGGCCGATGAATTCGAAACCCGACTGGTACACGTCGATGAGGGTACCGAACGGTTTGTCGGCGCTTTCGTTCTTGGCCCGGGAATACACCAGCGAACGCTGGGCCCGGGAGAAGGGCAGGGCGTCGCTGTCGGATTCGAGCAGGTACTGGCGGATTTCCGGGCGAATGCCTTCGACCAGATAACGAATGTTGCCGAGGATCGGGTAGTTGCGCCGCACCGCGTGGGGGCTTTGCAGCAGGTCGAACAGGCCGATCAGGCTCAGGACGCCGGTGATGGCGGTAAACGGCCAGAGCCAGTCGTGTTGCAGGAACGGCAGGCTGGCGAGGGTGAAAATCACGCAAGCGGCAAAGAAGGCGTAGCGGCTCAGGAGTGACAGGCTCATACGGTTTCCTTGGGTTCGGACTCGGGTTTTAAAAGATCGCAGCCTTCGGCAGCTCCTACAGGTCCGTGCACGGTTCGGCTTTTGTAGGAGCTGCCGAAGGCTGCGATCTTTTCAGGCAATCAGGCATTCTGGGCCTGCAGGAATATCGAAAACAGCTCGGACTGGGATTTGATCCCCAGTTTGCTGTACATGTGTTTCTTATGGACTTTCACGGTTTCGACGGAGATTTCCAGCTTACGGGCGATTTCTTTACTGGAGCAACCGCTGAGCATCAAACGCCCGACATCCAGCTCCCGAGCGGTCAATTGCGCGCCTTTGAGTTGCTGCACCGAGGCTTCCAGTTGTACTCGCCAATCAACCTGGGGTGGCGCCGGGGCCAGGGCCACGACTTCGTTGATTTCATAGGGCAGGCGCTGGCGCAACAAGCCAAGCACCCACGGCTGGATCAGCGACAGCAAGGCAATCTGCTGACCACTGAAACGCTGCTTGCTGCCCAGGGACAGGCACAGCGTACGGTCGCCTTCGAGCTGGCAATTGAACTGGATTTCGTCGGCCACCACATTCAGACGAAAGTAGCGCTGGTAATACTCGGTCAGCTCGAAATGCTCCGGTGCCACCTCCGACAGGCGATACAGCCCGGTGCGCGATTGCTCGCGGCAGGCGATGTAGAACGGGTCGAGCAGGTACAAGCCGCGCAAATAATCCTGAAACAACTGATCGGGGCTGCCGTCCTCGCCGGGGCATTCGGCGAACACCTGCGGGTGCTGGTCGGCGCTGAACAGCAGCACCACCCAACTGTCGAAATCCACGTATTGATCCAGCAGCCGGACCAATTGCGTCCAGAAATTCGGCTTGTCCAGGGCGTCGATCAATTGCCCCACCGAACGGTGCCAGGCGATGTCATCCAGCGAGAGTGTCATGCGTCTACCCCTATCGGGTTACCCCAGCCGCGTAATTCCCTGGCCGGTTGCTTGCTGCGCATACTGGCGCACAGACACCGACCGGGCAATCTTTCTCCCTGCCCGGTCTTAGAACAAGGAATACCCATGAAGGTCGAACTCTCGCAATTGGCGGGCCGTGACAACGACACGGCTTACAACCTCGAACGCGCACTGGCGGCGATTGCTGTCTGCGCCGCCGACACGCAGTTGATTATGTTTCCCGAAGGCCACTTGATGGGCTTTGCCTCGGAAGAGACCGTGGCCCAGGTCGCCGAAGCGCTGGACGGCCCGACCGTCAGTGCGGTGATCGACGCGGCCCGTGAACGCAATATCGCCGTGGTCGTCGGCATGGCCGAGAACGATAACGGTCGCTTCTACAACACCACGCTGCTGATCACCCCCGAAGGCATTGCGCTGCGCTACCGCAAGACGCATTTGTGGGCCTCGGACCGTGGCGTTTACGCGCCGGGTGATCGTTACGCGACTTGCCTGTGGAACGGTGTGCGGGTCGGCTTGCTGATTTGCTACGACATCGAATTCCCCGAGACCGCCCGTGCCCTGGCGCAACTGGGCGCGGAATTGCTGTTGGTCACCAACGGCAACATGGACCCCTACGGCCCGACCCACCGCACCGCAATCATGGCCCGCGCCCAGGAAAACCAGGCGTTCGCGCTGATGGTCAACCGGGTGGAAGAGGGCGATGGCGGGTTGTTGTTTGCCGGCGGCAGTGCGTTGGTCGATCCGTTGGGCACGCTGCTGTTCGAAGCCGGACGCGAGGCGGGGCAGTTCGCGGTGGAGCTGGACCTGAATCAACTGACGGCGGCGCGCCAGGATTATCGCTACCTGGATGATCAGCGGCTGAAGTTGCCGGGGGAGATTGTTGAGCATGCTTCTGGATTGCGGGAGCTGATGATTCCTAAAAGCTGAGGATCAAAAGATCGCAGCCTTCGGCAGTTCCTGCGCCGAACGCGATTTCCCTGTAGGAGCTGCCGAAGGCTGCGATCTTCTCGGCGCTCCACGATTCACCGGAAAACACCGAAAAACAACAACGCAACACCCGACATTTTGCGCCGAACTCGGCTCTGCCATAAATCTAATAAATTCGGAGTAGTCGCTCATGGCTCGTTTGCAACGCACCCTGTCATTGGGTTCGGTGGTGCTGTTCGGCATCGCCTACATGACGCCAATCATTGTGCTTGGCACCTTTGGCATCCTCGCTCAATCCACCGCCGGCATGGTCCCGGCCGCTTACCTGGCGGCGCTGGTGGCGATGTTCTTCACCGCCATGAGCTACGGGCGCATGGCCGCCGCGTTCCCGGTCGCCGGCTCGGCCTACAGCTATGTGCGCAAAGCCATCAGCCCGAAACTCGGCTTTATCGCCGGTTGGGCGGTGTTGCTCGATTACCTGTTCCTGCCGATGGCGATCTGGCTGATTGGCGCGGCGTACCTCAACTCCGCGTTCCCGGCGGTGCCGCAGTGGGTCTGGGTATTGGCGTTTATCGGCATCACCAGCGCGATCAACATCGTCGGCCTGAAACTGGCCAACGGCATCAACGCCTTGCTGATGCTGGTGCAAGCGCTGGTGCTGATCGCCTTCGTCGTGCTGTGTATCCATTACATCGGCGGCGATGCGAGCACGCCACTGTGGACGGTCAAACCGTTCTTCAACGGCGACATGCAAATGCCGCTGATCATGAGCGGCGCGGCCATCGCCTGTTATTCGTTCCTCGGTTTTGACGCGGTCAGCACCCTGACCGAAGAAACCCGCGACCCACGCCGCACCATTCCACGGGCGATCATGCTGATTACCCTGATCGGCGGTTTGATTTTCGTCGGCGTGTCGTACTTCGTGCAGATCGCCCATCCGGCGTTCCAGTTCGAGAACGTTGACTCGGCGGCCTATGAGATCGCCCGCAACATCGGTGGCGACCTGTTCGTGTCGATCTTCCTGATTGGCCTGATCGTCGGTCAGTTTGCGTCGGGCTTGTCGGCCCAGGCCAGCGGTTCGCGGTTGCTGTTCGCCATGGGCCGCGACGGGGTGCTGCCCAAGTCGTTCTTCGGCACCTTGCATGAGAAATTCGGCACGCCGGTCAATAGCATCCTGCTGTGTGCAGTGGTGGCGTTGCTGGCGCTGAAACTGGACGTGACCACGTCGACGTCGTTCATCAACTTCGGTGCGTTCCTGGCGTTCAGCCTGGTGAACCTGTCGGTGATCTTCCATTACTGGATCGGCGGCGAGAAAAAAGGCCCGCGTGAACTGGTGTTGTTCCTGGTGTTCCCGTTCATTGGCCTGGTTGCTGATTTGTGGCTGATGGTCAGCCTCGATCACCTGGCGATTTACCTGGGCCTGAGCTGGCTGGCGATTGGCGTGGTGTACCTGGCCGTATTGACCGGCGGCTTCCGCCGTCAGCCACCAGAAATGGATTTCCAGGAAGCCACCTGACCCACCCCCGGGGTAGGAGCTGCCGCAGGCTGCGATCTTTTGATCTTGATTTTCGGCGGCCTCTGAATCGCCAAGATCAAGATCAAAAGATCGCAGCCTGCGGCAGCTCCTACCCCGGGGTTAGCTCGCCAGTTTGGTTTGGCGCACTGGGAGCCCGACCCTGAAGGTCGTCCCCACCCCGACTTCACTGCGCACCGAAATATCCCCGTGATGCTTTTTCACAATCCCGTAGGACAGCGACAACCCGAGCCCGGTCCCTTGGCCTATCGGTTTGGTGGTGAAGAACGGGTCGAATATTTTCTGCAAGGTCTGCGGTTCAATGCCCGAGCCGGTGTCGGCGACTTCGATCCACACAGTTTCACCTTCCAGCCCGGTGCGCAGGGTGATGGTGCCCCGGTCCGGCCCGATGGCCTGAGAGGCGTTGACGATCAGGTTCATGATCACTTGGTTGATCTGGGACGGCAGGCACTCGATGTCCGGCAGCACGTTGTATTGCTTCACCACGTCGGCCTTGTACTTGAGTTCATTGGCGACGATGTTCAGGGTCGATTCGATGCCCTGTTGCAGGTTGGCCCACTGCCATTCCTGGTTGGAGTCCACCCGGGAGAAATCCTTCAGATCCTTGACGATCTGCCCGACGCGGTTGATGCCGTCCTTGGATTCCTTGATCAGCAACGGAATGTCTTCGCGCAGGAATTCCAGCTCGACCCGTTCGCGCAGCACCCCCAATCGTTCGAGCACTTCGGTTGAAGCAATCGCCTCTTCAGCACTGCGGTAGGCATCGAGCATTTCCTGAAGCTGCTTGAAGTAGCCGTCCAGGCACCCGAGGTTGGAAGAAATAAAGCCAATCGGGTTGTTGATTTCATGGGCCACCCCGGCGGCCAGTTGCCCGAGGGAGGCGAGTTTTTCCGATTGCACCAGTTGCTATTCCAACTGTTTGCGCTCGTCGATTTCCCGTTGCAGTTCGACGCTGGCCTCTTTGAACTGCCGCGTCCGGCGTTCGACCATTTGCCCCAAATGATCGACCTGCACGCTGGCCCGTTCGGTCATGTCCCATTTGGTCAGCAAGGTATTGGCCATCTGCTGGACTTCAATGTTGTCGAACGGCTTTTTCAGGATCAGCAGCCGGTCATGGGCCTGCAAACGGTCCAGCAGTTCATCCCACGAATAGTCGGAGTACGCGGTACACACCACCACTTGCAGGCGCGGGTCTTGTTGCCACAGGTGTTCGATGGTTTGGGCGCCGTCCCAGCCGTCCGGCATGCGCATGTCGACAAAAGCCATGGCGTACGGGCGGTTTTCCTTCAGGGCGAAATTGAGTTTGCCCAGGCCTTCCTGGCCGCCGAACGCCGAATCCAGTTCGAACAGTGCGCTGGCGGACTTCGGTTCGGCGCCGAACAGCGCCGTTTCCATCTCATCCAGCTCCACGTGTTGCACCGGGGTGGGGGTGAGGATCTTGCGAAAATCCACATGGATGGACGGTGTGTCATCGATCAACAAAATGCGTCGATTCGAGGGTTTGCTCATGCGTCACCTGCCACGGTTTTCAAGGGGATTTGCAAGATGAACTGCGCGCCCTTGCCCGGTCCGTCGCTGTGGGCGGTGAGGTGGCCGTTCATTTCGATGGCGGCCAGGGCGCAGCTGTGCAGGCCAAAGCCGTGGCCTTCCTTGCGGGTGGTGAAGCCGTGGGCAAAGATGCGCGTCATGTTTTCCTCGGGGATGCCTTCGCCGTCGTCCTTGACGCTGACTTGCAGCAGCGTGTCGTCGACGATTTTCACCCCAAGGGTCATCTGTCGCGGCCGGTCGCTGAGGTCGGACATCGCGTACTTGGCGTTGCTGATCAGGTTGATCAGGATCAGCAGCAAACGGTGCTTGTCGCCCATGACCCGAGGCACGTCGCTGTACTCCTTGACCACCGTGACATGGTGGCGGGTCAGGGCACCGGAGTTCATGCGCAGTGCGTCCTCCAGCAATTCGCTGATGTGCACCGGTTCCATCAGGCTGTTGGCGCCGGCATAGGACTGCTGCGTGGCGACGATGTCCTTGATGTGGTCCACGCTTTTGGTCAGTTGCGCCAGTTCGTCGGTCATGCCCTGCTGTTCGAGGGCGATGGCGTCCACCAGTTGATTGAGGTAACCGGGCAGCAATTTACCTTTTTCATCCTCGGTCAAGAAGCTGCCCAGGTCCGTCGGATGCTCATTGATCAGTTGCATCGCCTTGCCCAACCCCAGGGCCTTGCTGCTGCGCAGTTTGCGGGTGACCAGGTCGGCGGAAATGTTCACGCTGTTGAGCACGTTACCGACGTTGTGCAGCACGTTGGTGGCGATCTCGGCCATGCCGGCCTGGCGCGCCGTGTCGAGCAGTTCGCTCTGGGTATCCTTGAGTTCCTGGGTGCGTTGTTCGACGCGCAGCTCCAGCTCGTCATTGGCGGTTTGCAGGGCTTTGTTGACGCGGCTGATCTCGGTAAAGCTGCGCATCAAGCGAATCGCCAGGTACACCAGCACCAACACCAGCAAGGTCGAAAACACCAGCATGTACAAGTGGTAGCGCTGATACACCGCATCGGCCTGTTGCTGATCGGTGTTCAGCAACCGGGTAATGTCGTCCAGGCGTTCGGCCACGGGAATGGCTTCGATGTTATCCAGCAGGCGATTGACGATCGGTTGCTCGCGCAGAATCAGGGCGATGTGGTTGCTCAAGATATCGATGGGGCCATGGAACGGCTCCGGCAGCCGCAGTTTGTTCACCCCCAGTTTGTTCAAGCCCAGCAGGATGTCGGCGGCTTTGTCATCGGAGGTGACCTGGGCGAATTCCAGGGCGCTGAGCAGCAAGTCGTAAGTGTCGGTGGCGATGTTTTGCAGTTGCAGTTTGTCGCCATCCACCAGTTGGGTCAGGGGTTGCTGGATGTCGTCCTCGGCAGTTGGCAGGAACGCCAGGGAATTGCGCAGCACCGCGTTGTGCGACTTGAATTGTTCCACCAGCCGGGTCTTTTCCTGGATGGCCGCCAGGTACGCATCATGGCTGTCTTTCCAGAGCGGCGAATCGTTGCGCCCGTGATCCGATTCCATGCTGTCGAAGCGTTCCCACAACCGGGTCATTTCGGTCAGCGGTGTGACCAGCGGATCGTAGTTGTGATTGATGGTGATCCGCGCCTTGAGAATTTCGGTTTCCCATTGCGCGTTGAGTTGTTTCATCCGGCCGATCAAATCCCGGGACTCGGTGTAGGTCGAGGTCTGGTCGGAGCTGGATTTCAAATACAGAAACAACAGGATCGAGGCCAGCGCCAGGGCGACAAGGCTCAGCAAGGCGAGGCTGCGACGTCGGGACATTTTCATAGCGGCTTGCCCTCCCATTCACCGGTCAGGGTCTTGAGAAACTGGATGATCAGGGTCTTGTCGTCGGCCGAAGGCACACGGCCGAGCTGGAACTTGAACATCACATCCACCGCTTCTTCGAGGGTGTTCGCCGAGGCGTCGTGGAAATACGGTGCGGTCACGGCCACGTTGCGCAGGCTCGGGACCTTGAACACGTTGCGGTCCTCTTCATCCTTGGTCACCAGGTAACGACCCAGGTCGGATTCGGTCGGGTTGCCCCGGGCCTGGAAGTAATCACCCATGACCCCGAACTTCTGGAACATGTTGCCGCCGATATTCACCCCTTGATGGCAGGAAATGCAGCCGTAGTCCTTGAAGCGCTGATAACCGTATTTTTCGTCGAGGGTCAGAATGTCGGTGTTGCCTTGCAGGTATTGATCGAAGCGCGAATTGGCGCTGAGCAGCGTGCGCTCGTAGCTGGCCAGGGCGCTTTGCACATTGCCCATGGTCACGCCGTCCGGGTAGGCATTGGTGAATGCGGCTTTATAGGTCGGGTCGCTGGCCAGGGTCTGGACCACGTGTTCCCAGTTGCTGCCCATTTCGGCGGGGCTCTGCACCACTTCGTGGATCTGGGCTTCCAGGGTATCGGCCCGGCCATCCCAGAACTGGCGGAAATTGAGGCTGGCGTTGAACACGCTGGGGGTATTGATCGGCACGGGCTGGCCGTTGGACCCGATGGAAAACGCCTTGTTGTCGGCGCCGCCGGTTTCCATTCGATGGCAACTGGCGCAGGACAGATTGCCGTTGACCGACAAGCGCGGTTCATTGAACAACTGACGGCCGAGTTCGACCCGCAGCGGATTTTGCCTGGGCGCGGCAGGCAGCGGTTTGAGCGGTTCGTCCAGCGGTGCGCCGCTGGCGTTCAGGCTCATGGCCAACAAAAAAACCGGAAGCAGGAAGGCACAGTTCGGCGACATCAAATGTTTCCTTGGCGAGTGGCCTGAGTGTCGTTGTGCGTCGTTCATGTCTCGGCGGAGGGCAGCGGTTTCACCGACATCAGAAAATGCGCAAAAGCATCCGGCGCCACGGCTTTGCTGAAGTAGTAACCCTGGCCTTCCTCGCAATGATGAGCCTTGAGGAAGTCTAGCTGTTCGAGGGTTTCCACCCCTTCGGCGATGACGGTCAGCTTGAGGCTCTTGCCCAGGCTGATGATCGCGTTGACCAGGGCTGCATCACTGCTGTCACGGCTCAAGCCACGGATGAACGACTGGTCGATTTTCAGCACGTCGATGGGAAACCGCCGCAGGTAGCTCAGGCTCGAATAACCCGTGCCGAAGTCATCGATGGCCAGTCGCACACCCAAGGCCTTGATCCGGTTCAGCGCGGTCACGGTGGCATCGACGTTCTGCATCAACACACCTTCGGTGATTTCCAGCTCCAGCAACGTCGGCTCCATGCCGGTCTGCTTGAGGATCTGCTCGATACTCTCGACAAAGTCTCGCTGCCGAAAATCGATGGCCGAGACGTTGACCGATATGCAGACCTTCGGCAGCCCGGCGGTCTGCCACAGGCACGCCTGACGACAGGCCTGGGCCATGACCCATTTGGTCAGCGGCACAATCAAGCCGCTGTCTTCGGCCACGGCAATGAAATCCGAGGGGTAGACCCAGCCTTGCCCCGGTTTTTTCCAGCGGATCAACGCTTCGGCGCCGACCACCTGGCCCGTGCTCAGGTCCATTTTCGGCTGGTAGTGCAGAACAAATTCGTTGCGCTCCAGGGCCAGGCGAATACCCGATTCGATGCTCTGCTGTTCCCGGGCCCGCTGGTTCATTTCGTCGATGAAAAAGCTGAAATCGTTCGGGCCGTTTTCCTTGACGTTGCGCATCGCGGTTTCGGCTTTCTTGATCAGCACGATGGCGTCCAGGCCGTCTTCAGGGTAAATGCTGATGCCCAGGCTGGCGGTCACGCTCAGGTCGTGGCCGGCGATGTGCTGCGGCGCGCGGATCGCATTCAAGAGTTTTTCGGCGATGCCCTTGGTCTGCTGCGGGTGGCGAATGTCGGCGAGGATCACCACGAATTCATCGGAGCCATAGCGAAACACCGAATCGGATTCACGCACCGTGGCCACCAGGTTCTGCCCGACCCGTTTGAGCATCTCGTCG
This sequence comes from Janthinobacterium sp. LPB2021202312-11-4, assembly GCF_037049705.1. Classification (NCBI taxonomy): domain Bacteria; kingdom Pseudomonadati; phylum Pseudomonadota; class Betaproteobacteria; order Burkholderiales; family Oxalobacteraceae; genus Janthinobacterium; species Janthinobacterium sp. LPB2021202312-11-4. The sequence continues at coordinate 20,165 of NZ_JBAGKV010000039.1, read as the reverse complement.
CCGGCCGGATGGCCCAGGGCATTGTTGATGCGCTTGAAACGGTCCAGGCCCAGAAACATCACCGCCAGTTGCTTGTCATGGCGTCGGGACAGGGCCAGGGACTGATTCAGCCGATCACCGAGCAAGGTGCTGTTGGGCAATTCGGTGAGCACGTCGTACTGCAACAGGTGCGAAACCTTGAGCAGTTCATGCACCCGAGCCTCGATGGTCTGTTCCAGGCTCAGCACTTTCATCGCCGCGTCCTGGGCCATCTGCCATTTCCAGGTCAGGGCGCTGGCCATCTGGCGGATTTCCAGGCTGTCGAAAGGTTTTTTCAACACCAATAGCTGATCGCCGAATTCGAGCCGTTCGGCCATCGCTTCCCAGCTGTAATCGGAGAACGCGGTGCACAGGGCGATTTGCAGGTTGGGATCGGCCTTCCACAGCTCTTCGATAGTCTCCAGTCCGTCCCAGCCCGGTGGCATGCGCATGTCGGTAAACGCCAGGGCATAAGGGCGTCCTTCGGCCCGGGCGCGTTTCACCAGTTCCAGGGCTTCCTGGCCCTGGTAGGCGGAATCGAGCTGGAAGGTCAGCCGGTCCGGTTGCACGGTGCCGAACAGCACTTCTTCGGCGCTGGCCAGGGCCTGCTCATCGTCAGGGTCGAGGATTTTGCGAAAGTCCTGATGAATCGACGGTGTGTCATCGATGATCAGGATGCGCCGGTTAGTCCGCACGAAAGGTGCTTTCATCCGTTTTCCTCCGTGGAATGCCGCGGATCGTCCAGCGGTGGGCCGGGTTCGCCACCCGTGGGCACGATGCTCCCGGCTTTCAGCAGTTCGGCGGCCTGTTGGCTGCTGACCGCTTTGCTGAAGAAGTAGCCCTGGGCGTTCATCGGGGAACCGGTGGCCATTAGCGAACTGCGTTGCTCCTGGGTTTCGACACCTTCGGCAATGATTCCGATCCCTACATCACGGGCGAAATTGATGATGGCCCGCAAAGTGGTAGCGCTGGCCGGGTCCTGGGCGGCGCTATCGATGAAGGCCTGGGCGAGTTTCAGGTGATTGACCTGGTAGGTCTTGAGGTAGTCGAACGAGGAATATTCGGTGCCGAAGTCGTCGATGGCGATCTTCACCCCCAACTCACGCAGGCGTGGCAGCACATCGTTGTGGGTCCATTTGGTCTGGGCCAGGGTCGCTTCGGTGACGTCGAAGCGCAGGTCCCAGGGGCATAGTTCCCAGCGCGCGGTGGTGCGCAGCACGTCATAGATCAGCTCCGGCCCGCTCTTGAGCTGGGCCAGGGACAACTTGATCGCAATCACCGGCGGCGCCATGCCTTCGTCGCGCCACTGGCGCATCTGCTGGCAGGCGCGGTCCAGCACCCAGTGGCCGAGGGCGACAATGGTCCCGGTTTTTTCGGCGGCCGGCAGGAACGCCGGACCTTCCAGAACCCCGCGCGTGGGGTGGTTCCAGGTGACCTGGGCTTCCATGCCGAGGATCTTGCCGGTGCTCAGGTCCACTTCCGGCCAGTAATTCAATTCGAGTTCTTCGTGTTCGATGGCCGATTTGAGGTCGCTGGCGATGGTCATGCGCTCGACCACTTCCTGATTGATCTCCTCGGAATGGAAGTGGTACTGGTTGCGGCCCTGTTCCTTGGAGCGATACAGCGCCATGTCGGCCTGGGTCAGCAAGCTGTCGGCACTGAGGATGTCCGGGGTGCAACTGCTGATGCCGATGCTGACCGAGGCCCGCACATCGTTGCCGCCCAGGGAGTAGGGCAGCACCAGCGCATCGCGGACCTTGACCGCCAGCGCTGCGGATTGGGTCGGGTCGCCGACATCGAGTTGCAGGATCGCGAACTCGTCACCGCCCAGGCGTGCGACCACGTCGTTTTCGCGCACACAGGCCTTGATGCGCCGGGCGACTTCTTGCAACAACAGGTCGCCCAGCGGATGGCCGAGGGTGTCGTTGATGCGCTTGAAGTGATCCAGGTCCAGGTAAAAAATCGCAAACGCTGCCGCCCCGCGCCGCGCCGCCGCGAAAGCCTGATGCAGCCGCTCGATCAGGGTGGCGCGGTTGGCCAGCCCGGTCAGCCCGTCGGTGCGGGCCAGCAGGGCGATTTTCTCTTCGGCCAGTTTGCGCTCGGTGATGTCGAGGATGATGCCTTCGACCTCCAGCAAGCGACCTTCGGCGTCGCGCACCGGGATGTAGCGGTTTTCGACCCAGCGCCAGGCCCCGTCGCCGGTGCGCATGCGGAACTCGATGGAGGCGCCCTGGGCATGGCGGTCCAGCACCCGCGCCATGGCGCTGTCGACTTTGGGCAAGTCTTCGGGGTGAATCAGCTCCTTGGCCCAATTGGCCGACGCCACCAGTCTGGCCGCGATGTGCCCGTACTTGGTGATGTTGTGGGAGATGTACATCAGCGGGAACGACGGCTCGCCGCGCAACCGATACAAAATGGTCGGGCTGTTCTGCACGATGATGTTGGCGTCGGACAACTCTCGGGTGCGTTCTTCGACCGCTTGCTCAAGCAGCGACATTTTCAGCGCCGCGTCTTCGGTCATTTGCCATTTGGCGGTGAGCGCACTGGCCATCTGGCGGATTTCGATGGCATCGAAGGGCTTTTTCAGGATCAGCAGGCGATCACCCAGTTCGAGGCGTTCGTCGATGTCTTCCCAGGAGTAGTCGGAATAGGCCGTGCACAGCGCCACTTGCAGTTTGGGGTCGGCCTGCCACAGCCGTTCGATGGTTTCCAGGCCATCCCAGCCTGGCGGCATGCGCATGTCGATGAAGGCCATGGCGTAGGGCAGGTCGTTGGCCAGCGCCGATTCGACCTTGTTCAAGGCTTCGAGGCCCTGGAATGCCGAATCGAGGTTAAAGCTTTGCAGCGTGATGGCCGCCGTTGATCCGAAAAGCGCCCGTTCGGTGCTGTCCAGATCGTCGTCCTCGATGGTTTGAGGGCTGAGGATCTTCGCGAAATCCTGATGGATCGAGGCGGTATCGTCGACGATGAGAATGCGCCGGTTGGTCCGGTCAAGCAGCGTATTCATTGGCATACGCCTGGACCGACAGCAATTCGAAACGGTCTGTTCATAGGGGCATCCTTTCCCTGATCACCTGGCCGAACGGGTACAGATTTGTGGATCCGAGTTCGCTGAGCATAGCCCCCTTGTCTGGAGTTCGCTTGGGTGCGTGGAATCAATCAGTTGCCGGCAGTGTCTGAAAATCATCTAGCCTGTAGGGCAGGCTCCGGCAAGAGAGGAGGTTTGCCGTTGGTCTGACAATACGAAAGGCCCGTTCCACTCGAGGTGACGTCATGGAAGAGCAAATCCCTACGAATTTGGCCGATAAGCCCAAGGTATTACTGGTCGACGACGAGGAATCGATCCTCAACAGTCTTCGGCGACTATTACGCGGCCAGCCCTATGACATTCTGTTGGCCAGCAGCGGCGCCCAGGCCCTGGAAATCATGGCGCAGCACCGCATCGACCTGGTCATGACCGACGCGCGCATGCCCAACATGGATGGCGCCACGTTGCTGGCCAACATCCATCAGCTCTACCCGACGACAACCCGTATTCTGCTCACCGGTTACGCCGATCTGCCGACGATCATCAAGGCGATCAATGAAGGGCAGATTCACCGTTACATCAGCAAACCCTGGAACGACGAGGAATTGCTCCTGACCCTGCGCCAGGCCCTGGATCACCAGCATTCCGAGCGCGAACGCCGGCGCCTGGTGCAACTGACCCGGCAGCAGAACGAGCAACTGAAAACCCTCAATACCACCCTGGAAAAACACGTCGCGGCCCGTACTTCAGAGCTGCAACAGACCGCCGACATGCTCGACCTGGCGTACGAAGAGCTCAAGCACAGCTATGTCACCGGCACCGAGGTGTTTTCGTTGCTGGCCAACCTACGCCTGCCGCCGGCCAAGCAGACCAATCGGCAGATCATCGAACTGGTGCGGGTGTACTGCAAACTCCATGGCCTGGACGAGGGCACCAGCCGCGACCTGACCATGGCCGCCGCGCTGTACAACATCGGCAAGCTGAGCTGGACCGACAGCATGATGAGCACGCCGTCGGACCTGCTCCATCACATCGATCGTGACCGTTATCGCGAGTATCCGAAGCAGAGCGAGTCGCTGCTGATGACCCTCGACCCGATGAAGGACGCGGCCCGTTTGATCCTGCACCATCAGGAGCGTTGGGACGGCAGCGGTTTCCCCGACCGGCTCAAGGGCGAGGCGATTCCGTTCGGTTCGCGGTTGCTGAAACTGGCGGTGGACTTCATCGAATTGCAGCGCGGGCTGATCCTTGAACGGCAGATGAACAGCGATGAAGCGCTGGTGTATATCCGGCAGTACGCCGGGCGGCTCTACGATCCGGAACTGGTGGAGGATTTCATTCAGGTCTGCGCCGCGTACCTGAGCGATGTGACGCTGGCTGATCCGTCGGTCAAGGTGCTGACCACCCGCGACTTGGTCGCGGGCATGATCCTGGCGCGCAACCTTAACGCCGACAACGGCATGTTGCTGCTCAATGCCGGCAAGGTGTTGAACGGGCCGCTGGTGGACAAACTGATCGCCTTCGAAACCATGGAAGGGGCCAAGTACAGCGTCTTCGTGAAAATCCCCGAAGAAGTCGAAGCGCTGTTGGAGCGCGCCACTTCCTGAACCCCGCAACGCAAACCTGTAGGAGCAAGGCTTGCCCGCGATGGCGATTTCAAAAACGCCATCGCGAGCAAGCCTCGCTCCTACAGGTTATTCTTGCGCCTTTTGACCAAGGCCAATCCTGCCCATGAACCGCATCATCCACATCGCCGCCGCCCTGCTGATCGGCCCCGACGGCCGCACCTTGCTGGTCCGCAAACGCGGCACCGAAGCGTTCATGCAACCGGGTGGCAAGATCGAGGCCCACGAGCAACCGGCCCGCGCCCTGGCCCGGGAACTCGAAGAGGAACTGGGCCTGGTCATCGATCCGACACACGCCAGTTATCTAGGCTCATTCTCGGCGCCCGCCGCCAACGAGCCGGGTTTTGTCGTGCAGGCCGAACTCTTTCTGCTGACCATCGACGCAAACGTCACCCCAGCCGCCGAGATCGAGGAAGTGCGCTGGATCGACCCGGCCACCGACGGCGACCTCACGCTGGCGCCATTGACACGGGACGTGATCCTGCCGTTTTATCGAGCCTCGCTGACCTCGATCGCCTGATCAAAACAAGACTAAGGACTGTCCCCATGATCCCGCTTCAAGACTTGCTGATTTTCGCCGCCGCTGCGTTGCTGATGGTGCTGACGCCGGGGCCGAACATGATCTACCTGATCTCCCGGTCGATCTGCCAGGGACGCAAGGCGGGCGTGACCTCATTGCTGGGCGTGGTGGCAGGGTTTTTCGTGCATTTGTTCGCCGCTGCGGCGGGTTTGACTGCGGTATTCCTGGCGGTGCCGCTGGCGTATGAAGTGTTGAAGTGGGCGGGCGCCCTGTACCTGGTCTGGCTGGCCTGGCAAGCGGTCAAACCGGGGGCGCGTTCGCCGTTCGAGGCCCGGCAGTTGCCGCCGGACTCGTCGCGCAAACTGATCACCATGGGCTTTCTCACCAGTGCGTTGAACCCGAAGATTGCGGTGTTCTACCTCTCGGTGTTTCCGCAGTTCATCAGCCCGGAACACGGCTCGGTGTTTAACCAGAGCATCATCCTCGGCCTGACTCAAATCAGTGTGAGCTTCTGTGTGAACCTGCTGATTGCAGTGTTCGCCGCCGGGATCGCCTCGTGGTTCGTCAAAAACCCGAGCTGGCTGGCGGTGCAGCGTTACGTCATGGGTTTCGTATTGGCGGCACTGGCGGTGCGGCTGATGCTTGAACAACGCAAGGCCGCCTGAACATGTGGATTGAACGCCTGGATGCCAGCCACGCCCTGGACTATCGGGAGCTAATGCTCGAAGCCTACGATCGGCATCCGCAAGCGTTCACCTCCAGCGTGCGCGAGCGCGCCGCGATGCCGCTGATTTGGTGGGAATCGCGCTTGACCAGCAAGCTGGACGTGGTGTTCGGTGCGTTCGAGGATGGCCGGTTGTCCGGCATTGTCGGCCTGGCCTTCGAACCCCGGGAAAAGGCCCGGCACAAAGCGACGTTGTTTGGCATGTACGTGTCCGGCAACGTCCGCCAGCGCGGGCTCGGGTTTGAACTGGTGCAAGCGGCGTTGGCTGAAGCGCAAAATCATCCGGGGCTGAGGCTGATCCAACTGACGGTCACCGCCGGCAATGAAGCGGCGTTCAAGTTGTACCAGCGCTGCGGCTTTATCCAGTACGGTCTGGAGCCTTTAGCCGTGCGGGTCGGCGAGGACTACTTCGACAAGATCCATATGTGGCGTGAACTCTAAAACCACCACGATGATCGTTCCCACGCGTGGGAACGATTGGTGCAAATAACCTGTAGGAGCGAGGCTTGCCCGCGAAGCTTTTGACTGCCTGAAGCACCCCTTCGCGGGCAAGCCTCGCTCCTACAGGGGGTGTGTCGTGTCAGCGCACCGCGCTAACACCGTCAAGGGTCGAAAACGACGTGTCTTTCGCCGTCAGCAAAAAGTCCCGCATGTACGGCGCGTCGAGCATGTCGGCGCGAATCCCGGCGTACAGCGTCGCAAACAAACCTTTCTCCCCCAGCCGCTTGGCCTTCACGTAACCCCGTGAACTGTATTCATGCAGCGCCCAATGGGGCATGCCGCACACGCCGCGACCGCTGGCCACCAGTTGCATCATCATCACCGTCAGTTCCGAGGTGCGGACCTGGGCCGGTTCGACGTCGGCCGGCTCCAGAAAACGCGTGAAGATGTCCAGCCGATCCCGCTCGACCGGGTAAGTGATCAAGGTTTCGCTGAGCAAATCCTCGGGCACGATGTAGGACTTGTTCGCCAGCCGATGCTGATTGGCCACTGCCAGCATCGCTTCATAAGTGAACAACGGCACATAAGTGATCCCGGCCAGTTCCAGCGGATCAGAGGTCACCACCAGGTCCAGATCGCCACGGGCCAGGGCCGGCAGCGGCGCGAAGGAGAAGCCCGAGGCCAGGTCCAGCTCGACCTCCGGCCAGGCGTCGCGAAACTGATCGATGGTCGGCATCAGCCACTGAAAGCAACTGTGACACTCGATCGCCATGTGCAAACGCCCGGCAGTACCGCCAGCCAGCCGCGCGATGTCACGCTCGGCGCCGCGCAGCAGCGGCAGGGTCGCGTCGGCCAGTTGCAGCAGGCGCAAACCGGCACTGGTGAAACGCACCGGTTTGGTCTTGCGCACGAACAGCGGCATGCCCATGCGCTCCTCCAGTTCCTTGAACTGGTGGGACAGGGCGGACTGGGTCAGGTGCAGGCGGTCGGCCGCATCCACCAGGCTATCGGCTTCGCGCAAGGCGTGCAGGGTCTTCAGGTGACGGATTTCAAGCACCGATGGCTCCATGAGGAAAACTTGTGATGAACACGAAAAGGTTGAGTTTGTCTCATGTTGGGTTGGCTGTCGACAATAGGCACATGTTTTCACAACCTCTTTCACAGGAAGAAACTCACCATGGCACTGGCCCACACACTTGGTTTCCCACGCATCGGCGCTGACCGCGAACTGAAAAAAGCCCTCGAATCCTACTGGAAGGGCGATCTCGATCAGGACGCGTTGAAAGCCGTCGGCCGCCAACTGCGCGCCACCCATTGGCAATTGCAGAAAGACGCCGGCATCGACCTGCTGCCGGTGGGCGACTTCGCCTGGTACGACCAGGTGCTGAGCCATTCCCTGGCCTTCGGCGTGGTGCCCGAGCGTTTCGACGGCACGTTGAATACCAGCGGCCAGCCGACCCTCGACACCCTGTTCGCCATGGCCCGTGGCGCGACCGCCAGTTGCTGCGGTGGCGAACACAGCAAAGCGCAATATGCCCAAGAGCTGACCAAGTGGTTCGACACCAACTACCACTACCTGGTCCCGGAATTCAGCGCCGATCAACAATTCAAACTGAGCTGGGAACAACTGTTTGATGAAGTCGAGGAAGCCAAGGCCCTGGGCCACACCGTCAAACCGGTGATCATTGGCCCGCTGACGTATCTGTGGCTGGGCAAGGCCAAAGGCAATGACTTCGACAAGCTCGAACTGCTCGAACGCCTGCTGCCGGTCTACAACGAAATCCTCGGTCGCCTCGCCGAACAAGGCGTGGAGTGGGTGCAGATCGACGAACCGATCCTGACCCTCGACCTGCCGCAAGCCTGGAAAAGTGCGTTCGAACGCGCTTACCACATCCTTCAATATTCGCCGCTGAAAAAACTCGTGGCGACTTACTTCAGTGGCCTGCAGGACAACCTCGGTCTGGCCGTCGGTTTGCCCGTACAAGGCTTGCACATTGATGCGGTGCGCGCGCCCGACCAACTGCTGCACGTACTCGATCGTCTGCCGACCTACAAGATTCTCTCGGTGGGTCTGGTCAACGGTCGTAACGTCTGGCGCTGCGAACTGGAGCCGGTGCTCGCAAAACTGCAATTCGCCCAGGAGCGCTTTGGCGACAACCTGTGGGTCAGCAGTTCCTGCTCGTTGCTGCACAGCCCGGTGGACCTGGAGCGCGAAGACAAGCTCGACCCGGAATTGAAATCCTGGCTGGCCTTCGCCGTGCAGAAGTGCGGTGAAATCGCCGTGCTGCGCGATGCCCTCAACGACCCGCAATCGCCCAAGGTGCAAGCCGCGCTGGCCGAAAGCCGCGCGATTCAGGCCAGTCGCGAGCAATCGCCGCGTATTCACAAAGCCGCTGTCCAGGCCCGAATCGACGCCATCGGCGCCAAGGACAGCCAACGCCATTCACCGTTCGCCAAACGCGTCGAGCAACAACGTGCGCGTCTGAAACTGCCCGCGTTCCCGACCACCACCATCGGTTCGTTCCCGCAGACCGGTTCGATTCGTCTGGCCCGTCAGGCGTTCAAGCAAGGCAAGCTGTCGGCCAACGACTATACCGACGCCATGCACAGCGAAATCCGCCACGCGGTGCAAGTCCAGGAACGCCTGGGTCTGGACGTGCTGGTGCACGGTGAAGCCGAGCGCAACGACATGGTCGAGTACTTCGCCGAGCAACTGGACGGCTACCTGTTCACCCGCTTCGGCTGGGTGCAGAGCTACGGTTCCCGTTGCGTGAAACCGGCGATCATCTACGGCGACCTGAGCCGCCCGAACGCCATGACGGTGGACTGGATCACCTACGCACAAAGCCTGACCGACAAGGTCATGAAAGGCATGCTCACCGGTCCCGTGACCATGCTGATGTGGTCGTTCCCCCGCGAAGACGTGTCGCGCAAAATCCAGGCGCAGCAACTGGCCCTGGCCCTGCGCGACGAAGTGGTGGACCTGGAAAACGCCGGGATCAAAATCGTCCAGATCGACGAAGCTGCGTTCCGCGAAGGCTTGCCGCTGCGCCGGGCGCAATGGCAGGAGTACCTCGACTGGGCGGTGGAAGCGTTCCGCCTCACGGCGTCCGGTGTGCGGGATGAAACCCAGATCCACACCCACATGTGCTACAGCGAATTCAACGACGTGATTGAGGCCATCGCGGCGATGGATGCCGACGTGATTACCATCGAAACCTCGCGTTCGGACATGGAATTGCTCGAAGCCTTCGAAGCGTTCGACTACCCGAATGACATCGGCCCGGGCGTGTATGACATCCACTCGCCACGGGTGCCGGACACCGCCGAAATGGTCAAGTTGATGAGCAAAGCGGTGCAGCGCATTCCCGCCGAGCGCTTGTGGGTCAACCCCGATTGCGGCCTGAAAACCCGCGCCTGGCCTGAGACTGAAGCGGCATTGGTGAACATGGTGGCGGCGGCGCGGCAGTTGCGCAGTCAGTTGGCTTGATTTGAACCGTTAGATCGTCACTCAATAAGCGCTCTGTTGTAAAAAAGCAGAGCGCTTTTTCAATTGGCATTATCAACTTGGATAATGCGGGTTATCGTTTTTATTTAAATGACTAAGTTGTTATTTCGAATGCTTCTAAGCGTTTTGTTTGAACCTGTCAACTCTGACAGTAGCCGACGGTACTGCTTTGAAGTTCAATGAGCTTGTCATTTACATTAATGAGAGGGTGAAATCATGGGGCAGTTGAAGGATATCAGGCGTGAGGCAACGGACGAGTTTGAGTTGATTGGGATTGAAGATTTGAAAGACTTCAAGTTAGGCGAGTTTAAAGAGCTCGATGGCTTGTATTTCAAGCTTACAGTCGATGCCTATGGGAACGGTGTCAAAACCGAAGTCGTTGAAGTCGCCGGCACCAGGGCTATTGTCATGCAGCGCCGGGGCGCGGTGGCGTTCGCGGAGTCACGAGGGCCGGAATTTCCAACTACCATCGAAATACTTTTCAAGTCGAATGAAATTCAACGGTTAGAACTTTTTGCTCAAGGCCAGGATTCGTGGAATGGCCTCGTTTTTTATGACGGCAATGGTAATAATTTGGGCGGCGGGGAGCGTCTGCCGGGTAATTGGCATAGGTGTGAACTACCAAATAATAAACAGCACATTAAAAAGGTTGAACTTAATTACTTGCCGGGCTATGGGGCGTTGAGTGTGCTTTCTTCGTTTTACATGTGGAGCAGGAAGTAATTGAAGGCTATGGGTAACCCTGATTATTCCTCACGATGAAACGGTTGCTCAGGTATGAAATTCAGTACAAATGAAAACACGCGAAAGGGAGAGGTTCGCGTGTTTTCTTATGGGCGAAAGCTCAAAGCGGTGCCAGGTATTTATACGCAACCCAAGGCCTTCTCAGGCGAGTCGTACCAGATGCCTTTCAGGTGGTGGCGTGATCGAATTGACGATCAGCCCTAGGGCTCAGGCACGACCACTCGGCAATCTTCATCAAACTGTCACGCAACTGTGGCAGCGCGCTTGAACAAACTTCATCAGACTCGCGCTCTACTGGGGTTCTGCGTTTCGGTGTTTTTCATGCGTGTATTTCTATTCCTGGCAGCGCTGCTGTTCAGCCTGCCGTCCTTTGCGGCTTCGCGTTGCGATGTCAACGTTCCGACCGAGCATGCCGACCTGGCGCAGGTGAGCCTGGCGTACCAGAGCATTGGCCGTGCGTCCGATCCGGCGTTGCTGCTGGTGATGGGGCTGGGCGGGCAACTGATCCACTGGCCCGACGAGGTGGTGGTTGCGCTGTGTCAGCAGGGCTTTCGGGTGATTCGTTACGACAATCGCGATGTCGGCCTGTCCACATGGCGCCAGGCCCCGGCCAACGCCAATCTGACGTTCGAAGTGCTGCGCTACAAACTCGGGTTGCCGGTGGCGGCGCCGTACACGTTGACGGACATGTCCGAGGACGCGCTCGGGCTGATGGACGCCCTGCACATCGAGCAATTCCACGTACTGGGCGCGAGCATGGGCGGGATGATCGCCCAGCACCTGGCGGCCATGGCGCCGCAACGGGTCGAGAGCCTGACGCTGATCATGACCAGCTCCGGGGCCGAAGGCTTGCCGGCTCCGAGTGCGGCGCTGGTGCAGTTGCTGTCGCGCCGTGGGGCGCCGAACCGCGAAGTGGCGCTGGAGCAGCAAGCCGATTTGCTCGCGGCCCTGAGCAGCCCTTCGGTGAGCGATGACCGGCAGGTGTTGCTGCAACAAGCGGCGGCGTCGTATGACCGGGCCTTCAACCCCGAAGGCGTGAAGCGCCAGATCATGGCGATCCTCGCCGAGCCGAGCCGGGTCGCGTTGCTCAACCAGTTACGGGTGCCGACCCTGGTGGTGCATGGCACCGCCGATCCGCTGTTGCCGGTGATGCACGGCGTGCACCTGGCGGCGCACATTCGCGGCAGTCAGTTGAAGCTGATTCCGGGCATGGCCCATCGTTTCCAGGAAGCGTTCAAGGCGCCGTTGCTGGCGGCGGTGTTGCCGTACTTGCAAACCCACCGCGAAGACACCTCCCATTGGGCGCAGATTGAGCCGGTGGCTGCGCCGAACCTCCTGTAGGAGCAAAGCTTGCTCGCGATTACGATCTGCCTGCCACATCAATGCTGACTGACACAGCGCTTTCGCGAGCAAGCTTTGCTCCTACGGGGGATATGAGGACAGGGATCTGCTGCACGCTCAGGTCCGTCGGGTGTATCGTTCGGACTTTCCGGCCCGATGTAAGTCCGCGAGGTGTGCGATGAGTAACTCCCTGAAAATCGATTTTGTCAGCGACGTGTCTTGCCCCTGGTGTGTGGTGGGCCTGTATGGCCTGACCCGGGCGCTGGACCAGTTGGGGGACGAGGTGCAGGCCGAGATCCGTTTTCAGCCGTTCGAACTCAACCCGAACATGGGCCCCGATGGCCAGAACATCACCGAACACATCACCGAGAAGTACGGCTCCACGCCTGAACAATCGCAAAAGAACCGCGAGATGATCCGCGCCCGTGGCGCCGAGGTCGGATTTGCCTTTCGCACTGACGGCAACAGCCGCATCTACAACACCTTCGACGCCCACCGCTTGCTCTACTGGGCAGGGCTGGAAGGCTTGCAGTTCAACCTGAAAGAAGCGCTGTTCAAGGCCTATTTCACCGACGGCGGTAACCCGTCCGACCCGCAGCAATTGGCCCTGATCGCGGAAAGCGTCGGGCTGGATCGCACGCGGGCCGAGGCGATTCTGGCGTCGGACGAATACGCCAAAGAGGTGCATGAGGAAGAGCAATTGTGGCTGTCGCGCGGGGTGAGTTCGGTGCCGACCGTGGTGTTCAACGGCCAATACGCCGTGACGGGCGGGCAACCGGTGGAAACCTTTGTCGGGGCGATCCGGCAAATCATGAGTGAGGCCAAGGGCGGCACCGTCAACAACTGACACCGCCCCCCGTAGGAGCTGCCGAAGGCTGCGATCTTTTGATCTTGATCTTTTTGACGCCGCCAAGAAGCAAGATCAAAAGATCGCAGCCTTCGGCAGCTCCTACGTAGAGCGGGGTTTAGCGGACGATTTTGTCCACGTGAATGCCGAGTTTTTTCAGGCGATACCAGAAGCTGCGCTCGGAGATTCCAATCAGTTGCGCTGCTGCGGCTTGCACGCCGTTGCTCTGTTGCAGCGCCGCCAGAATGTAATCTTTCTCGACCTGCGCCAGCGCCGCTTCCAGGTCTGCCGGCACGCCGTTGTTCTCCACCAGCGGAGCGCCACCCTCACTGGGCCGCGAAGCGAACAGATACGCTGGCAAGTCATCGTCCTCAATCACCGAGCCACTGGCGACAATGGTCGCGCGCTCGACACAGTTTTGCAGTTCGCGAATATTCCCCGGCCATGAATAACTGGCCATCGCCTGCAACGCCTCGGCACTGAACCCGCTAAAACGCTTACCCGCCGCCGCACCCAGGGTATGGGCGAAATGCCGGGCCAGCGGGGCGATGTCTTCGACCCGTTCACGCAGGGCCGGCAGCGGAATCGGGAACACATTGAGGCGGTAATACAAGTCTTCGCGAAACTCCTTGTTGGCCACTGCGTCCAGCAGATTTTTGTTGGTAGCGGCAATCACCCGCACATCAACCTTGCGTTCGCGTGGATCGCCCACCGGTTCGATCACTCGTTCCTGCAAGGCGCGGAGAATTTTCGCCTGCAAGGCCAAGGGCATCTCGCCGATCTCATCGAGAAACAGCGTGCCCTTGTCGGCCTGCTGAAAGCGCCCGATCCGATCCGTCACCGCGCCGGTAAACGCGCCTTTGCGGTGGCCGAACATTTCGCTTTCCAGCAAGCCTTCGGGGATCGCCGCGCAGTTGACCGCGACGAACGGTTTGTCGGCGCGATTGCCGTGTTTGTGGATCGCCCGGGCGACCATTTCCTTGCCGGTGCCGCTTTCGCCAGTCAGCAGAATGGTCGCGCTGCTTTCGCGCACCGAATCGATGGCTTGCAGCACCCGGCGGAAACTCGGGCTGTCCCCCACCAGGCTGTCGATCTGCTGGTGTTCGTCGAGTTCGGCGCGCATGCGCTGGTTGTCTTTGAGGATGTCGCGAAATTGCAGGGCCTTGCTGACAGTGATGTCCAGCTCATCGATGTCGAACGGCTTGGCGATGTAATCGAAAGCGCCGTTGCGCATCGACTGCACGGCGTTTTTCACCGTGCTGTAGGCGGTCATGACGATCACCGGCAACTGCGGGAAACGGTTTTTGATTTCCGCCAGCAATTGCGGGCCGTCCATGCCGGGCATGCGCCAGTCGCTGATCACCAGGTCGATGTCTTCGGCTTCCAGCACTTTGAGCGCGTGCAGGCCGTTGCCGGCGGTGAACACCGTGATGCCGTTCTGACTCAGGGCCGATGCCAGCAAGTCGCAGAGCTTGGGCTCGTCGTCGACCACCAGTACGTTATGTGTCATCGCTCGCCTCGTCGAAGTCGTCGCCATTGGCCGGAATGTACAGGGTGAAGGTGGCCCCGGCATCTTTTTCGCTGGTGCATTCGATGCGCCCGTCATGGTTTTCCATGATCGAAAACACTTTGGCCAGGCCCAGGCCGGTGCCGGAAGCCTTGGTAGTGACGAACGGGGTGAAGATCCGTTCCAGCATGTCCGGCTCGATGCCCTGGCCGGTGTCGGCCACGCTGATCAGGGTGTGGGTGGCGTCGCGGTGGATGCCCAGGGTCAGTTGCCCGCCGTCGGGCATGGCGTCGATGGCGTTGACGATCAGGTTCAGCCCGGCCTGCTTGAGCTGGCGCGCATCGGCGTACAGCGTCGCGCCGGGGGCCTGATCATCGATGCGCAGTTCAATGTTGTGGCTGGCCAGCTCTGGCGCGCAAAACCCGGCCAGTTCATCCACCAGCGGCCGCGCAGCCTGGGTGGTGCGCAGCGGCGCGCTGGGTTTGGCGAAGTCGAGAAAATCGGTGATCAGGTCGTTGATCCGGCTGACTTCGCTGACCACGTATTGCAGATGACGCTTGTCGGTCTCGGGCAAATCGGCGCGCCGGTGCAGCAGTTGGGTGGCGGTCTTGATGATGCCCAGCGGGTTGCGGATTTCATGGGCCAGACCCATGGCGACTTCGCCCAACGCGTGCAAACGGTCGCGGCGACGCAGTTGCGATTCAAGGTTTTGCAACTCCCCCAGGCGTTCGCTCATGTGGTTGAAGGTGCTGCTTAACTCGGCCAGTTCATCGCCGCCGGTCACCGGCAAGCGCTGGCGATAATCCCCGGCAATCACCGCTTGCACGCCGTTGGACAGCCCGCGCAACGGCTTGGTCAAACGCTGGGACACCAGCCAGCCCACCGCCAGGGACGCCGCCGAACTGAGGATGAAAATCAGGATGAACAGGTTGCTCTGGTTGACCAGTCCGACCAGGCTCGTATGGCGCAACAAACCGCTGAAAATCACCCCTTGAAGGTCGCCGTTTTCATTGAGGATCGGCCGGTAGATGCCGCTGAAACGGCTGGTGAATTGTTCAGTCGGTTGCTTGGTGGTGCGCAGGATCTGTTCGATTTTTTCCGGCACCGCCGCCGGGTGATCTTCGAAACGCTGACTGGAAAAGATTTCGGAAAAGTCCTCGCCCTTGGCCAGGTACAGGCGCAAGTCCAGCGAGTGCACATCGGAAACGCTGGTCAAAAAGCTGTTGTCGAGGTAGGTGGCAATCACCAGTTTGTAATCGACGCCGGCCTGTTCGGTCTCGAAGGTCGAGATCACCGTGCCGGTCGCCACGCCGCCGATTTGCAAGGTTTGCAATACGGCTTTGGGCGCGGTGCTGATTTGCCGGACGATGTCGTCGGCGGCGGTGCTGAACACCACTTTGTGATCGCTGTTGCGCACCAGGGCGACCACGTCGATGCCCATGGAATCGGCGATGTCGGTGGTCAATCGGTCGTGACGCACCGATAACTTATCCACCGGTGGTTGGGTGTAACGCAGGAACAACTGCGCGGCCCGGGCGTTGTCCCGCAGGATTTCGCTGATCTCGTCCTCGACAATTTTGGTCGATTCCTGCAGCCATATGCGCACGTTGCTGTCGAAGATCTGCGACAGAGTGGTGGCTGCCAATTCGGCGGCGATCATGGTCGGAATGACGCTGACCAGCCAGAAGGCCAGGACCAGTTTGCGTTGCAGGCTCCAGCCGGAGAGGGCGAAGGGTCGGGCGTTGGCGGGTCGGTGTTTGGTCATCGGGTTTCGCTTGTCGAAAGCCATGGCGGGATAAATCGTGGTGCCTGGTTCAATACAGTAGCCGACATTGCCCCGCCGGTGGCGACCCGTCTGCAACCGGGCTCGCCAAGGGCTCAGGCCAGTTGCCGATATTCGCGTCGCAGGGGTTGTGGCACGGAACGTTGCTGGATGAAGCGCTGGTGGATGAAGTCCACGCTCAGGTCGATTACCCGTTGGTATTGCAGGTCGACGGTAATCATGTGATAGCAGTCGTCCAGCAACACCTTGACCACCGGCCCGCCGAGCTTGCGTTCGACATAATCGGCATTCCAGCGGCTGGTGATGTCGTCTTCCAGGGAGTGCAGGACCAACGTCGGCGTGGTGATCGACGGCATGCGTTTTTTCACCACGGCGTTGAGTCGATGCAGTTCGCGCACGGTCACGCCTTCCATGGTCAGCAACCCGGCCGCGCTGCTTTCGCCTTGCTTCATCTGGCGCTCGACGATGGCCCGCAGGCGTTCATTCTTGATGCCGTAGGGCGGCTTTTCTTCGAAGCTGCACAGGTGCACGCCGAACGGGATTTTCATCAGCAACGGCGTGAGGAACGCCAGTTTGTTGATGCTCCAGCCGTCGTAGCGCAGGGTCGTGGAATACAGCAGCAAGCCTTCGATTTGCCCCGGATGCTCGGCGGCCAGGTACATCGACAGCACCGCGCCCATGGACAAACCACCGACGAATACCCGCTCGTGCTTGCGCCGCACGCCGACGAAGGTGTTGCGCGCGCTTTCGTACCAGTCGCGCCACCCCGTGGCTTGCAGGTCGGCATTGCCGCCGCAATGCCCGGCCAGGGTCGGCACGTAGACCGTGTGCCCGGCTTTCGCCAGGCCCATGGCCACCCGACGGAGTTCCGTCGGGGTGCCGGTGAGGCCGTGGATCAACAGCACCGCGACCTCGCCCGAGCCGAGAACGAAACCGGCGTTGCCTTCGCCTAGATCGATCTCGACCTCGTTCATCGTTTCATGGCCCGATGCAGCAGACGGTCGAGGAGGGCGATACCCAGGTCGATTTCCGGGTAGCTGATTTCCAGCGACGGGGCCAGGGTGATCACGTTCTTGTAGTAACCGCCCACGTCGAGGATCAGGCCCAGGCGTTTGCCGTCGATTTCGATGTCGCCCTTCATGCCTTCATCGACCATGAAATCCAGGGTCGCCTTGTCCGGCGTGAAACCGTCCGGGCCACAGATTTCGCAGCGCAGCGCCAGGCCCAGGCCATCGACGTCGCCGATGATCGGGTAGCGTTTTTGCAGGTCTTTCAGGCCTTCCAGGAAGTATTTGCCCTTGGCCATGACCATCGCGCCGTAATCGACTTCGCTGGTCATCTTGAACATTTCCAGGCCGACTGCCGTGCCCAACGGGTTGGACGCGAATGTGGAATGAGTCGAACCCGGCGGGAAGATTTTCGGGTTGATCAGTTCTTCCTTGGCCCAGATGCCGCCCAGCGGGTTGAGGCCGTTGGTCAGTGCTTTACCGAAGACGATCACGTCGGGTTTGACGTCAAAGTGTTCGATCGACCACAGCTTGCCGGTGCGCCAGAAACCCATCTGGATTTCGTCGACCACCATCAGGATGCCGTGCTGATCCAGCACATGCTTGAGTTCGCTGTAGAAGTTCATCGGCGGGATCACGTAGCCGCCGGTGCCCTGGATCGGCTCCACGTAAAACGCTGCGTATTCGCACTGGTTGGTTTTCGGGTCCCAGACGCCGTTGTATTCGGTCTCGAACAGGCGAGCGAAATTCTTCACGCACTCGCTACCGTATTCTTCCTTGGTCATGCCTTTCGGGCCGCGGAAGTGGTACGGGAACGGGATGAAGTTGGCGCGCTCGCCGAAGTGACCGTAGCGGCGACGATAGCGGAAGCTGGAGGTGATCGACGAGGCGCCGAGGGTACGGCCGTGGTAGCCACCTTCGAAGGCGAACATCAGGCTCTTGCCGTTGGACGCGTTACGCACGACTTTCAGCGAGTCTTCGATGGACTGCGAACCGCCGACGTTGAAGTGCACGCGACCGTCGAGGCCGAACTTGTTCTTCGCGTCGACCGCGATCATTTCCGAGAGCTCGATCTTGCCTTTGTGCAGGTATTGGCTGGCGATTTGCGGCAGGGTGTCGATCTGCTGTTTCAGCGCGTTGTTCAGGCGCGGGTTGGCGTAACCGAAGTTGACCGCCGAGTACCACATTTGCAGGTCGAGGTAGGCCTGGTCTTCGGTGTCCCACACGTACGAGCCTTCGCAACGGCTGAAAATACGCGGCGGGTCGATGTAGTGAACGGTGTCGCCGTAGGAGCAGTATTTGGCTTCTTTATCCAGAAGGATCTGGTCTTCGGCGGTAGCGATTCGAATATCAGACATGGTGGAAGAGTTCCTGTGTGTCTACGTTGAAAGAGGTGGCGTTGGCGGCGCTGGCGGCTGGCAATCTGGCCAGCAGGGCCGGGAGTTCGGCGAAGCTGTCGAAGCGGGCATAGGCAATGCCGTTGCGCTCGCAGTGCTCGGCCAGGCGATCCTTGGCAAACACGAAATCGGCGGTGGAGGCCACGCACATGTCGGATTGACCGTCACCGATTACCAGCACGCGTTTGGTCTTGGGCGTGGACTTGCATTTGCAGTTGCCGGAGGCGGCGCGGCAGGCGTCGCTGGAATACGGGAAGTCGATGCGCCAGCTCTCGTGATCGAGTTGACGCAAGCGATTGGCGAGGATCGGCAGTAGGGTCACGTAGTGGCGGGCGAGGATGCGGGCGATGCCTTGCTCGATGCCGTCGCTGACCACTTCCAGGGTGGCGCCGAGGCCAATCACATGGTCGACGAAGTCGGGGAAATCCGGGTCGATGTCGATCGTGTCGAAGAACGCGAGCAGTTCGGTCGGCGTGGCCTTGACCAGCGAGAGCTGGCGGCTGAGGCATTCACGGGAACCGATGTCGCCTTGCAGCCACTCGTTTTCGATCGCTTCCCAGCTCGGGTCGGCGAAACGCTGGAGGATGCTGTCGATCACGTCGGTGCGGGTGATGGTCCCGTCGAAATCACACACGATGTGCCAGTCATTCATCTTTATTACCTATTTGGCAGGACGCGCTGTTTGCGCTTGCCAAGGGGGTAGAGCAGGGACTGTGCCAACCGGGTCTGGCCCCGTAATACCGGGGGTGTGACGGGGGTTTGTGTCGGCGAAGCTACAATTTTTGTAGGTCGCTACAAACAACATGAGTGCTTGCGCGGGGGCGGTTAAAAGAGGATTGATGCGCGCATGTCTTGTTAAGGAAGTGCCTCATGTCGAGGATTACGGTTGCTCTGTTTGCAGCGCTGACGTGTGTGTCGGCCAATGTCCTGGCCGATGGCATCACCGGGGAGGCCGGTGCGGGGTTGAGTTATCAGCCCCACGACCCGACCGGCAGCCGTCATGAAGTCCGGCCGGTGCCGTATCTCGATCTGGACTGGGGTGATGTCAGCCTCAGCACCGACGACGGGCTGACCTGGAACGCCTTTAAGGCCAACGGCTTCAGCGCCGGGCCGTTCCTCAATTACCTGCCCGGGCGCACCGCCAACGGCGATTTGCAAGGTTTGCACGATGTGCCGGACATGGGCGTCGTCGGTGGCTTCGTGCAGTACGCCCCGGCTGATTTCTGGCGGGTGTTTGCGTCTGTAGGCGAGGCGGTTGGCGGGCCTGACGGCGTTGTTGGCCGTTTGGGCGGAGAGATCGGTTATCCACTGGGCGGCGGGGTGATCGGCAGCAGCAACCTGACCGCACACTTTGCCGATAGTCAGCAGAATCAGGCGTTTTACGGCGTCAGTGCGGCGGCGTCCCAGGCCTCGGGCATTGCCCGCTACAACGCCGGTGGCGGTTTGCAGAACGTGGCATTGACCCAGAGTTTCGAGTTTCCGCTAGACCCGCACTGGTCATTGCTGACCAGTGCCAGTTGGATTCACCTGACCGGTTCGGCGGCGGACAGCAGCATTGTCAAACAGGTCGGGCAGCAGGATCAGGGAGAAGTGCAAGCAGCGGTGGCCTACAAATTCAACTGACCACCGCTAACCCCCGTAGGAGCTGCCGAAGGCTGCGATCTTTTAATCCCCG
>NZ_JBAGKV010000038.1:0-48900 GCF_037049705.1 Janthinobacterium sp. LPB2021202312-11-4 | reverse complement strand
GATTCACAATGCAAGCACTTGAAAAAGACTTGGAAACTGAACTGCAACTGGACGATTGGTTTGCAGCACCCACCCATGAAGCCGCCGTAGAAATGATGCAAGCCGACGCGGTTGTACCGTTCGGCACGGCGATGTGGCCTCTGTAAGACATCCCGGCAGGGACGATCCGGCCGGTCGTGCCTGCCACTTTTTCTCGGTTTGTCAGGGAGGACTACATGGATAAGCAACGCGCCATCTCGCATTTCCTTTACTACCTCGAACAGCATCCCGCCCTTGTCGGCATCAACCCGGCGAAGGTCCTGCTCGGCCACACGGCGGATTACGAGGCGCTGACCGGCGCCATCGCCGAGAAGGCCGGAAACAATCACCCCTTCAGCTTCAGCGCCATGCGCCTGGACCTGGAACCCACGGATTTACTGGCCCAGGCGATTGCCGACAGCGATCTGTACATTTTCTTCTACGACTCATCCACCCTGCCCAACCCCCGCCCCGACGGCCCGGAATTTGTCCGCGCGCTGCAAGGGGTGATGGCGCAAAACTGGAAAAAATCGCTGCTGTTCAAGGATTACGGCGATTACTTCTACGACACGTTCAGTGTCACCCCGCAGCGCATTGCCGGGTTGAATAGCCATTTGATTCAGCGCATGTCCCACGCGACCACTCTGAGTTTCAAAGATGATCACGGCTCATGGTTTGAAACACCGTTAAGCAGTATCAAGAAGTGGACGGACATCAACGGCGTCGGCAACTTTGACCTAGCGCCCGGCGAGATAGCGACTCACAGCGAAGCGATTAACGGCCAGGTGAAATTCATGGGGACGTTCCTCAGCACTATTCCGTTTGCGCGCAAGTACGGGGTATTGGAGTCGCCGCTGGAGTTGTGGATCGAGAACTCGACCATCAGCAAAATCGCCACGGATGTGCCGGGGCTGGAGCATGATTTCAATAAATACCTGGATGCCAATCCGTCCAACCGGCGCATTGAGGAACTGGGCATCGGCACCAACGAAGGCGTGAAGGCGCTCTATGCGCGCAACGCCGGGTTCGAGGAGCGCCATTGCGGCTTGCACCTGGGGTTGGGCGGTGGGGCCAAGGGCAGCCATCACCTGGACCTGATCTTTTCCGGTGGCGTGTTGGCGCTGGATGATGAGCCGCTGTTTGATGGGCGGTTTGTGTTTTAGGCGTTAACCCGGTGGTGATGCGGCCGACGCCTTCGCGGGCAAGCCTCGCTCTTACAAGGGCGATGCAATACCAGTAGGAGCGAGGCTTGCCCGCGAAGAGGCCCGAAACTTCACCCTGTCACTAAAGCCAGGCCAAAAAAAAACGCCAACCCTAGGGTTGGCGTTTTTTACTTGCAGCTTGCAGCTTGAAACCTAGCGCTGCTTCACTCCGGCTTACGACGACCAAAGCCTGGACGCTGACCCGAACCGGCCGGCGCACCACGGCGTTTGCCCGATGGCGCGTCTTTGTTGACCAGCACGATGCCCGGGCGTTTCTTCGCCGGTGCCTTGGCCGGGCGCTTGGTGTCGGCCGGGCGATCCGCCACTGGCGTACCGCGACTCGCATCACCACGAGCCTCACCACGGGGAGCACCGCGATCGCTACGACCACCGCTTGGCGCACCACGGCCTTCGCCGCGCTCGGTGCGACCGTTGGCCGGACGTGGCGTGCGTGGACCGCGCTCGCCATCAGCGCGTGGCGCTACAGGTTTGCGGGCAGGACGTTCGCCTTCGATATGCGGTTCACGGGTATCACGCGGCGTAGCAGCGGTCTGGTTACCGATGGCTGGACGCAACGAACGCACGCGCTCGGTCTTGCCCATCGGACGCGACGATTTACGCTGCATGCGATCGAGCTTGTCTTTGCTCTTGGCGTTCATCTGCGGCATGGCCACAGGGGTCAGGCCCACTTCAGCACTCAGAATGTCAACTTCGTACTGGCTCATTTCGCGCCAGCGACCCATCGGCAGGTCGGAGTTGAGGAACACCGGACCGAAACGCACGCGCTTCAGACGGCTGACCACCAGGCCCTGGGATTCCCACAGACGACGAACTTCGCGGTTGCGACCTTCCATCACCACGCAGTGGTACCAGTGGTTGAAACCTTCGCCACCTGGGGCTTGCTTGATGTCGGTGAACTTCGCCGGGCCGTCTTCGAGGACGACGCCTGCTTTCAAGCGCTCGATCATCTCGTCATCAACTTCGCCACGTACACGTACCGCGTATTCACGATCCATTTCGTAGGAAGGGTGCATCAGGCGGTTGGCCAGTTCACCGTCGGTGGTGAACATCAGCAGACCGGTGGTGTTGATGTCCAGACGACCGATGTTGATCCAGCGACCTTCTTTTGGTTTCGGCATCTTGTCGAAAACGGTCGGACGACCTTCCGGATCAAGGCGGGTGCAGATTTCGCCGTCGGGCTTGTTGTACATGATCACGCGGCGTACCGACTCGGCGGCTTCTTCGCGCTTGATCACGCGGCCATCAATGGTGATGGCGTCGTGCATGTCGACGCGTTGACCGAGGGTCGCGTCTTTGCCATTGACCTTGATGCGGCCGTGGCTGATCCAGGCTTCTACGTCACGGCGCGAGCCGACGCCGATACGGGCGAGGACTTTCTGTAGTTTTTCGCCTGCTGGGCCGATTTCCTGGTCGTCTTTCTGGTCGTTGATACTCATCTGGGCACCTCCCGGTGTGGTCTGTTCAGGCAGCTCTGAAGCGAGGGGCCTGAAGCGTTGAAAGCAGGGTCTCGGGCGAAGGGATCGCCGGAGGGTCGCGAATCATACGCTCATGAAGGCGTTCGCGCATCAGAGACTAGCTGATGAATGCCGACTTACTTGGTTTTCCGCCGACCGGTGGCACCGAGCTTGATCAAACGCAGGGCCGCTTCGGCGAGCACTGCGCGTTTGTCGGACTTGTCGAGTTTCTTCCAGGCCTTGATCTCGCGCTTGCTGCGGCCACAGCCGAGGCAAATGTCGTCGGTGAACTTGCAGACGCTGATGCAGGGGTCTTTGGTTGAGCTCAATTGTTGCCTCCAGGATCAAAAGATCGCAGCCTTCGGCAGCTCCTACATGGGAAAGGAGTGCGCCCGTAGGAGCTGCCGAAGGCTGCGATCTTTTAACGGCCCCTCAGTCGTCGAATTCCCGGCGTTCTGCTTCGATCGCTTCAGCCAGGGCACAGGCTTCAGCTTCTTCGTCGCTGAGTTCGGGCTCGGGTTTGTGTTGCTCCAGGGCGGCGACGGCGGCCAGGAGTTTTTCACGGGCTTCAGCCACACCGAGCACATCGTCTTCCGGCTCTTCTTCGATTGTGGCTTCGGGCTCGACGTGAAGTTCAACTTCGATTTCCGGCTCAGGCGCTGGCAGATCAAGGCCTTCCTGGGTTTCAGTCACCGCCCCGTCGCGCAACAAATCGTCGAAATCGGTCTTGAGCCCCTGTTCCATGTCATCCAGTTCCAGCAACAGCGTATGGAAACTGGTTTCTTCCTTGGGTTCTTCCGGTTCTGCGCTGGCGTCGGCCAATTCCTGCAACCCGGCCGGGACTGGCGCGTCGTCGAAGTCGAGCACCGGGTCAGGCTCCATCTCGCGCAGCTCGGCCAACGGCGGCAGGTCGTCTAGATTTTTCAGGTTGAAGTGATCGAGAAACACCTTGGTGGTGGCGAACATCGCCGGTTTGCCCGGCACATCGCGGTAACCGACGATGCGAATCCACTCGCGCTCCAGCAAGGTCTTGACGATGTGGCTGTTGACCGCCACGCCGCGCACGTCTTCAATTTCGCCCCGAGTGATCGGCTGGCGATAGGCAATCAACGCCATGGTTTCGAGCATGGCCCGGGAGTAGCGTTGCGGACGTTCTTCCCACAAACGGCCAACCCACGGCGAAAACTTCTCGCGGATCTGCAAGCGATAGCCGGACGCGACTTCCTTCAGTTCGAAGGCCCGGCCATCGCAGGACTTGGCCAGAATCGTCAGGGCTTTCTTGAAGACCGGCGGCTCCGGGCGCTCGCCTTCTTCGAAGAGTTCGAAAAGGCGTTCAAGGGATTGCGGTTTTCCCGAGGCCAACAGAAAAGCTTCAAGCAGCGGCGCCAGATCGCGGGGTTCAGTCAGGTTCATGATTCAACTCGTTATTCGGCTCGGGCCCGCACATGGATCGGCGCGAACGGCTCATTCTGCACCAGCTCGACCAAGGATTCCTTGACCAGTTCAAGGATCGCCATAAAGGTCACGACCACGCCCAGCCGCCCTTCTTCGGCGGTGAACAGCTCGACAAACGGCACGAAACCGCCGCCCTTGAGCCGTTCCAGCACGTCACTCATGCGTTCGCGGGTGGACAGCGCCTCGCGGCTGACCTGGTGGCTTTCAAACATGTCGCCCCGGCGCATCACCTCCGCCATGGACATCAGCAACTCTTCCAGGCTCACGTCCGGCACCAGTTTGCGCGCCCTGGCTTCGGGGGCGTCGAGCTTGGGCACTACCACGTCGCGACCGACCCGGCTCAAACCGTCGATGCCTTCGGCGGCAGCCTTGAAGCGTTCGTATTCCTGCAAGCGGCGGATCAGTTCGGCGCGGGGATCGTCTTCCTCGGCCTCGATAGTTTCCGCACGCGGCAGCAGCATCCGCGACTTGATCTCGGCCAGCATCGCGGCCATTACCAGGTACTCGGCGGCCAGTTCCAGGCGCACCGACTGCATCAACTCGACATAGCCCATGTATTGACGGGTGATTTCCGCCACCGGGATGTCGAGGATGTTGATGTTCTGTTTGCGGATCAGGTACAGCAACAGGTCGAGCGGGCCTTCGAATGCCTCGAGGAAGACTTCAAGGGCATCCGGCGGGATGTACAGGTCCAGCGGCATTTCCATGACCGCCTGGCCATAGACCATGGCGAAGGGCAGCTCTTGCTGGGCGCCGGCCTGACTGTCGACGGGTTCAACTGCGGACATCTACGCCTCGGCCATGAACGGCGTGGGGTCGCCGCAACCGACGCGGATCACTTCGGGTTCGCCGTCGGCCAGGTTGATCACCGTGGACGCCTTGATCCCGCCGAAGCCGCCGTCGATGATCAGGTCGACCTGATGCTCGAGCAACTGACGCATTTCGTAGGGGTCGCTCAACGGATCGGTGTCGCCGGGCATGATCAGCGTCACGCTCATCAGCGGCTCACCCAGTTCTTCCAGCAGCGCCAAGGCAATCGGATGGCTCGGCACCCGCAGGCCGATGGTGCGCTTTTTGGGGTGCAGCAACAGGCGCGGCACTTCCCGGGTGGCGTTGAGGATAAAGGTGTAAGGCCCAGGTAAATGGGCCTTGAGGATACGGAAGGTGCCGGTGTCGATCTTGGCGAAAATGCCCAGTTGCGACAGGTCGCTGCAAATCAGCGCGAAGTTGTGTTTGTCATCGAGTTGACGCAAGCGACGCACGCGGTCCACGGCGTTTTTGTCGCCGATCTGGCAACCAATGGCGTAGGACGAGTCTGTGGGATAAACCACCACCCCGCCGTTGCGGATGATCTCGACGGCCTGTTTGATCAGGCGCGCTTGCGGGTTTTCCGGATGAATCTGGAAAAATTGACTCACATTCTCTACCTGTTCAGACGGCGGCAATAATTGGGTCATGTTTGAATCGACACCAAAGTGGTGGCAGATCCTCCGGAACCGGGCGGTATTCACCGATTTCCGACCAGCCTCCAGGGCCATGAAAATCACTGCCGGCGCTGACCAGCAGACCGAACTCGCGAGCAAGAATGGCCAGGCTGCCGACCTGTTCGGCGGGCTGATGGCCATTGACCACTTCGATAGCGTGGCCCCCTGCTTGAATATAGTCAGAAATCAGGCGACGGCGCTTGCTGCGGGTGAAATCGTAATGCCACGGATGTGCCAGGCTGACCCAGGCACCGGCGGCGCGCAGGGTCGCGACGGTGTCTTCCAGGGTCGGCCAGTGTTGCTTGACGTCCCCCAGCTTGCCGGCGCCCAGCCATTTGCGGAACGCCTCGGCGCGATCCTTGACGAAACCTTCGCGCACCATCCAGTCGGCAAAGTGCGGACGGGCCGGCGCGTTGCCGCTGTCGCCCAACGCCTGCTGCATCTCCCGGGCCCCTTCCATCGCTCCGGGCATGCCCTTGAGCGCCAATTTGCGGCTTATTTCTTCGGACCGTAGCCAGCGGCCATCGTGCAATTTGGCAATCGCCTCGACCAACGGTACGGCATTCACGTCGAAACCGTAGCCCAGCACGTGAATGGTTGCGCCGCCCCACGTGCAGGACAACTCGACACCGTTGACCAGTTGCATCCCCAGCGCCGTCGCGGCGCTGCGGGCCTCATCGAGGCCCTCAAGGGTGTCGTGATCGGTCAAGGCCAGGACTCGCACGCCTTTCTCGAACGCACGCGCAACCAGTACCGCAGGCGCCAGGGCGCCATCGGAGGCCGTGCTATGGCAGTGCAAATCAACATTCACAGGGCTTTGTAACCTCAACTCAGCTGGCGCTATCGCGCGCCAATATGTTTGTTATTATGCCGACACATCCTGCTTCTGGCTGCCACTGTGAAACAATTCATCGACTTCATCCCGCTCCTGCTGTTTTTCATCGTCTTCAAAATCGATCCACGGGTCGTCGACATTGCCGGTCATGAGGTCACTGTAGGCGGTATTTACAGCGCCACCGCGATGTTGATCATCAGTTCCCTGGTGGTGTACGGCACCCTCTTCATCAAACAGCGCAAGCTGGAGAAGAGCCAGTGGCTGACCCTCATCGCCTGCCTGGTCTTCGGTAGCCTGACCTTGGCGTTCCACAGCGAAACTTTCCTGAAATGGAAAGCCCCGGTGGTCAACTGGCTGTTCGCCCTGGCGTTCATTGGCAGCCACTTCATCGGCGACCAACTGCTGATCAAACGCATCATGGGCCACGCGCTGACCCTGCCGGATGCGGTCTGGACCCGACTGAACATCGCCTGGATCGGATTTTTCCTGTTCTGCGGCGCCGCCAACCTGTTCGTCGCGTTCACCTTCCAGAACTACTGGGTCGACTTCAAGGTGTTTGGCAGCCTGGGCATGACGTTGCTGTTCCTGGTCGCCCAGGGTATCTACCTGTCCCGCCACCTGCATGACGCCGACACCACCACGCCAAAAACCGAGGACTGACATGCTTTACGCCATCGTTGCCACAGACGTCGCCAACTCCCTGGAAGCCCGCCTGGACGCACGGCCCGCGCACCTTGAGCGCCTGCAAGCGCTGAAAAGCGAAGGCCGCATCGTACTGGCCGGCCCGAACCCGGCCGTGGACAGCAATGACCCGGGCGCCGCAGGTTTCACCGGCAGCCTGATCGTTGCCGAATTCGATTCCCTGAGCGCCGCGCAAGCCTGGGCCGATGCCGACCCGTACATCGCCGCAGGCGTCTACGCCAACGTTTCCGTGAAGCCGTTCAAGCAAGTCCTGCCGTAAATTGTCCCCCCGCGATGAACCTTGTCGGTTCATCGCGCTCTCAATCGCTCATTATTCTCGTTTGCCTGCCGACAACTTGCCCAATAACTCGATTGGAATCAGGAGTCGTGATGCGCAAGGGTCCGTTGTGTCTGATGTTGGTGACGTTGTCGATCGTGGCCCCCGCGCACGGTGAAGAAGCTGCCGCCGGCAGTAATTCCACACCGCTGTCGTTGAGCGCTGGCAGCCAGATCAGTGAGTTGCAGCAGCGCTTGAAAGCGAGCGAGCAGCAACGAGAAGAACTGAACAAACAACTGCAAAGCACCAACGGTGAGCGTGAAAGCGCCCAGTTGAGCGGGTTGCGCCAAGAGAACCAGCGCTTGAAGCTGCAACTCAAGGAAGCCCTGGCCAGCGGTCCGCTGCCGCGCCTGTTGACCGATCAGCAACAATGGTTCGTCATCGGCGCCGGAGTAGCGCTATTGGCCCTGCTCTGCGGTATCTTTGCCAGTGGAGCAAGTCGAAAACGTCGGCAATGGCTAAATTGAGTGAGTCATGAGCGAGCTGTTACTTATTGATGATGACCAGGAGCTGTGTGAGCTCCTGAGCAGTTGGTTGAGTCAGGAAGGTTTTGTGGTCCGTGCCTGTCACGATGGCCAGAGTGCCCGCCGTGCGCTGGCCGAAACCTCCCCGGCCGCCGTGGTGCTGGACGTGATGCTGCCCGATGGCAGCGGCCTGGAATTGCTCAAGCAACTGCGCAGCGATCACCCGGACTTGCCGGTGCTGATGCTCTCGGCCCGGGGCGAACCGCTGGACCGCATCCTCGGCCTGGAACTGGGCGCCGACGATTATCTGGCCAAGCCCTGCGACCCACGGGAACTGACAGCCCGGTTGCGCGCGGTATTACGCCGCAGTCATCCGGCGGCCGTGTCGAGCCAGCTCGAACTCGGCGACTTGTGCTTCAGCCCGGTGCGCGGCGTGGTCAGCATCGATGAACAGGAATTCACCCTCACCGTCTCCGAAAGCCGTTTGCTCGAAGCCCTGATCAAGCAACCCGGCGAGCCCCTGGATAAACAGGAACTGGCGCAGATCGCCCTCGGTCGCAAGCTGACCCTGTACGACCGCAGTCTGGACATGCACGTCAGCAACCTGCGCAAAAAGATCGGCCCGCACCCTGACGGCCGCCCGCGCATCGTGGCCCTGCGGAGTCGCGGCTACTACTACAGCCTCTGAATCTGCGCCCATTCCCCTCGTAGGAGCTGCCGAAGGCTGCTCCTACGCGGACCGCGTCAAATCGGCGCGCGTTGCGTAATGGTCAGCAAAAGTGCTGGATTTGTCAGGACGACACAAAATCGTCTTTACCCAAGCTTTACGCTCCACTGACCGCCGCTGACCTTGATCTCCGTAATCTGAACTCATCCGGAACGTACCGGGAACGAGACAAGGAGATTCACCATGCGCAAGACTCTTATCGCTCTGATGTTCGCCGCCGCCCTGCCGACCGTTGCCATGGCCATGCCTGAAGGTGCCGGCCCGATGGGTGGCCCGATGGACGGCCCGCGCCACGGCGGTCAGATGCATGACATGCACGGCAAAGGCCCGTACAGCCAGTTGGACCTGAGCCGCGAACAGCGTGATCAGATCCGCAAAATCATGGGCGAGCAGATGCACGATCGTAAGCAACTGGTCGAAAAATACCTGGAGAAACTCTCCCCAGCCGACCAGAAAGCCATGAAAGACGAAATGACCGCCAAACATCAGAAAGCCGAAGCCGATGTGCGTGCGGTGCTGAAACCGGATCAACAGAAGAAATTCGACGAGATCCAGAAAAAACAGGCTGAGCGTCGCGCCGAATGGGCCGAGTTCAAGGCCTGGAAAGCGCAACAGCCGCAAAAAGCGCAATAATGCGTTAACCCCGGACCCAACGGTTTACACCGTTGGGTCTTTTGCCATTCTGTTCAATGTGGAAGCGGCCCCCTGTAGGAGCGAGGCGTGCCCGCGAAGGCAATTTCATAATCAACAGAGATGTTGAATATTAAATTGCCTTCGCGGGCAAGCCTCGCTCCTACAAGGGTTCGCTCCCACATGGGATGTGTGTTTGCTTGAGGATTTTCTGTGCGCTCATTGTTCTGGCGTATTCTGGCCAGCTTCTGGCTGGCCATCGCTCTGGTTGCAGGGCTTTCCATTCTGCTGGGGCACATGCTCAACCAGGACGCGTGGATTCTCAGCCGCCACCCGGGCCTCAACACCCTGGCCGAAGAGTGGACGCAAACCTACGAAGCCCAGGGCGAAGAGGCCGCCCAGGACATTCTCGAACAGCGCAAACGCCAATATCACATCGACGTTCAGGTCCTCAACGAGAGTGGCGACCCGGTGGTGCGTGGCACGTTCCCGCGTCGGGCCGCCGCGTTCGAAGCGCGGCAGAACGACGATGATCGCCGCTTGCCATGGCGGCGCCTGACCGCCGAGTACACCAGCGAAAAAACCGGCAACACCTACCTGCTGATCTACCGCATCCCGCACCCGGAGCTCGACTCCTGGCATCGCGAAAGTTTGCTCTGGCCGTTGAGTGCACTGGGTATCGCGCTGGTGGTGCTGACCCTGTTCAGCCTGTTGGTGACGCTGTCGATCACCCGTCCGCTCAGCCGTTTGCGCGGCGCGGTGCATGATCTGGGGCAAACCACTTATCAGCAGAACAGCCTGGTCAAACTGGCCAACCGACGCGATGAATTCGGTGTACTGGCCAACGATTTCAACCGCATGGGCGCCCGCCTGCAAAGCCTGATCGGCAGCCAGCGCCAGTTGCTGCGGGATGTGTCCCACGAACTGCGCTCACCACTGGCCCGCTTGCGTATCGCGCTGGCGCTGGCCGAGCGCGCCAGCCCTGAAGAGCGGGAAAAACTCTGGCCGCGCCTGACCCGCGAGTGTGATCGGCTGGAAGCGTTGATCAGCGAAATCCTGGTGCTGGCGCGGGTCGATGCGGACAACGCCAGTGCCGAAGAGGTCGACCTCAACAGCTTGTTACAGACCCTGCAAAAGGACGCGCAACTGGGTTTCCCGGAGCAGACCGTGCGCCTGGACGCCGAACCGCAGCTGAACCTCAAGGGCTGGCCGACCATGATCGAGCGCGCCGTGGACAATCTGCTGCGCAATGCCCAGCGTTTTAATCCGGTGGGCCAGCCGATTGAAATGCAGGCTTCGCGTCAGGGCGAGCGGATGGTGGTCAGCGTGCGCGACCATGGCCCAGGGGTAAACGCCGAGCATTTGAACCTGCTGGGCGAACCGTTCTACCGCGCGCCGGGGCAGACGGCGGCCGGACATGGCCTGGGGCTGGCGATAGCGCGGCGTGCAGCGGAACGGCATGGCGGCAGTCTGGTGCTGGCCAATCATCCCGATGGCGGGTTTGTGGCCAGCCTGGAATTGCCGTTGGTGCCGGGGGCTGTTGTTCAGCCGTAATGGGGGGGTGATGCTTAAAGATCGCAGCCTCGTTTTACTCGACAGCTCCTACGGGGCGATGTGTAAGCCCGTAGGAGCTGTCGAGTAAAACGAGGCTGCGATCTCTTGACCTTTAAGCCTTACCAGACCAGCCGCTGACAAATTCAGCGAGGTCAACTTTCTCGGCAACCCGAGGCTCTTTCTGCGGCGTCCCGAGGTAAAGAAACGCAATCACCTCTTCCCCATCCGCCAGCCCCAGCCCTTTGGCCACATGCGCCGAGTACGCCAGCTCACCAGTGCGCCACACCGCGCCAATCCCTTGCGCATACGCCGCCAACAAGATCCCGTGGGCCGCACAGCCTGCCGCCAGCAGTTGCTCGGACTTCGGATATTTGACGTGATCCTGCAACCGCGCGATCACCACGACCACCAACGGCGCCCGCAGCGGACCGTTGCGCGCCTTGTCCAGCGCTGCTTCGGACACTTCGCTGTCCTGCAACTTCGCCGCTTCGGCCAGCAACTCGCCCATTTGCTCGCGCGCCGCGCCTTCGACGGTCAGGAAGCGCCACGGCTGCAAATGGCCGTGGTCCGGCGCACGCATCGCGGCGGAGAACAGCACCTCGCGCTGCTCGGCGGTCGGCGCAGGGTCCAGCAGTCGTGGAACGGAAACACGGTTGAGCAAAGCGTCGAGAGCCTGCATCGGCCACCTCCTGTAAAAAATGTTTGGCTATTCTAGCCAGAAGCGCTCCGGGCTGCCGGTTTACATGGCAGGCCTCGCAGGTAGAATGGCGCCCTCCTCACTTTCAGCCCGAGCGGACTTCATGGCGTTGCCGACCTTACGGATCATTGGTTTTATCATCGGCATCTTCCTGATCACTCTGGCCATCGCCATGGTCGTGCCCATGGCCACCCTGGTGATGTTCGACCGCACCAGCGACCTGCCTTCGTTCCTCTGGGCCAGCATGATCACCTTCGTCGCCGGCCTGGCGCTGGTCATCCCGGGGCGCCCCGAACACGTGCACCTGCGCCCACGGGACATGTACCTGCTGACCGTCAGCAGTTGGCTGGTGGTGTGTATCTTCGCCGCACTGCCGTTTCTGCTGACCCAGCACATCAGCTACACCGATTCGTTCTTCGAAAGCATGTCCGGCATCACCGCCACCGGTTCTACCGTACTCAGTGGCCTCGACACCATGTCCCCCGGCATTCTGATGTGGCGCTCGCTGCTGCACTGGCTTGGCGGCATCGGCTTCATCGGCATGGCGGTGGCGATTCTGCCGCTGCTGCGCATCGGTGGCATGCGCCTGTTCCAGACCGAATCCTCGGACCGCTCGGAAAAGGTCATGCCCCGTTCGCACATGGTGGCGCGCTTGATCGTCGCGGCGTACGTCGGCATCACCATCGTCGGCAGCCTGGCGTTCTGGTGGGCCGGGATGAATCTGTTCGATGCGATCAACCACGCGATGTCGGCGATTTCCACCGGCGGGTTCTCCACCTCCGACGAATCCCTGGCCCACTGGAAACAACCGGCGGTGCACTGGGTCGCGGTGGTGATCATGATTCTCGGCAGCCTGCCGTTCACCCTGTACGTGGCGACGTTGCGCGGCAACCGCAAAGCCCTGATCAGGGATCAACAGGTCCAGGGTTTGCTCGGCATGTTGCTGGTGACTTGGCTGGTGCTTGGCACCTGGTACTGGTGGACCACCAACCTGCATTGGCTGGACGCGCTGCGGCATGTGGCGCTGAACGTGACCTCAGTGGTCACCACCACCGGTTTTGCGCTGGGGGACTACAGCCTCTGGGGCAATTTCTCGCTGATGCTGTTCTTTTATCTGGGTTTTGTCGGTGGCTGTTCGGGCTCGACGGCGGGCGGGATCAAGATTTTCCGTTTCCAGGTCGCCTACATCCTGCTCAAGGCCAACCTTAACCAGTTGATCCACCCGCGCGCGGTGATCAAGCAGAAGTACAACGGTCACCGGCTCGACGAAGAAATCGTGCGCTCCATCCTGACCTTTTCGTTCTTCTTCGCCATCACCATTTGCGTGATCGCGCTGCTGCTGTCGCTGCTGGGTGTGGACTGGATGACCGCGCTGACCGGCGCGGCGAGCACCGTGTCCGGTGTCGGCCCGGGGCTGGGCGAGACCATTGGCCCGGCGGGCAACTTCGCCACCCTGCCGGATGCGGCGAAGTGGATTCTCTCGTTCGGCATGCTGTTGGGCCGACTGGAGATCATTACGGTGTTTGTACTGTGCATTCCGGCGTTCTGGCGTCACTGACCTTGTTCGGCGCTTCCAGTAACCGCACCCGGTATTCGCCGGGGGTGGCGTCGAACCAGCGGCGGAAGGCGCGGAAAAAATTGCTCGGATCGGCAAACCCCAAAAGGTAGGCAATTTCCAGCAGGGTCATGCTCGGCTGCGCCAGGTATTGCTCGGCCAATTCGCGCCGGGTGTCATCGAGCAACGCCTGAAAACTCGTGCCTTCTTCCTGTAAACGCCGCTGCAAGGTGCGTTGCGACAGGTGCAACGTCTGCGCGACGGTATCGCGCTTGGGTTCGCCCTGGGGCAGCAAACGGCAGAGCACCTGCCGGGCCATGTGCGTCACCCGGTTTTCCGAGAATCGCGCCAGGTATTCACCGGCAAACCGGTCGTGCAGCAACGCCATGGCTTCGTTGGCGGTGGGCAGCGGTGCTTCCATGTCGGCACGCTCGAAGATCAGCGCGTCGTAAGGCGCGTTGAACATCAGCGGCGCATGGAAGGCTTGTTTATAGGGTTCGAGATCGGCGGGCTCATCCCCTTGCACCAGCACTTTGCGCGGTTGCAGGGTACGCCCGGTGAGCCAGCCGCACAGGGCCAATGCGCAGGCCAATGACGCCTCGGCGCTTTGTCGGGTTGGCGGCAGGTGGTCGCCATGCACGGTCAGAATCAGCGCATAACCTTCATCCAGCAAACGGAAACTCAGGTCAGCGCTTTCGGCAATGATCCGTTGGTAACGCACCAGGCGCTGAAAGCCTTCGGCCAGGGTCTGACTGGACATCAACGCGTAACCGGCCACATGAAAGGACGCTGGTCGCACCACTTTGCCCATGTTCAGGCCGATCGCCGGGTTGCCCGACAGTTCGACCGCGCGCTGCCACAGCCGCGTCATGGAGTCTTGCGGGAACCGCGCATCCGGGTCATCCAGCGATGCGTAGTCGAGCCCCAGTTGCTTGAACAGAACCCGGCAATCCAGGCCGTCCATTTCCAGTGCTTTGACAATCCCCATCGCCCAGCTTGCAGAAGTCGTTCGTTCGCTCATGGCGTTTACTGTCGTGGTGAGCCGTCTACCGCGGCTGATTTGCGAAGGATACTAAAGTGGCGCCTATTGTCACTGGCTGATGCCATTGATCACTCTAGACTCAAATAAGCTACCCGCAGAACAACTTGCCATCAGAACAATAACCACAGAGATCGCAGTCGTGGAAAACCTCAAGCGTTTCAATAGCTTCGCTGAGTTCTACCCGTATTACCTCAGCGAACACAGCAACAGTACTTGCCGACGATTGCACTTTGTCGGCACCTCACTGGTTATTTTTATTCTGGCGCTGACCGTCGGTCGAGGTGCGTGGGGGCTGTTGATCGCCCTGCCGCTGGCCGGCTACAGCTTTGCCTGGGTCGGGCATTTCTTCTTCGAGAAGAATCGTCCTGCAACCTTTCAGCATCCGCTTTACAGCCTGCTCGGCGATTTCGTCATGTACCGCGACATGATTCTGGGCCGCGTACCGTTCTAGGCTTCACCGGCCAGCAATGCGTCCCGCGCAGCCAGTGCGCCCGTGAAACCAGGTTCTACACTCAACCCGTCACTTCGCCAAAAACAAGAAGATCGCCGATGAACGCCAACGCCCGTTTCACCCATATGCAGGACGGCACGCAGGAAGACTGGGCGATCATCGCCGCCGATTTCAGTGCCTACGCCCGACAATTGCCGACACGGATTGTGGCGCACCTGAAATTGCTGGAGGGTGATTTTGGCGGCTTCCCGGTGGATCGCCTGACCCACTCCCTGCAAACCGCCACCCGCGCGTTTCGCGATGGTCGCGACGAGGAATATGTGATCTGCGCCCTGCTCCACGATATCGGCGACACCCTCGGTTCCTACAATCACCCGGACATCGCCGCCGCGATCCTCAAGCCCTTCGTCAGCGCCGAGAATTTGTGGATGGTGGAAAAACACGGGATTTTCCAGGGCTACTACTTCTTTCATCACCTGGGCATGGATCGGCATCTGCGCGAGCAATTCAGTGAGCATCCGCAGTATCAGACGACCATTGAGTTCTGCGCCAAGTACGATGCGGCGGCGTTTGATCCGGGGTATGAGAATTTACCGCTGAGCTTCTTCGAACCGATGATGGAGCGCTTGTTTGCT
Source organism: Janthinobacterium sp. LPB2021202312-11-4 (assembly GCF_037049705.1). Lineage (NCBI taxonomy): Bacteria > Pseudomonadati > Pseudomonadota > Betaproteobacteria > Burkholderiales > Oxalobacteraceae > Janthinobacterium > Janthinobacterium sp. LPB2021202312-11-4. Next base: position 33,658 of record NZ_JBAGKV010000038.1, on the reverse strand, counting down.
CATCCGAAGAACTCGATTTACACAGCGGCAATGCAAGAGTACGCGCCGGCCTAAGATCAAAAGATCGCAGCCTTCGGCAGCTCCTACAGGAGATCGCATTCCCCTGTAGGAGCTGCCGAAGGCTGCGATCTTTTGATGTTGCTTTTTAAGCCGGTTCGCCAACTTTCACCGCTTTCAACTCCGCCTCCCGCGCCTGGGCCTCCGCCAGTCGATACAACTCGATCGACCCGTCCCAATGCTCGATCAGCGCCGTGCACGATTCCACCCAATCCCCGCAATTGAGGTAATCCACCCCGCCGACCTTGCGGATTTCGGCATGGTGAATGTGCCCGCACACCACCCCGTGCAACTCACGTTTAACGCACTCGTGGGCGATGGCCTCTTCGAAGTCGCTGATGAAACTGACCGCGGTTTTCACCTTGTGCTTGAGGTACGCCGACAGCGACCAGTAACCGTAGCCATACCGGGCACGCCAATGGTTGAGCCAGCGGTTGAGGGTCAGGGTGAATTCGTAGGCCGAGTCGCCGAGAAAGGCCAGCCAACGGTGATAGCGGGTGATCACGTCGAACTGGTCGCCGTGAATCACCAGCAAATGACGGCCGTCGGCGGTCACGTGCACCGCTTCGTCCACCAACTGGATGTTGCCCAGGATCAGCTTCGAATAACGACGCAGGAATTCGTCGTGGTTGCCGGTGACGTAGATCACTTCGGTGCCGCGCTTGCTCATGGTCAGCAAACGGCGGATCACGTTGGTGTGGGCCTGGGGCCAATACATGCCGCCGCGCAGTTTCCAGCCGTCGATGATGTCGCCGACCAGGTAAATCTTGTCGGCGTGGTAGCCCTTGAGAAACTGCGACAGGTGTTCGGCCTGGCAATCCCGGGTGCCCAAATGCACATCGGAAATCCATAGCGTGCGCACACGTTGTTTACGGCTGGGTTTGGCGAGCTCGGCGCTGGTCATGGGCAACCCTCTGCGATGTTTTTACAAGCTTGCGCCGGTCGGGTTAATTGCCCATGACAGTGCCGAGTCAATCCTGTGACAGTGCCCGGCCGGTGTAGACTGGCCGCACCTTGCCCGGAGACCTGCGATGAGACCGATCCTCACGCTGCGCCAGTACACCGAAGACCTGATCATCCACAGCCACGACCACGCGCAACTGGTGTTCGGGCTCTCGGGTGCGCTGGATTTTGAGGTCGGCGGGCACGGTAGCCAGGTAATCCAGCAGAGTTTCGTGGTGGTGCCGTCCGGCATGCATCACGCGTGTGGCAGCAGCAACGGCAGTCGTTGCCTGGTGCTGGATGTGCCGAGTGATCAGTGGGTTTCGCAATCGTTAGGGGAACACGCCGAAGCCAGCCGCCGCTTGCTCGACAACGCCGGGCGGCTGCCGCTGGATGCCGGGCAAAGCCAATTGGTCAGTTGGTTGGCGGGCAGTCCGGTGAGCGATCCGCTGATTGCCCAGCAAGGCGCGGTGCTGTTGCTGGCCAGCCTCAACCACGCCAAACCCGAGGTGATCGGCGGGCGGCGCCTGCCCTATGCGGCGTTGAATGCGCACATCGATCAGCATGCGGCCTATCCGCTGCAAGTGGCCGATCTGGCGTGCATCGCCGACCTCTCCAGCGCCCGGCTGCACGCGCGGTTCGTGGCGGAATGCGGGCAAACGCCGATGGACTACATTCGCAGTCGACGCCTGCACATGGCGGTGGGGTTGTTGCGGGATTCACCGTTGCCGATTGGCGAGATTGCCAATCGGGTGGGCTATAGCTCCCAGAGTGCGTTTGCGGCGGCAGTGTTGCGCGAGTTCGGAGCTTCGCCGGGCAAATTGCGGCGCGAGGCTGGCGACAAAAGTCGATAGTTTGCCGACAGACAATCCTGGCCTTACACGCTTCAATGTAGGAGCTGCCGAAGGCTGCGATCTTTTGATCTTGATCTTTTTGGGATCACAGAAAAACAAGATCAAAAGATCGCAGCCTTCGGCAGCTCCTACAGGGGGCCGTCGTCGCCTGTTGAATATTTATCAAGGACTGCAATGACTCCCCGTACCGCCCTCGGCGCCCTGCATATCGGCGCATTGATGTTTGGCCTGACCGGCGTGTTCGGCAAACTCGCGGCCGCCACGCCTGCCGTTATCGTTTTCGGTCGCGCGGCGTTCGCGGTGTTGGCCCTGGCGTTTTTTGCGCGGTTCGCCAGCAACACCCGCTGGCAAAAACTCGAAGCCGTGGACTGGCGCCGGCTGCTGCTCAGCGGCTTGCTGCTGGCCGGGCACTGGGTGAGCTTTTTCATTGCGGTGAAAGTTGCCGGGGTGGCGATTGCGACCCTGGGCTTTGCCAGTTTTCCAGCCTTTACCGTGATCCTCGAAGGACTGATTTTCCGCGAGCGCATCCGCGCCAATGAAATCCTGCTGGTAGTGCTGGTCAGCATCGGGCTGGTGCTGGTCACGCCGGACTTCGACCTGGGCAGCGGCGCTACGGTCGGCCTGCTCTGGGCGGTGGGCTCCGGGTTGCTGTTCTCGCTGCTGTCACTGACCAACCGTGCCAGTTCCGGGCGCATCCCGGCGGTGCAAGCGGCGCTGTGCCAGAACGTGGTGGTCGCCTTGTGCCTGCTACCGGTGGCGGCGCCGCAGTTGAGCGACGTGCGCGCCCTCGACTGGGTGTGGATCGGGCTGCTTGGGGTGTTCTGCACCGGCGTCGCCCACAGCCTGTTCGTCGCCAGCCTGGCGGTGATCAAGGCCCGGACCGCCGCCGTGGTGTTTGCCCTGGAACCGGTTTACGGCATCACCGTGGCCTGGCTGCTATTCGATGAAAACCCGACCCTGCGCATGCTGATCGGCGGCGCGTTGATCATCGTCGCGATTGTGGTGTCCAGTCGCTTATCCGGCGGCTCCAGCAAAAAAGCCGTGGCCGCCGAAGCCGCCTCTCACTGAGTGCGATCGTTGTGGCCCAAATCGCGGTCCGGGTCGATCTGATCCCGGACCCGCTGCTTGAGCACTTTGGCTTCCGGAAAACCACCGTCAGCCTTGCGCTCCCAGATCTGCACCTCGTTACAAAAAATATGAAACACCCCGCCGGTGCCTGGCACCAGGGACACTTTGCCCAAGTCGTCGCCAAAGGTGCTGAGCAGCTCCTGGGCCAGCCAGGCAGCGCGCAACAACCACTGGCATTGGGTGCAATAGGTGATGACGATTTCCGGTTTCTGTACGGTCATGCTGGTTGAAACTCCTGAGCCAGAGGGGCGCCGCTATAATAGCCGCCTTTATCGCTTGCCCCGAGATCCACGATGCGCCGTTTGTTCTGTTGCCTGCTGCTTTGTCTCCTCCCTTTGATCGTCCACGCCGCCGACGCTCCCCGACCGAAAATCGGCCTGGTACTGTCCGGCGGCGCCGCCCGTGGCCTGGCGCACATCGGCGTGCTCAAGGCCCTGGAAGAACAGGGCATCAAGATCGATGCGATTGCCGGCACCAGCATGGGCGCGGTGATCGGCGGGCTATACGCCTCGGGTTACAAGATCGATGAGCTGGAAAAACTCGCGCTGAACATCGACTGGCAGCAAGCCCTGTCCGATGCCCCGCCGCGCGAAGACGTGCCGTTCCGGCGCAAACAGGATGACCGGGACTTCCTGGTTAAACAGAAACTCAGCTTTCGCGACGACGGCAGCCTCGGCCTGCCGCTGGGGGTGATTCAGGGCCAGAACCTGGCGTTGCTGCTGGAAAGCCTGCTGGCCCACGCCAGTGACACCCGCGACTTCGACAAACTGCCGATCCCGTTCCGCGCCGTGGCCACCGACATCGCCAGCGGTGAAAAAGTGGTGTTCCGCAAAGGCCACTTACCCCAGGTGATCCGCGCCAGCATGTCGATCCCGGCGGTGTTTGCCCCGGTTGAACTGGACGGCCGGCTGCTGGTGGACGGCGGCATGACCGACAACATCCCGCTGGACGTGGCGCGGCAGATGGGCGTCGACATCGCCATCGTGGTCGACATCGGCACCCCGCTGCGCAACCGCAAGCAACTGACCACCGTGGTCGATGTGCTGAACCAGTCGATCACCCTGATGACCCGGCGCAACTCCGAAGAGCAACTGGCCGCCCTGCACCAGGACGACGTGCTGATCCAGCCGTCCCTGGCGAGTTTCGGCGTGACCGACTTCGGCCGCGCCCAGGACATGATCGACGCCGGTTACCGCGCCACCAAAATTCTCGAAGCGCGCCTGGCACGGCTCAAACCCGTGCAACCTCTGGACGCCGAACTGACCGCCGCCCGCACACCGAGCCAGCGCACGCCGATCATTACCGCGATCAAGGTTGAAAACGATTCGAAAGTCGGCGACGACGTAATCCGTTACTACATTCGGCAAAACGTCGGCGAACCGCTGGACATCGGCCGGCTGCAAACCGACATGGGCACCCTGTACGGCCTCGATTACTTCGAACAAGTGCAATACCGCGTGGTGCACAAGGGCAAGGATCACACCCTGGTGATCAGCGCCCGAGGAAAGCACAGCGGCACCGATTATCTGCGCGTGGGCTTGAACCTGTCGGACGATATGCGTGGCGACAGCGCGTTCAACCTCGGCGCCAGTTACCGGGTCAACGGCATCAACCGCCTCGGCGCCGAATGGCTGACCCGGGCGCAGCTCGGCGACAAACAGGAACTCTACAGCGAGTTTTACCAGCCGCTGGACGTCGGTTCGCGCTACTTCATCGCGCCCTATGCCGCGTTTGAGGCGCAGAACGTCGAGTCGATTCTGGACAACGATCCGGTCGCCCAGTACCGCGTCGAACGCTACGGTTTTGGCCTCAATGTCGGCCGGCAAATCGGCAACAGCGGCGAGATCCGTTTTGGCGTTGGCGAGGCCTGGGGCAAGGCTGACGTGCGCATTGGCGATCAGAACCTGCCGAGTGAAAGCTTCAACGAGGGGTTCTATCAGCTCAAATATTCGTTCGACTCGTTCGACAACGTGTACTTCCCCCATGAAGGCAAAGACATTGGCCTGACTTTCCGCCAATTCGAGCCGGGGCTGGGCTCGGACCAACGTTACCGGCAATGGGAGTTCAAACTGGACAAGGCCATGAGCAGCGGCCCGGACACCTTTATTCTCGGCGGGCGCTACGGCCGGACCCTGGACGACGCCAACGTGGTCACCTCAAGCTACCTGCTGGGCGGCGCGCGGCAATTGTCGGGCTTTCGCGAAGACGCTATTTCCGGGCAGAACATCAGCCTGATGCGTGGCGTTTACTACCGACGCCTGACACCGCGTTCCTACCTGCCGCTGGACTTCCCGCTGTACATCGGCGGCTCGCTGGAACGCGGCCGGGCGTGGAATAACGACAATGAATTCGACAGCGGTTACATCAACGCCGCCAGCGTGTTCATCGGTTTCGACACACCGCTGGGGCCGCTGAACTTCAGCTATGGCTTCAACGATGCGGATGAGCAGGCGGTTTATCTGAATTTGGGGCAGACGTTTTAAAGCAAAAGATCGCAGCCTGCGGCAGCTCCTACGGGTGTACGGATATCCCAGTAGGAGCTGCCGAAGGCTGCGATCTTTTGATCTTCAGCGAATACCAGCCAACAACGTCCGGGCAGTCTGCTTAAGCGGCTCGTCACCCTCCTTCAGCAATTCGTTGAGCAACTCGATGGCGCTGTCCAGATCGCCGTCATCGATGCAGTTCTGCGCTTGCTCCAGTTTGCCGGCGTGCCCAGCCACCGACACGGGCAGTGGCTCAAGTTCCAGCGATTGACCGGGCTCGTTGAACGCATCGAGAAAGTCGTCGTCCAGCGACGGATCGTCGGGTTCGACGTCCCACTCCAGCTCGGTTTCCGGCTCTCCCTGCGCCGGTTCGTCGGGCATTTCGAAGACGTGGGGCATGACGTGCAGGTTTGAAGTGAACGCGGGCTCGTCCGGCAATGGCGGCAGACTCGTCGGTTTAGCCGCCGACGCTGGATCGTCAAACGGGCTAACCAGATCCCAACTGGAATCCATGGACAGATCGTCCAGATTCAACTGGAACTCATCGCCGGGCGGCGCTGCGGGCAACGGTGCCGCCGCGACAGAGGCGATGATCGCGACCGGCGTGCTACTGGCCAGTTTCGGGAAGCGGGCGCGAATATCCGCCAGTTGCTGTGGATCAAACCCGGCGTCACGCAGGTTGTTTTCCTGGGCGTCGTAGGCTTGCACATCACCCTGCTTGCCCAGTACTTCCAGCAGTTGCAACGCCAGATCGGTGCGCTGCGGTTCCTTGACCAACGCTTCACGCAACAGGCCGACGGCTTCAGAGAATCGACCGTAGGCCAGGTAAATACCGACACCTTCCAGTACATCACCAGCGGGGTGCTCTTCGCGGTGAACGGAGATTGGCGCAACACGGGCGGGTTGAGGTGCTGCCTGTTGATCAAGCACGGGCTCATCGCGCTGCGGCGCCTTCGACAGCGGCTCGATCAATGTTCGCTGGCGCTGACGACGAACGAACAAACCCAGCAGCACCAGCAGTGCCAGCGCCACCAATCCGCCGATCAACAACCAGGAACTTGTCTCAGGCTCTTCAACCACGATGGAGGCTGGCGCCACGGTGACCGGTGCAGCCACAGGCTTTTGCGCGACCTCGGACAAACGCGTCTGCAAGTCGCTGACCTGCTTTCTCTCATCGGCGATTTGCTCGTCTTGAGTCTTGAGCCTGGCATTCAACTCATCGATGGTTTTTTGCAGTTGCTGGTTTTGCAGGACGCTGGCGGCCAGTTGTTCGGCAGTGACGTCATCGACTGGCGCAACAGCCGGTTGATCAACGACTGGCGGTATAACCGCACGCTTGCCTTGAGGCGCGGGAGGTGGTGCAACACTCGGTTCGACGGCAGGGAACCCGGAAGTCGGGGCCTTGGCTGTCGGTTCGTCCGTCGCCGGAACAATCCCCGGTGAACCCGGTGGATCGATCAGTACCGTGTACTCGCGCAGCAAACGCCCGTTGGGCTGATTGAGCTGCACCAGAAAATTCAGAAACGGTTCATTGACCGGTTTACTGGAGGTCACCCGGATCAGCGTGCGGTTGCCCCGCAGGATCGGGGTGAATTTCAGGTTATTGAGGAAGAACACCCGCTCGACGCCCGCGCGGCCGAACTCGTCGGCCGTCGCCAGGCTGACCGACAGATCGCTTTCTGCCAGGCCGGTGGCGTCCACCAGAGCGATATCGGCGCTGAACGGTTGATTCAGCGCCGAATGCAGGGTGATGTCACCCAACCCCAGGGCCGGAGCCAATGCCGAGTAAGTGACCGCACCACCGACCAGAAGCAGACGAGTGCAATACCGCAAAACCACGTGCCAACTCTCGAGCATGAGCATCCCTTAGATTAAGCAGAACCACCTGTGCGCATTCGCACATCCGGTACGAACACGATATTGCCTAGTAGTTCTTTATAGTCTGCCCAACGGGGTATCTCAAAAATACGCTGTGCGGTTGTGCCTCAAGATTTTTCGAGGTTGCCCAGGATGTGACCGTGAACCCGCATGCAGACCTTCAAATCCGCCTCATCCACGCCTTGGAACAGTTCGTGGCGCAGTTGGGTGGCAATGGTTTCAATTTGTTCGATCAACGGCAGGGCCGGGGCACAAAGGACGATTTTTTTCGCCCGGCGGTCTTCCAGCACCGATTGGCGTTGCACCAGGCCTTGGGATTCCAGACTGTCGAGCAGCCGGGCCAGGGTCGGCCCTTCTACGCCGACGCTTTGCGCCAGTTCGCGCTGGGTCGGTGCGTCTTCGAAACGGGCCAGGTGCAGCAGCACCAGCCAGCGCGCCTGGGACAGCCCCAGGCCCGCCAGGCGGCGGTCCAGTTCGGCACGCCAGCCGCGAGACATCTGGGCCAGTTGCATGCCAAAACGGTGTTGATCGGTTAACGGCATAAAAAACTCATGGTTAGACTGAAATAGAGAAAAGCTAATTATTAGTCAGCTAAGCATGGCCTCTGGCGATAGGCAAGGCTTGGTCTGTAGTGAATCGTTACATCACTGCGGTCAGTCACTTAAATCTCGAATTCGGATTGCAGCGCCGCTCGCACACAGTACAACACCCCTTCCGGCACGCGACCGGCGAACAACGCGGCAATCTCCGCCACCGGCGGCAATTCGCCTTCGCCGTCGAGGAACGCATCCTGAATTTCGCCCATCAGCTCTTCCGGCAGATCCAGTGCCTGTTCCAGCGACAACTGCTGTTTGCCGATGGCCTCGGCGAGCATGGTGTAGACATTCTTTTCCGAGCATTGCAACTGACCGGCGATTTGCAGCGGCGTCATGCCGGCCCGGGCCAGGGTGATCAGTTCGTGGCGCACATCGGCCACCACCTTCGGCGCCTCGACCTGGCCGCCGAGCACTTCGAGGAAGGCCTCGCCGTAGCGTTCGAGCTTGCGCGCGCCGACGCCGCTGACCGTGGCCATTTCCGCCAGGGAAGTCGGCTGGCTGCGGAGCATCTCCAGCAACGTCGAGTCGGGGAAGATGACGTAAGGCGGCACGCCGTGTTCTTCGGCGAGTTTGCGGCGCAAGGCACGCAGCGCTTCCCACTGTTCGCGCTCTTCGCCACGGACCAGTTGGCTCGCCTGGCTCTTGCTGCTTTTGGCGGTGGTTTGCGGCTTGAGGTCGCGGCGCAGCTCCAGGGTCACTTCGCCCTTGAGCAGCGGCCGGCAGGTGTCGCTCAGGCGCAGACCGCCATAGCCTTCCAGGTCGATGTCGGCCAGCCCACGGGCCACCAGTTGGCGGAACAGCGAGCGCCATTCGCTCTCCCCCAACGCCTTGCCCACGCCATACACCGACAGATGCTGATGACCAAAGCTGCGGATTTTTTCGTTGTCCTTGCCCAGCAACACGTCCACCAGATGCCCGACGCCGTAGCGCTGGCCGGTGCGGTAGATCGCCGAAAGCGCCTGACGGGCCGGCTCGGTGGCGTCCCAGGTCTGCACACCGTCGACGCAGTTGTCGCAATGGCCGCAGGGCTCGGGCATGTCTTCGTCGAAGTAGGCCAACAGCGTCTGGCGCCGGCAGCGGGTTTCTTCGCAGAGCGAGAGCATCGCGTCGAGTTTGTGTTGCTCCAGACGCTTGTGGCGCTCGTCGCCTTCGGAGTTTTGCAACATCTGCTTGAGCATCACCACGTCTTGCAGGCCGTAGGCCATCCAGGCGTCCGCCGGCAAGCCATCACGACCGCCGCGACCGGTTTCCTGGTAATACGCCTCAAGGGATTTCGGCAGATCAAGGTGAGCGACAAAACGCACGTTGGGTTTGTCGATGCCCATGCCGAACGCCACGGTGGCGACCATGATCAGGCCTTCCTCGTTGAGGAAGCGCTTCTGGTGATGGGATCGCGTCTCGTTGGGCAGGCCGGCGTGGTACGGCAGCGCCGGGAAGCCTTGTTCACTGAGGAACACCGCCACCTCGTCGACTTTCTTGCGCGACAGGCAATAAACGATGCCGGCATCGCTGCGGCGCTCGGCGAGGAACGCGAGCAATTGCTTGCGCGGCTGTTCCTTGGGGACGATGCGGTAAAAAATGTTCGGCCGGTCGAAACTCGAGAGGAAGCGCTCGGCATCCTGCAAATGCAGGCGATCGACGATTTCTTCCCGGGTGCGCTTGTCAGCGGTGGCAGTCAGGGCGATGCGCGGGACGTTGGGAAACAGTTCCGCCAACTGGCCCAGTTGCAGGTATTCGCGGCGGAAGTCGTGACCCCATTGCGACACGCAGTGCGCTTCGTCGATGGCGAACAGGGCAATTTCCAGGCTTTGCAGGAAGGCCAGCATGCGCGGCTGGACCAGGCGCTCGGGGGCGAGGTAGAGCATTTTCACTTCGCCGCGTTTGATCCGGGCCGCCAGGTCGCGCTGTTGCTCGGCGCTGAGGGTCGAGTTCAACGCGGCGGCAGCGACACCCAGTTCTTCAAGGGTCGCAACCTGATCGTCCATCAACGCGATCAGCGGCGATACCACCACCGCCAAGCCTTCGCGCAGCAGCGCCGGGACCTGGAAGCACAGGGACTTGCCACCACCGGTAGGCATCAGCACCAGGGCGTCGCCGCCACTGGCCACGCGCTCAATGATTGCACCCTGACGGCCACGGAAACTGTCGTAGCCGAAGATGTCCTTGAGGACGCGTTGAGCCTGTTCGAGCATAAAAACTCCAAAAATCACCGAAACATCCCTGCAAGGCTGGTTCAGAACCAACAAGGCTGCACTGACAAATCGTAAGTGCGCATTGCATGACGCTTCACATCTCAGCCGCGACGCCAGCAGGGCATCACAAAACGCGGGAGTATACCCGAGCCCTCCGCCGCAAAGGGTGCCGCTGATAAGACACATCAGGACAAACACCGATCCCCCGTAGGAGCTGCCGAAGGCTGCGATCTTTTGATTTTGCTTTTTAAAGACAAGATCAAAAGATCGCAGCCTTCGGCAGCTCCTACGGGGGGAAGGTCAGTGGATGGGGGCAAATATGCCGCGCGGCTGGCCTGAGTGCTCAAGAAGGCCTAGAATTCGCGCATCTGTTTAATTCCCCAAGGTAGCTTTTAATGTCCTTCGCTGAGCAACTAACCCGCCTGCAAGTCTTCCTCGACGCTGATGAACTGCATGACGAGGCGCTGGACTACGTGGCCGCCCACGGCTACCTCACCGCGCTGTCGATCTGTTCCGAAAGCGTTCCCGACCGTGAATGGATCGACGCCCTCTTCGCCGAAGAGCCGCATTACGCCGACGACACCGAGCGTGAAGCGATCGAATCCACTCTGCTGGCCCTCAAGGCTCACATCGCGCGCCAATTGGCGTCCGACGAAGAGTTCGAGCTGCCGTGCGACCTGGACCTGGGCGAAGAGCCGGATGACTCCGACCTGCGCGGCTGGTGCATCGGTTTCATGGAAGGCGTGTTCCTGCGCGAAGCGGCCTGGTTCGAAACCGCCGAAGACGAAGTCAGCGAAATGCTGCTGCCGATCATGGTCGGTTCCGGTCTGTTCGACGAACAGCCTGAGTTCGAAGACATCGCCAAGGATGCCAACCTGATGGACGACATGATCGTGCAAATCCCGGAAGCCCTGACCGCGCTCTACTTGCTGTGCCAGGCACCCGACGAAAAACCGGCGATCCTCAAGCCACGTCACCACTAAGGTCTTGCCTATGGACCATCCCATAGGCAACCGCTCCCTGGTGTTGCGCTACGTGCTGCTGGCCGTCGGCTGGCTAAGCGTAGCGCTGGGGGTGATCGGGATTTTCCTGCCGGTATTGCCCACCACGCCCTTCCTGCTGCTGGCGGCCGCGTGCTTCGCCCGCAGTTCGCCGCGTTTCTATCAGTGGCTGGTCGAGCACCCACGGCTTGGGCCGTGGATTCGCGATTACCTCGATGGCAACGGCATCCCGCTCAAGGGCAAGGTCTACGCCATCGGTTTGATGTGGGCGAGCATTCTGTTCTCCTGCTACCTGGTGCCACTGCCGTGGGCACGGGGGTTTATGTTGACCAGTGCGGTGCTGGTGACGATCTACATTCTGCGACAAAAAACCCTGCACAAACCCTGAACGCCCTGGGCGATTCTTCCTGCCGTCTAATGACAACCACTCGTCCGATTCAGGCCTCACCCTGTAAGTTCTGACAGTAGCCAACAAGCCCTTGGAGCTCTTAAATCACTCTTGTCGCCCTCCCCAACGACAGGAGTCTTGACCATGCTCACCCAACGCCCAAAACGCCTTCCGACGTTGAAACTTGCTGAACTGGAAATTCCTGGAAAGTCCCGCGAACCACTGCCCAGCGGCGAGTGGGGCATCAACATTGCAGCGGCTCAAAGCAACTTTCCCGACCATGGATTGCAGGTTTACTGCCCGCCATGGAACGAGATGAACGCAGGGGACAGATGTCTGTTGCTGCTCAACGACAACCAGGTCAGTCAGACGGCTCTCGATGGTGACGATGTCGACAAGCGCGTAACGCTGTTTGTGGAGTCGAGACACTTGCGCACCGGCTCCTACACCCTGAGTTATCGCGTTGAACGGCGTTTCGGCAATTCCGAAACCATGACGCCGCCGATCAGAATCTACGTCAAGCTCGAAGCTCCCGGTGGCAAGGACCAGGATGGCGATGTTCCGGGTCACTCCGAGCTGCACATGACCATCGACCCGAAGATCATTCAGGGCGGTGTGGACAGCGAGACCGCCGCAGAAGGCGTGGATATCGCGATCACGGCCAAGTCCGGCAATCCTGACGACGCTCCCTATCCCAACATCGCCGAAGGCGATCGCGTCACTCTGAGCTGGGGCGGGGTACTGCTGACATCCACGCCCGTCACCGCCGCACAGATCAGCGATCCCGGCTCCAATCCCATCACCATCCATGTCGACGAGCAAACCATTCTGGACGCCAAGGACTCGGGGCCGGACGGTTTGGCCGTGACCTTTATGATCCGGGATATCGTCAACAATCGATCTGAAGACTGGTGTGCCGAAACACGCATTGTGGTCGACACCGGCAACTCGCGGCTGGAGGCGCCCATCGTCGATCGGGCGGTTGGCAATACGCTTGACCTGGCCAGTCTCGGTGATGAACCGGTGTTACTGAAAGTCTGGGCGACCCCACCCGACTTTGAGCTCGACGACGTGGTCATCATGAATATTCGCGGCGTCACGCTGACGGGTGAAGTCGTCAACAGCAGCGTGCGCAAAACCATCGAGAAACAACCGCCCCTGGTGGAAGAGGTGCAATTGCCCAACGCCGCCGCCCGCGAACTGGCCAAGACCCAAGCGGTGTTTTCTTACCAGCTTGAGCGCAACGGCGAGGAAATCCAGCGTTCCAAGGGCCGTTTCGTCAATATCGTCGGCGACCCCATCCGCTTGCGCGCCCCAACAGTCGAGGGCGTCGACGGCGGCGCACTGGACCCCGATCTGCCCGGCACCCGAGTCATTGTGCCGTTTGACGAGATCATGGCCGAAGGTCAGGTCATTGAAATCAAATGGTTCGGCGTACTGCCGGACAACGCCCCCTATGACCCGGAAATTGCTTGGTATGTCCTGACCCACGACGACATCGAGGCAAAAACAGATATTCCGATCCAGATCGACGCGGCACATATCAAGAAGCTTGAGGGCGGCAAGCTGGATGTGTACTACAACCTGCTTAGTGAAGAAAACAATGTAATTGTCACCCGTGAGTCCTTTCACCACGCACCGTTGAACATTGGCGAACCCCAGTTCGAGCTGGTCAAGCCGATCGTACTGGGTGAAAACAACGGCTCGCTCGAGCCGGATGAACTCCCCAATGGCACCGGCAGACTGACCGTTCCCCGCCCTGTGACGAACGTTTCCAAGGCCGGTGACATTGTGACCTACACATGGACAGGGTCAGAGTCGGGCGTCAAATCGGATTCAATCACGCTCACCAGCCTCACCGCCAACCGGGATGTGCCTTTCACCCTCAACTCCGCGTTCGTCGCCGCACACATCGAACCCAATCGTGGCGGCACGGTAACAGCCACTTACAAGATCTGGCGCGCCGCCGAAAACAAATTCAGCTATTCGAATCCGTTGATCATGACCATCGGCGAAGCGCCAGGAGCACTGCTGCCACCGGCAAAAGTATTGCAGGCACAGGACGGCATTCTCGACCCGGCCGACACGCCCAATGGTGCCACCGTCCAGATTGACGCCAACCGTGCGGAGAATGCCGGCGACCATTTCTATATGAGGTGGCAGTCTTCCGATGGCTCGGTCAATCACGTGCAGGACAAGCCTGTGACCAGCAACAACAAGGGCAAGCCCGTCGAGTTCACGGTGCCCTTGTCGACTGTACTGAACAGTCGGAACAAGACCATCACCGTCAGCTACCGGGTGGAGCTGTTTGAAGGGGGTGAAGAACTCGGCAAGGATTACCAACTGCGCGTGGAACAGGAAGACGTGAACCTGCCCGTGCCGTCGATCAGGGAAGCCAAGGGCGCGCAGAACGACCAGTTGAACCCCGACGATGTGTATCCCGCCGGCGCCACGGTGGTAATCGGGGCCTCGGCCCAACTGAAAACCGATGACGAAGTGATTGTGCAATGGGTGGGCAAGACCACCCTGCCCTACTCCCACACCGTGTTGCCGAATCAGGCAGACAAGGAACTGGCTGTCATCAAAATCCCGTATGCCGTGGTCAATGCCAACGACGGCGAATCGGTCGTGCTGATGTACACCATCAAACGCAAAACCGGAGCAACAGACGGCCCGTCAGCGCCTGCCGTTTACGATGTGCGCAAAGTCATTGGTTCGGGGCAATTGAAGGTTATGGGCGCGCGCTTCAATCGCAGCACCTATCGTGCTTCCGGCACATCGCGGGTGCTGAGTGCGTTCAATGCCGTCACCGGTCAACCGCTGCAAGCCGAGTGGCAATATCAGGGTGACGACGGCTGGCAGACGGCCGCCGCCTGGCGCGACACCGCGCCGCATAAACCGCTGCGGGTGCGCACCGCCGATGATCTGGTGACGCTCAATCCGGCGAATATATTTGGTAATGGCGTCGATACTACCGTCACCGGCCTCGCCGCATTTGTCGCTCATCGTGATGAAGGCGATGTAGTGGGTTGGGGCAATGGCGATCATGGGGCCACGATCCCCCCCACCATCATCACCATGGACGACATCGTTGAAGTGAGTTGCACCCGCAGCGCCTACGCGGCAAGACGCGTCAACGGTGCAGTGGTGGCCTGGGGCACGAAAACTGAAGGCGCCGACATGACCGGCGTGGAACAGATGAACTTCGTCCAGGTAGTCGGTAATTCAACAGCCTTTGCAGGCCTCAAAAATCCCGGTCGAATGGTGGCGTGGGGCGTGGAAAATGATGGAGGAGATTTACCTGACAACCTCCGCGGATTGACCGATGTGACTCAAATAGCCGGGGCCGGACAAGCGTTTGCCGCGGTACGTGCCAACGGGACAGTAGTGGCATGGGGACATCCCGACAACGGGGGAACGATAACGAGCGACATTGAGGGGCTAAACGACATCGAGCATGTCATCGGCAGTTTCGGTGCCTTTGCAGCACATCGAGGCAATGGCCGACTCGTAGGTTGGGGTCATGAGACTTACGGTTCAGTGGTACCGCCTGACATCGCTGAGATGACCAACATCATCGAGCTGAGTTGCGCCACTGCCCAGGCGTTCGCAGCCAGGCGCACCACGGGGCAAGTCGTTGCCTGGGGCACTGCGGCATACGGAGGAGAAGTCGACCCATTGATTGAAGGCCTGACAGATATTGTCGAAGTCAGCTCCACTTGGCGCGCTTTTGCCGCCCGCCGTGGCAATGGTCATGTTGTCGCATGGGGAACGAAGGATGAGGGCGGCAATGTGCCCGAAGATATCTCCGCAATTGACAACATTGTTCAGGTCATCGGCTCATCCATGGCTTTCGCTGCCTTGCGCAAAGACGGCACCGTCGTCGCCTGGGGTAACGCAACCGTGGGCGGCGATACCTCGACAGTGGTCACCCAACTGACCAACGTTCGCGCCATTTACGCCAACACCCATGGTTTTACCGCACTGACGTCCGATGGTCGCGTCGTCACCTGGGGCATGCCTGCCGGTGGTGGCGACAGCAGTGCCGTGCAAGAACGATTGGCGGGCAAGGTGCCTTACCTCGCCACGCCCGCCTCCCGAGGCCGGGCGCTGCTGGCCAGTCGTTGGTTGATGGAACACTGACGCCACCCAACCCGTCGCCTCCCCGGCTCGTCGTCCGCCACCGACGGTGAGCCCGGGAGCGGCTCCGAGGTAATGCCATGCGCACTGCAACGCTCGACCTTCAAGCGCCGTCCATCGATGAAGCACCAGAAGGTGTACTCGACCCTTCGACCTTGCCGCCGCAAGGCGCCAAGGTGCGGATCAAGCCCTATGACGACATGGCATACAGGGATCGTGTCTATCTCTATGTCGGCGGGGACTACACAGATGACATTCCGATTGCCTTGAGTGCCGTCGGCCAAGAGGTGGAGTTCACCGTTGAGGCCAGGGCGTTCATTGCCAGCCACGACAACATCGTGCCGGTTCGTTATGAGGTGCAGTTTTATCAGGGCGAACGCAAATCCTCGCAAACTCTGGCGCTGTCACTCGGCGAGCCATTCGAGCTGGAGGCCAGTCTGGACCTGAGTCGCGAGAATTACGTGATTGCGGTCGACAAAGCGCCGGTGCAAATACCCGACTACGCCCGCATGACGAGAACCGCCGACTGGGGGGTCGCCCCTTACACCTACGCCAGCAGCGATTCGAACATTGCCAGGGTTGACCTGCATGCCGGGGTAGTCACCGCCCTGCGCAACGGCACCATCACCATCACCGCCACCGACAGCCAAGGCAAGCCGCGCAGTTACGCACTCACGATCAAGGGCATTCAGGCAGTGCATTTCTTGAGCACCGGGGCAGACTGGACCGGCATGAACGCCTTGTGCAGCGCGGCCAAGGTGCAGCCCGTAACGGTCTCCCAGATCAGACGCCTGTGGACGCTGTACTTTCCGAGCAGTGGACCGGTGGCCGATTACCTCAACTGGTTGAACTACCCGGTATGGACCGGGGACGTCCTCGGCGCTGGCACAGCCATGGCCTACGAATTGAACGGCGCGTCGGTGAACGACAACGCCAGCGCCCACGATGTAGCGACGTTCCTGCAGGTCGTTGGGCTTTCCTCTGATTGAATCGTGTCACAAGGACCGGGGAGTCGATGCCATGCGTATCACCCTATCGCTGTACTGCCTGTTGCTGATCTGCACCGCCTCTTTTGCCGCCACAGGCCCGGAAGTCGCGCAATTGCTCAATCGCCGCTACCAAAGCACCGTGGCCAAATGTGCGGGAGATCAGCCGGCGTTTTTTTGCAGCGGCGTGCTATTGCGCGACAGTGCGCCCTCGGGTGAGTTCTGGAAGCACGGCACCGTATCCACGCAACTGGGGGCGGACAGTTTTACCTATGTGCGGTCCGACTTGAGCATTCGGCGCCTGACTCAAAAAAACGGCGCGGTGTTTGCCGATCAGTTCACGGCCATCGGCTGGGGCAAAGCGCTAGAGGTGCTGTGCGCCTATCCGTTCAATATCCCGGCCATGGGCGGCCAGCGCCCGTTTTTTGGCTGCCGCGCCCCGAACACATTGGCCATGGCTGACGAAGACCTCAGCAATTGCGAATCTTTGGGCGTCGATACGGCACCCGCCTGGGTGGCGCACTTTGAGCCACAGTCGGCCCAGCCAGGCAAGCAATGCTCGTTGAGCAGCCGCGAAGCGCGCACGTTTCTGATCAGCCTGCAGGCTCACGAACTCATGGGTGCTGCCTGGTCGAGCCAACCCAATCAGTTGATGATCCGCAACTGGGACGCCGACCGGCCGGCACAACTGCCGTTGCAAGGATTGTTTTACGACGTCACCCAAACCAGCGCCCTGCTGGGAGCGCAGAAAGACCAGCGGGATTACTTCAACGCCACCGGCGACTGGTTGCCGATCCTGCGCATGGACCTCCATCAGGGGCCGGACAAGGTCTTCGGCTTCAATCAGCAGGATCAGTTGTATATCGGTTATCAGGTGGCGTCGAAACTCAATGCACGCTATGCCGATACGGACGTTTCCTGTCGAGGTAATACGGCGGCGTTCTATTGCAATGGCGTGTTGATCCGCGCCACTGACGTCTCCACGGCGTTTCACTCCTGGAACCCCAGCCCGCAATCGGTCAACGGTAATGGTGTGTCATTCACTTACGTCAGGGCGGATACGCGAATTACCAAAGTCTACAAACCCCAGGGTTTTATCATTCGCGAATCCGCCGCGCCGACTGGCAAGCCGCTGACGGTACGTTGTCTTTATCCTTTTGATGCCGGGACTGCTGGCTCGGCGGACATTTGCAGAACACACGGAGGGCTGTGTTCCGAGTTGGGCATCACAACGAAAGAAGCCTGGGTGGCACGCTATCGAACGACACCAACCAGAAGCTGTGCCTTTGACACCGATGTCGATCACTTCCAACTGGCGACAACCGTGCGTCCGGACGCCACCGACCCGCTGGGCTGGAACGAACTGATCACGGCTGCCTGGACTGAGGAGCGTCCCGAACAGCTGCCTCTGGAAGCCATCACTATCAACACGCCTGTCCATCAGACAGGCGATGGCGTGGCTGGGGCCCGATACATTCAGCGCGATTACTTCCAGGTCACCGGTCGTTTTGTTCCGATTGTCAGGGTGCGCCTGAACGCCACGACCGAACCGATTTTCAGCTATGACCCACAAGACCAGACGACGCAGGACAGTACGATGGCGACCCTCAGCAACGCCATTCCCGACCTGCCGAGTGACTTGCGTGATGATTGATCTTTAGTAGGCCGTGTATTGGCTCGTCGGCAGCGCTGTTGCCCGCATCCGCCGGATTGCACACCAACCACTCATCGCCACTGTCAGATCTAACAGGTGTTTTGTCTCTGCGATTCAGCGCCAAATAAATCGACCCTTTTATTTGAATCGGCGAGGAGCTAATAGCATGACCGCGCACAGCTTGTTTCTACTGCCCCGCTTCGACACCGCATTTTCCCCGCTGCGCATGCCTCCACTGCGGATCAGCAGCATGACCAGTCCCGTCGAGGGTGGCGACGGCGGGATCAACATCGCCGCGGTAGAGGGCGACCCCGCTGGCGTGTTCTGCTCCATCAACGCGTACCAGAGCATGCAGGCAGGCGACCGGATCGACGTTCATTGGGGCGTCGATCACAAATACCTGATCGAGGTCCAACCCGATCAAGTCGACGAGCCGCTGTTTTTCTACTTGCCCAGGGCGTTCATCGTTCGCGGCTGGGTTGAGGTCTGGTATCAGTTGAACCGCATGGGCGAAAGCGTACCGGACGATCCGTCGATCTCATTGCGACTGCTGGTCAAACTGGACAGACCCGGTGGCCGCGATACGCGACCACACGACCCCATCGGGCATTCGGAACTTAAATTCGTGCAGTTTCCGCCCGAGCTTGATCTGGTCGATGCCGAATGGGCAATAAACGGAGTACCCATGGGCATCCAGACCTATCCGTTCATTGCTGCACACGACAGCATAACGGTGCAGTGGGGACGCATTTTTTTGCCGCCTCATTTGGTGACGCAAGAACAGGCCGAAGGTCGCGAGCCGATCATCATCACCGCAGACCAGGCCACGATCCTCGCCGCTGGTGACAGCAACGCCCTGCGTGTTCACTACGACGTGCATGACGAGGTGTGGAACTACGCCGAAAGATACTCGCAATACACCACAGTCGCCGTCGACGCCGGGACCTCGCGGCTGGAAGCGCCAATCATCAAAGAGTCGAACAACGGCATCATCGATCTGGAACAACTGGGTAAAAAAGACGTCACGGTCCAGATCCATATCACCACCACTGACTTCGAGATCGATGACAGCCTGATCATGACGTTCATCGGCACGCCCAATACCGGCAGGCCGTTGGTCCATACGCAACAGGCCACCCTGACCAACATTCCGAGCATCCTTGAACTGCCGGTGCCTTACGCGTTCATGCGGGCGATCGCCATGGGCTCGGCAGACGCCTTCTACGTGCTGAACAAAAAAAATAATGGCCCGTCGTTGCCGTCCAAACATGCCTTCGCCTCGGTCATCGGCCAGATCACGTTATTGCCCGAACCCGTGATCCGTGAGGCGCTCGGCAATACGCTGGAACCCGTCGAGCCGATGGCCACAGTCGACATCAGCTACCTTGGCATGGTCAGTGGTGACTACATCAACTTGATCTGGCTCGGCACCCGGGCCAGCGGCCAACCCTACTTGCATGAAGCACAACACACCGTCACCGCCAATGAAGCGAAGGAAAAGCTTGTGACGATGTATGTCGGCGGCGAACACATCCGGACTCTCGAAAACGGCACGCTGGACTTGTCTTATCGGGTAGCGAATGACGATACCGACGTCTATGGCATAAGCCATTCCGAACATGCGCTGGTGCGAGTCGAGTCCATTCGTGCCGAGCTGCCGGTGCCCATCGTTCTCGAGGCCGACCCGCCGAACATCCTAGACCCGTCGAAAGTACATAACTTTGTCACAGTACTGGTCGATTACCGAGGCATGGCCAAGGATGACATGCTCACCTGCGACTGGGTCGGCGCAGGCCCCGGCGGCAGCTACCGTGATTCGGTGCCTATTACGGCACCGACGGTCGGCCAGCCCATTCGTTTTCGTGTGGACGCGCAGGTTGTCATTGCCAACATCGGCCTATACGTCAAGGTGCGCTATGCCCTCTGGCGCGCGGCAACCAACCGTTACAGCTACTCGACCACGCTAAACCTGCTGATCGGCGAATTAGTGGGCGAACTGCCCCCGCCCGAGGTGATCCAGGCCCCGGGCGGTAATCTGGACCCCGCTGCAGGCCTTGGGCGGCGTGGACGTCAAAGCCGGCTACGAAAGCATGAAGCCCGCACTGGACACCATTGCCTTGCGATGGTCCGGCACACCAGGCCCCGGCAGCTCCAACGACCAGGAACTGCCGGCGCACGAGAACGGCAGCGTGCAATTCCACCTGCCCGCCACCGTGGTCGGCGCCAATATTGGTCGCTCGGTGTTGGTCGACTACGACGTGGTGCGCTATGGCGTCCGAACCCCCTCACAACCTCGGGACATCAAGGTACTGACCTTTCAAGACCCGGAAACCGAACTGCCCCGCCCCCAAGTGCCGGAGGCCAGCGACGATGTTCTCGACCTGATGGAGATCCCGGCCAACGCCTCGATCACCGTCGCCGTCTGGCCCTTCGCCGCCGCCCGGCAAAAGGTCTGGCTCGCGGTCCATGGCACACTGCCCACCGAAACTTCATATGTCATCGAAGTACTCAACGGTCAGGAAATATCCGCCGGCCAAGCCAGTAACGGCCTGCGCGAAACCCTACTGCGCAGCGAACTGCTGAAACTGGCTCACAGCTCACAGCTCACCGGCGACGGTGGTGTGCAAAGTGGCCTTCGATGCCAGCCTGGAAGAGCGCGATGCCATTGAATTCCCGTCCTTGTTACTGACCATCAGAACCCGCTATGACTATTTAACGCCGGTGATTACCGGCGTATCGGACTCTCGCCGCGAGATCGAGGAAGGAGGGACAACCTTTGATGATGCGGTGACGTTCAAGGGCACCGCCACCCGGGGCGAACGTGTCGAGCTCTTCGACGCCACCTCTCAATCGATGGGAACCGCTGACGTCAACGCGGCAAGTGCGTGGGAATGTGAACTCAAAAACCTGACCGAACGCCTCTATCGCATCAACGCCAAGGCGTTGTATGACGCAGTCCCCGTCAGCAGTGAGCCCCGAACCTTTACCGTCAACTTCGCCATGACCCCAACCATCGACTCAGTTACCGATTCCAAAGGGCAGGTAGCACCCGGCGGTTCGACCTACGATAACGTCGTGACCCTGACCGGCTCCGCCAACCCGGATCAAAAGGTGGAAATTCTGGACGATGCGGTCTCCAAAGGCACACTGGATGTCGACGCCAGAGGCAAATGGGAACTTCACCTCACGGTGCTGGCCGTCGCCGCGCACAACATTACCGCCAAGGCGCTGTACGACGTTGACCCGATTTCAAGCCCGGTTAGAAGTTTCCGTGTTCTGCAAACCATCACGCCGACCATATCCTCGGTGACCGATATCAGGGGAGCCGTCAACAATGGCGGCACGACGTACTACACGGCGGCAGCCCTGAGCGGAAAAGCCAGCCCCAACGAACAAATCCAGTTGCTCGATAACAATGTGCCGATAGGAAACCCGATCAATGTCACCGCCGCCGGCACCTGGACCTATGAGCTGAAAAATCTCACGCTCAACAAGACCTATCGCCTGACCGCCAAAGCCCTCTACAGCAACGAACCGGTGTCCACTCCACCATGGAATTTCACAGTGGCGGCAATGATTGCGCCCACGATCACCTCAGTCACCGACAGCGCTGGCGGTCTGGTTCAAAACAACGCCACCACATACTTCAGCTCGCTGATCATGCAAGGCCGCGCCACCCCACGGGAAAGACTGACCCTGCTAGACAGCGGCGCATCCCCAAGAACGGTCAACATCGATGCTGGCGGCAACTGGCGGTATGACTTCAACAGCCTGACAGCCAAGCGCTACAGCATCACGGCTCGCGCCGAATACACCGTTAATCCCGGAACCAGCCCGGAACGTGTCTTCACCGTTGCCTCGCACGTTGCACCGACGATCACTTCAGTCAGGGACTCCCGGGGAGAACTGCAGGACGGCTTCACCACCATCGATAGCTCCGTAAGCGTGTCCGGGCGTGTCACGCCATCGCATCAGGTGCAGATTTACGACAACAACGTTCCAGGGTCGACGCTATCGGCTAACGCCTCGGGAGAATGGTCGGCCACCAACATTTACGTTCAGATCGGTGGCCATAGCATCAACGCAAAAGCCTTGGCCACAGGACAAACATCCAACACCCGCCGCTTCACAGTACAGTCACCCATCCCGCCACTGAACTTCAACGAAAGCACCGTCACACTGGCAGGCAAGGTGTATATGGCCGTCGGTGGCGTCTTGCCGAGCTTTGGTGCTGGCACGTCGGTTCAACATGTCGCCTCTGGCGGCAGACCCGGTTACACCTATGCGTCCAGCAACTCGGCGGTGGCTGTCGTCGAATCCAACGGACGGGTGACCGTGCGCAGCAAAGGTTCAGCCTATATCTCGGCGACGGATACAGTCGGTCAATCCAAACGTTATCTGGTGAATGTCACGGGCGCCATTCAGTGCATCGACCTGAGCGCTGGCACCTATGGGCAAATAGTCAACGCCGCAAGCGCAGCAGGCGCACGCGTGCCATCGATTGGCGAATTGCGGGAAATCTACTCGGTATACGCCGGTCGGTGGCCCACTAACCCCTGGTACTACTGGAGCAATTCTGTTCACAGCCAATTCATCATCCGCAAAATGTGGACCAAACAGCTAAATGGCGGAGGTGAGTCCCCTCAACCTGACAGCACCGTCCACGCTCGAGGGTTGGGCTTGCGGTAGTCCTCGACCACTCGTCGCAACTGTCAGATCTGACAGTAGCCCGTTCCCGTGGTTAAACCCTTAAATCACTCTGTCCCCGTTCCGTTGACAGGAGTGCCGAACATGCTCGTTCAACCGCCAAAAAACCTCGCTCCGCAATTATTGCTCGCACCGATAGTTCCTGACCGCACGGAGCCGCCACTGCCTTCCGGTGAATGGGGCATCAACCTTGCTGCCGCACAAGGCAACTATCCCGAGAAGGGGCTAAAAGTATGGATACCCGTCTGGGCGCAACAGGGCCTGGGTGACAATGTTGATCTTTTGAGGAATGGCACAATCGTTGACCACCACGTCATTAGCGAACCCGTCGAAATAGAGGAACGCACGACGTTATGGGTCGCACCGGAGGATCTCGAGTCAGGCTCACAAACGTTGTCCTACAGGGTCACACGGCGCAATCAAGGGGCCGAGACGTTCGAGCCGCCGCTGCAGTTCTACGTAAAACTGGATGTGCCCGGAGGCGAGGATCTGGACCCGGTGGAAGGTCAGCACTCCGGGTTATACATGAACATCGACCCCGAAATCCTGCGCGATGGCGTGAACGCCGATAACGTCGGCGATGGCGTGGATATCACGATCAAGGCCAAGCCAGGAGCCGGTACCTCGGCCCCCTACCCCAACGCAGCCCTGGGCGATGTATGTATCGTAAATTGGGGCGGGATGTACGTTTATTCAGACCCCGTCACTCAGGATCAAATCGACGATCCGCAAAACAATCCTCTGGTTATTAACATCAGCAAAGCCAAGATCCTGGAAGCCAAGGACACGGGCCCGGAAGGCCTGTCCGTCACGTTCAGGGTCACGGATCGGGTGAACAACGTTTCAACCGACTGGTGCACCCCTGCACCTATCAAGGTCAAGCTGCGCCACTCGTCTCTGCCGGCCCCCATCATCAGCAACACCGACGGCAATAACCTGCACCTGGACGCGCTGAATGGCGAGGCGTTGGTGGTACAGATCTGGGCCGAGTCGGTCGAGGACTTCAAGCAAAACGACTGGGTCATCCTGAACTTCATGGGCACCACTGCGGAGGGTGAAGCGGTCAACACCCAGGTACGTCAACAAATCGAAAGCCTGCCCCCCTTGCTGATGACTGTGCGCGTTCCCAACGTTGCCGCCCGTGCACTGGCCAAGACTCAAATAATGTGTTTTTACGATCTGGAACGCGGGGGCTCGCCCGTTCAATCGTCCAACTGCCGCTTTGTCAATATCATCGGGGAGATAGAACAACTGGCGGCCCCGCTGGTGGAAGACGAACAAGAAGACACCCTGGACCCGGACCTGCCCGGTGTTGAAGTCAACATTCCCTACGACGAGCGCATCCTCGTAGACCACGCCATAGAACTCAACTGGTTTGGCCTACGCGCCAACGGGACCACCTACAACCCGGAACTGGACTGGTATTTACCGAATGAAGATGAGGTCGAGGCCGAAGCAGGCTTCTTCATCCCCGTTGACGGCAAGCACCTCAAGACCCTCGAAGGCGGCACGCTGGTGCTGTCGTACAACCATTTGCGGGCGGATGACAACGACGACATCATCAGCCGCCGCTCCTTGAACACAGAGCCACTGAATGTGGGCGAGCGCCAATACGAATTGGTCAAACCCATCGTTCAGGGTGAGCAGGACGGCGTGCTGGAGCCCGAAGACCTGCCCGGTGGCGTCACCAAACTGATTGCCCCTAACCCAATCAGCAACCCTACGGAAAGCGGCGACATCCTGACGTTCACCTGGATTGGCGAGCAAAGTGGCGAAACAGAACAGGTTAGAAACATCACCGCGCTCAATAAGGGCAAAGACATCGAGTTCGCACTAAACGCCGCATTCGTTGCTGAACACATCGAAGCGAACCGGGGCAAAACGGTGACGGTAACGTACCGGATCTGGCGCAAGGCAACGGGTAAAACCAGCCTCTCGAACCCACTGGTGTTCCGTGTCGGTAGCTAAACAGGAGTGATCGTCATGCTTGTTCAACCCCCTAGACAGCTTGCTACCGACTACCTGCTAGAGCCGGAAATTCCCGGCCGCACCGAGCCGCAATTGCCTTCCGGCGAGTGGGGCATCAACCTCGCCGCCGCCAAAGGCAACTTCCCCGACAAGGGCTTGAAGGTTCACATCCCGATCTGGTCCACGAAGGGATTGGGTGACAAGGTCGAACTGTTGCTCGCCAACAATCCGGTTGACCAACACACCATCAGCGATCCCACAGAGGTGGACGAACCGACGATTTTGTGGATCGGGCCAGGGCGTCTGCAAACCGGCGCCTATCAGATGACCTACCGGGTGACCCGACGGTCTCAGGCGCCCGAAACGTACACGCCGCAGGTCAAGCTCTACGTCAAACTTGAACTGCCCGGCGGCCAGGACCTGGACCCGGTCGAGGGTCAACACTCGGCGTTTTACATGTACATCGACCCGCAGATTGTCCTGGATGGCGTCGACAAGGACATCGCCAGGGCCGGCGTAAAAATCACTGTCCAGGCCAAGCCCGACAGCGGCACCGCAAGGCCTTACCCGAACATCGCCGTGGGCGATGTCTGCACGCTGAGCTGGGGCGGCAAGTATGTGTTTTCGGCGCCCGTCACCCAGGAACAAATCAACGACCCTGTCGGCCATCCCATCGTCATTACGGTGGATGAACAAACCATTCTCGATGCCCACGACACTGGCCCTGACGGCCTGGCCGTGACTTTCATGGTCCGGGACCTGGTGGACAACCAGTCTGAAGACTGGTGCAAGGAAACGCGCATCGTGGTCGATACCGGCAACTCACGGTTGCGTGCCCCGATCATTGCCGGAACCAACGGCAACAATCTGGATCTGGAGGCCTTGGGCGATGAGGATGTCGTTGCTCAGGTGTGGGCCGAATCCATTGATGATTTCGCGCAGAACGACACCATCATCATGAACCTGCGGGGCACTTCCCTTGAGGGTGAGCCCGTGGACATCGAGGTCAGACGCGTCATTTCGAGTCAGCCGCCGACGGTGGTTTTCGTTTCCCTTCCCAACGCCAGCGCCCGATCACTGGCGAAAACCCAAGGAGTGTTTTCCTACAAACTGGAACGCGGCGGTTCAACCATCCAGCGTTCCAAGGGTCGTTTTATCAATATGATCGGCGAACCACGACGCCTCGCCGCGCCCATTGCTGAAGATGAACAGCAAGGGGCGATCAACCCTGACCTGCTGCAGGTGCTTATCAGGATTCCCTTTGATGACGCTATCAAACCGGACATGGCGATCGAGCTGATATGGACCGGCACCCTGGCCGGTAACGGCACCTACGAGCCAGAGTTGGCGTGGTACTTTCCGACGCCTGAGGAAATCGAAGCCAGGCAAGACTTCTTCATCACGGTTGACGGTCGACACCTGAAAATACTCGAAGGCGGGACGCTGGCCTTGTCTTACAACCTGCTCAGAGGCGAAGGCGACCTGATCATTCGGCGCGGGTCCCGTCCGGCGGCATTGCTGATAGTCGGTCAAGCCCGGCCCGAACTGGCAAAACCCATTGTGCTCGGTGTGGAAAATAACGCACTGGAACCTGATGACCTACCCAACGGCGTGAGTCAACTGACCGTGCCACGGCCCGTCGAAACGACCCAACCCGGGGACGTTGTGACGTTCACCTGGGTCGGTTCGGTGACCGGCAAGGTGCGCGACAGCATCAACATCACCTCTCACAACGCTGACCAGGACGTGCTCTTCACACTTAATACCCGGTTTGTGGCCGAGCACATCGAGGCGAATCGGGATGGCATCGTCACGGTCTGGTATGACATTGCCCGGGTCGGCCCGCCCGCCAGGAGCAGCTACTCGCAGGCGTTGGTGTTCGATGTCGGCGAGGCCACCCTGACTGAAGATATTACGGATTTTGAAGATGAAAAATGGGGAGGCTGGGAGCGTGGGCCCGGGCTCGACCCGCGAGACTGGGAGATCAGGTTCGACCCGAGCGGCAAGCACTTGTTCAACAATACATTCACTGATCAATCCGACGGCATCGTTCTCCAAAAAACCATTGCAAACTTGAAGGTTGGGCAGCGCTATGAGTTTTCAATCATGGCCATCAGGATCGGTGTTGGACGCGCCACCCCTTCGCTTTCATTACGCACTTCATATGGTGCACTGACCGAGCCCACCGAACTGACAACCACATGGACAAGACTGGCTGGAACATTCACGCCAACAGCGCCAGCCGTCGTACTGATGATCAACAGCCATGAGGCGAGCGGCGTCGGCAACGATTACGCCGTGGATGATTTAACAATAAAGCGCGCGCCTTGAACCGCCAGCCATGGACGCTGGATGCCCCCAGCACTTGGCGACCTGTGGGAATCAACCTGCTCTCTCCCACAGGCTGCCATGGCTTGCTTAAAACACCCCAACCACTCGTCGTCACTGTCAGATCTGACAGTAGCCCTCCCCATCGATTAGTCGCCAAATGAAACGACCCGATTCATTTGACGCCTGATACGTCGCGATCGACAAGGAGCCAGTGACATGACTGCTTACAGCCTGTTTCTCTTCCCGCGCGTAGAAACCGCAATATCCCCACTGGCGCTACTCCCCCTGCGGATTGCCGGAATGGTTCACCCCCTTATCGATGAGAATGCCGATGGCGGGATCAACATCGCTGTCGTCTCTGACCATCCTGCTGGCGTATACAGCTTCATTCCCGCCTATCTCGGAATGCAGGCGAGGGATCGACATGACATCTATTGGAACGATGTAAAGATCTTCACCCGAGAGGTTGAGCTCACCGATATCGACGAGCCGCTGTTCTTTTACCTGCCCACCGCGCCCATCACTCCCGACTGGGGAGAGTGCTATTACGTGTTGACCCGCCAAGGTCAGACCGTGCCCGACGATCCATCGGTGGCACTGCGGCTGCGGGTCAAACTGGACCGGCCGGGAGGTTATGACAGGTTTCCGCACCTGCCTGGCCATTCAGAGCTGGGCATTGTGCAATTGCCGGCGGATGTCATCAGAAACGGCGTCGATGCCGAATGGGCCGCAAGAGGCGTTCCCGTGACGATCCCCACCTACCCGTACATTGCGCTGCGTGACACCATCCAAGTGGCATGGGGCAGCGTGTTGTTGCCACCCCATCTCGTGACCGAAGATCAGGCCTCGGGCACCGCGCCCATCGTCATAACGGCCGACCAGGAGGCGATCCTGGCCGGTGGTGACAGCAACGCGCTGCTGCTGCAGTACGACGTCTTCGATGAAGTGCTCAATTACGCGGAAAAATGGTCGCTACCCACAACGGTAGCGGTCGACGCCGGCGCCTGGCGGCTGGGAGCGCCGATCATCAAGCAAGCCTCCGGCGGCGTGATCGATCTGGAAACCCTGGGGTACGACGATGTCGTGGTGCAGATACTGGTTGAGGGCCGTGATTTCGAAGTTAACGACACCATCGAGATGAAATGCGTCGGCCTGACCTCGGCGGGCCAGACATTGACCCACATCGTACCGGCGCAAATCCTCAGCGAGCCGCCGATGATTCTGGATATTGCGGCGCCTAATGCGTTTTTTAGAGCGATTGCCAGCGGCTCGGTGGAAGCGTCCTACTTGCTGATCAAGCAAAACGGCAGTCCACCGCTATCTTCCAAACGCGCCTTTGCCAATATCGTCGGTACGTTCATGGATTTACCGGCACCGACCGTTCGTGAAGCTCAGGGCGACACGCTGGAACCCGAAGTCAACGTCGGCACCGTGGACATCCGCTACCCCGACATGAAAAATGGCGACTTGATCAATACGATCGGGGCGGGCAGCCAATTCAATGGCCAATCTTATGTCTTTGAATATCCCCATACCGTCAGTGAAGGCGACGCAGCGGAAAAAATCATTACCCTGCACATCGAAAACGAACACCTCACGGCCCTGAAAAACGGCAGCTTCGAACTGTTTTACCGGGTCTACCGGATGGCCAGGGAAGACCTGCACCTGTATGGCGTCTATGAGTCAGAACACCTGTACCTCAAGATCGCAGCCATTCCTGGCGAGTTCCCGGCGCCCACCGTCCTGGAAGCGCCTGACGGCTTTCTCGATCCGACCACCGTTCCCCACAGCGCCACCGTGCGCGTGGACAACCCGACAACCGTTATCGGCGATGAAGTGACCTGCTACTGGAAAGGCCCGAGCACCAGTGGCAGCACTCGTGCCTCGGTCCCCATCACCAATGTCACTGTCGGCAAACCGATTAATTTCCGAATCGATGCCCGGTTCATCACGCCCAACATCAGTGAACTCGTCGCAGTGCGCTACGGTATCCAGCGCGGCAAACCTGCGCAGTATTATTTTTCCGAGACGCTGACACTTGAGGTAGGCCGGGCCATCGAGCCTGAGATTGTGTCGGTAACGGACTCCAAAGGCCCGATTGCCCCCAACGGCATTACGTTCGACGACCGCGTAAGAATTGAGGGCAAGGCTCACCCGGGTAGAAAAATCCAACTCTTCGACGCCACCACGTCACTTGATGTGCTCGACGTGAGCGCCGACGGCGACTGGGATTACTGGCTGAACGAGATGCCGCTAAAAACCTATCGCCTGACCGCCAACGCCCTCTATGGCACTCGGCCGGAATCCGCACCCCAGGTGTTCACTGCCGTGGAAACCATCACACCGACCATCCTCTCGCTCACCGACTCCAAGGGCGAAATTCCCCAGGACGGCATCACCTTCGACAAGACCTTTACCCTTGAGGGCGAAGCCAGCCCGAATCAACGGGTCAGGATTCTGGACGGCATCAATGTGCTTGCAGAAAGGAACGTGGAGCTCAACAACAGGTGGACCTACACTCACACGACATCGGCAGTCAAAGCGTTCAGCCTGGTCGCCAAGGGACTTTACGGCGTCGAACCGGAGTCGAGCCCTCCCCGCAACTTTACAGTCGCACAAGCCCTTGTCCCGGTGATCAGCACCGTGACCGACGCCTATGGCTCAGTCGCCCCGGGCGGCATCACCTTCCTCAAAAGCGTGACCCTCACAGGTACCGCCAGCCCCAACCAGAGCGTGCGGATACTCGACGGCACCACCCCATTGGGAGAACCGAAAACGGATGGCCAAGGTGGCTGGACTCACACGATCAGCGGTCTGACCCTCAAACTCTACAGCCTCACCGCCCTCGCCCTGTATGGCGATGGGCCCGTGTCAACGCCGCCACGCACCTTCAAAGTGGAAAACGCCGTCAGGCCGACCATTGCCAGCGTGACCGATTCCAGAGGCACCGTCGCTGAGGGTGCCGTCACCTACGACAAATCGGTGACCGTCAGTGGCAAGGCCAGCCCCAATCAAAATATCCGCCTGCGCGACGGCGCCAACTCACTGGGCGACGCCAGGGCCAATAACTCTGGCGACTGGAGCAAAGTGACCGGGTCCCTGAGTGTCAAAACCTACTCCCTCACAGCGCTGGCCTTGTATGCCGAAGGCGCTGTCTCTACGCCAGCGCGAACCTTCAGGGTGGAGAATGCCGTCACGCCATCCATTACCTCAGTCATTGACGCCGCCGGCAACAGTATTGGTCCGGGCGGCAGCACCTATCAAACTTCGGTGGCCATCTCGGGCAGCGCCCCCGGCAATACTCAGGTGGACCTCTATGACTCGGGAACTCTGTTGCAACGGGTAACTGTATCGAACAACACCTGGAGCCTGCCCCAACGGTCATTCACTGGCGGCACTCATACCATTACGGCTCGCAGTACCAATGGCAGCGGCCTGAACTCACCAGCACGAAGTTTCACCATAGAAACCACGCTCTACAGGGACTTTACGGATTTCAACAACCAGTCCTGGAACGGCTGGCAGATTGGGTCCTCCGCCGCACGTGATCTCTACCTGCGCAATGCCTTTGGAGACTGGCGACTTAACAACTACACCCACAACGATGAAGCGCTGGGCGTGATCATTCAAAAGACGCTGACCAACTTGCGCGCCCAACAACGCTATCGTTTCTCTATAAAGATCGCTCGATATGATGGAAGGTATGCTCTCCCACAAATATCAATTAGAGCCGACCGCGCCGCAGTAGCGGGCCCTATCAATATCACGTCGATGGGCTTCATCACCCTGTCAGGCAACTTCACAGCTAGCACGGCACGAGTCACCCTCGATGTATACAGTCATGTAAAAACCGGCATTGGGAATGACTATGAAATCGACGACATCGAGATAATCGCGGTGTAACCCATCATAAAAAACCCCGCAAAAATGCGGGGTTTCCCTTTCCATCAATCCCTACCAGGCATACCTCACCCCAACATTCGCCCCCCACGGCTGCTCGATATGCTCACCCTTGCCGTAATCGAAATCGGCGTGCAGTTGCAGCTTTTCGGACAACGACGCCGCCACGCCGACACCGAATTCCGCACGGGAGCCGGAGAGGTCGTTGTTGAACGTATTGTTGTTGACCTGCACTTCATTGTTTTTCGCGAACTCGTGGACCATCGCCGCTCGCACGTAAGGCTGCAAGGTGTTGCCATTGCTGAGCGCGATGTTACGGCCGGCCGTGGCCCCGAGTTTGCCAAGCAACGAACGCGTGCGATCGCCGTCGGCCTCCATGCCGTTGTCCAGATCGTAGTGGCGGCCCTGGATCACCACCGCCGAGAGCTGGGTGAACGGCTCGACGAAGTAACCGTCATCCAGTTTGATATGTCGGCCAAACTCCGCCGAAGCACCGACGCCCATGTTGTCGTAATCGCCCTTGGTGCGGGTGCCGTCGCTCAGGCTGACTTTCGAGTCGTTGCGAAAGCGGTTGAACTTGAGCACGCCGTCGAAGTAGTAACCCGTGTCGGCGTCCAGCCAGGTGATGTAAGGCCCCAGGTAGTAACTCTTGATCGTGCCGGAGGTGCCGCGCGTGACGTCCAGGTCCGACTGGCTGTACCCCGCCAGCACGCCGATCAGCCATTGACTGTCACCCAACCGCGCGTCGGCGCCGAGGGAAAAGCCTTGTTGCGTCTGCTGATAGCCCACGCCCGAACCTTCGGCCACGTCGTACTTGTTGCCGTAGGTGCGAGCCCAGGCGCCGGGCTGGCCACCATTGAAACGCAACTCGCCCATGCGGCTGCGCAACGAGGTCAATTCGCCGTACCACACGGTAGGCGCCGCGTTGAACAGCGCCATGACCGATCGCGCGCCGGGGCTGATGGTTTTGGTCGTGGGGTCGAGGAACCAGTCGGTTTCGCCGGCACCGTTGGTGATACTCGAAAGCTCATAGGAAAACGCCCCCAGGTCCACCGGGCCGCCGACCAGCGAGAAGCGTGCATCGCCAGCGCCGGTATGCACCACATTCAGTTGTTGACGCGACGTTGCGTCAACGCCTGAAGCACGAATGGCCAGGCCGAAATCGCCGGTGGCCACACCGCTGACGTTCAGGAAATCGCGATCGCCGGTGGCAAAGTCACCCTTCATCGCAAAGGTACCGTTGCCTGCCAGGGCGCCAACATTCAATTGGTAGAACGTGGTGGCATCGGCGGCACCGAAACTGACAGTGCCGCCATTCATGGCGAGGGCGCCGATAGAGTCGTTGCCGGTCAGGGTCCAGTTGGATTGGCTGTTGATCGTCACGCCGTTGACGTTATCCAGACGGCCGGTGAATTGGGATTGGTTGTTCAGGGTGACGTTGGCGGTGCTGCCGCTTTCTACCAGCACATCGCCGGTCATGCGGCCCTGGTCGAAGGTGAGGTTGGCGGTGCTGTTGCCGCTGACTTGGATATTACCCTCCAACAGGCTGTTGCCCACGTTCACCGACGCTGTCGAAGCCTCCTGGATATCGACCAAGGTGTTATTACCGGCTCTCAATACCGAGTTGTTCAACACTTCAATATTTGCGCTGATCCCCCTTTGTATGAGAATCGCAGAACCGCTGACGCCCTCCACGCTCGAACCATCCAGAGCAAGGGAATTGGCTCCCACTCTGAGAGGGTCATTGGCCATAACCACACCGTTGACAGCCCCGATGATTCGGCTGTCGGCACTGGCGCGTACATCGCCACCGAGAATACTCATGCCGACACCGTTGCCAGTCGTTGCCGTCACTTGCGTGTTGACCAGGCTAAGGGTGCTCAGCCCGGTAACCTGAGCACCAAAACGTCCGCCACTGATCTGACTGTTCGAGACTGAAACGGTTGAGCCGGTGGTGGCAGAGTTCGGTCGGTTGACAGCCAGGCCGATGGTGTCGCTGGTGACGACGGCCCTGTCGATCACCGCGCGACTGTTATTGACCATGATGCCCTGCGCGCCCGGATTGCCAGCAATGGTGGCTCCGTTAATATTCAACGTCGATCCGGATTGAACCGTAACGCTGTTGGTGGTTGCTCCAGTCATGTTCAACACGCTGTTGTTGCGCACCAGGTAATCGATAATCGGGGTCGTCGCGTCAATATCAAGGGTTGCCCCGTTATCGATGATCGTTGCCGCTAACAGTGGGGGGCTCAGCAAAAAAAAAACGGCGTTGCCACCAGTTTTCTCAAAAAGCCCGCCGAGGCAACAAAGTAAACATTCGAATTATTAACATTCATGTGATTCTATCCTCTTATTTTCATCATCAACTTCCATAATGCGCGAACCAGTTGAGACCACTATTAAAGCGCGCACAATACCGCTGTAATTCATAAAAAAATGTAGGACAAATCCTT
>NZ_JBAGKV010000037.1:0-53417 GCF_037049705.1 Janthinobacterium sp. LPB2021202312-11-4 | reverse complement strand
CCCTTAATTACGCCTTTCTTGCAGAAGGCGTCTTTTTAGCCAATAAACGCGGAATTCGACGGGCTACAGGGGGCAGTCGAAGCACTATCAGCAGCACACCTATAGAAGCATAAACAGCCCACTCCTTCAGATCCGCACGAACGATCCACAACATATGCAGCAAACCAAGCCCAAGAGTCACATAGGCCAATCGATGCAACGTCTTCCAGCGGGAACCCAACCGCCGCTGACTGTATCGATTGGACGTCACCGCCAACCCCAGCAGACAGAGAAACCCCAATGTCCCGACAATAATGTAAGGCCGCTTGCGCAACTCGACACCCAGCTGCGACCAGTCAAAACCGAGAATGAACGCCGTATACCCACTCAAATGCAGCACAACATAAGCAAAGCACCACAACCCCAACTGCCGCCGGACAGCAATCCACCCCGGCCAACCAGTCAACTTCTGCAAAGGTGTCATGCTTAACGTAATCAGAAGCAGGACAAGCGTACCCAAGCCCAAGCGATCTACCAGCACTTTGCCCGGATCAGGCCCCAGCACCTCCGCCCAGGCCTGATACAACCAAAGCAGCGGCCAGACCGCGATAACCACGAAGACAAAAATTCGCCAAACCGCAAAACGCATCAGTAGTTCTTCCGAAGATCGAGGCCCGCATATAAAGAGGCGACTTCATCCGAGTAGCCATTGAACATTTGCGTATCCCGCACATTGGGCTTGAGCAGACCACTCGGCAAACGCCGCTCTCGCGCCTGGGTCCAGCGCGGATGGTCGACCGTAGGGTTCACGTTCGCATAAAAACCATACTCATCCGCAGCAATACTTTGCCAGGTCGTCTTCGGCTGCTCGCTGACCAGACTGATCCGCACGATTGATTTGACGCTCTTGAAGCCATACTTCCACGGCACCACCAACCGCAGTGGCGCGCCATTCTGATTCGGCAACTCCCGCCCATACATGCCCACCGCAAGAATCGCCAAAGGATTCATCGCCTCATCCAGGCGCAGCCCTTCTACATAAGGCCAGTCGATCAGAGCGAAACCGGATCGCTGCCCGGGCATGCTCTTGGGGTCCTCCAGTGTTTCGAAGCGAATGTATTTTGCCTTCGACGTTGGCTCGACCTCCTTGAGCAAGGCCGAGACGGGAAAACCGATCCAGGGAATCACCATCGACCAGGCCTCGACACAGCGAAGACGATAGATTCGCTCCTCCAACTGGTAAGGCTTCATGAAGTCTTCCAGCGCATACCGCCCCGGCTTCCCGACTTCACCGTCCACCACCACGCTCCACGGTTCGGTTTTCAGCGCGCCAGCATTGGCTGCCGGGTCACCTTTGTCCGTACCGAACTCATAGAAGTTGTTGTAGTGGGTCGCATCCTTGAACGGCGTGATCGCCTCATCCTTGACGCTAATCGCCCCCCATTTAGTAGAAGGAAGTTTTTCGGTAAACCAGGCCGGCGCCTTTCCAGGCTCGACATCGGCATACCGTGCAGCATCATCAGCACTGGCCCAACGCGGCAGACCGCTCACAGCCAAACCGGCCACGGCAGCACCAAGCACATTGCGACGAGATAGATAGAGGGATTCAGGCGTGACATCCGACTCATGACAGTCGGAGGTTCTGGAGACTTTTATCAGCATGGCAACTCCGCAGCATTGGAGGACAGATGCACCAATAGACTGCGGAGTATGAGGGAAATTACGTCACTCGGCGTTTTTGTGCTGGCGAAGACGTAACAGGTATTGAACCGGACCAGAGGCCGCATACCCGAGGAACACCAGCAGCAGAATGCGCGGCGGATCACTGAATACCACGGCAAACACCAGCACTACCGCCAAGATCGCAACAAAGGGAACACGCCCCTTCAAGTCCAGCTCCTTGAAGCTGTTGTACTTGATGTTGCTGACCATCAGCATCCCGGCAGCCGCCACCATCAACGCGACCAGGAACGACATTTTGGAACCCTGGATGCCGTAATCGCTGAACGCCCAGACAATCCCTGCTACCACGCCCGCAGCAGCCGGGCTGGCCAAACCAATGAAGTAGCGCTTGTCCGCCGTGCCCACCTGGGTATTGAACCGCGCCAGACGCAGCGCAGCGCCCGCCACATAGATGAACGCAACCATCCAGCCGACCTTGCCCATATCACCCAGGGCCCAGCCGAATGCCAGCAACGCCGGCGCAACGCCAAAGGCAACCATGTCCGACAACGAGTCGTACTCGGCGCCGAAGGCACTCTGGGTATTGGTCATGCGGGCAACCCGGCCATCAAGGCCGTCGAGCACCATGGCGACGAAAATCGCGATGGCCGCGAAACCAAAGTACTTGCTCGCACTGACCGAGTCGCCGGCGCTCAAGGCGGCCTGGGCGCTCATCGAGTTGATGATGGAGTAGAACCCTGCGAACAGGTTCGCAGTGGTGAACAAGTTCGGCAGAAGATAGATACCACGATGCCGGACTTTACGACCTTCAGCGTCATGCCCTTCCTCGATGTGCTCATCGATGGGCAGCAGACTTTCGGCGTCAGAAGCCTGTTTTGGCTCTTCGGGACGTTCGCTCATGGACATTACCTTGCAACAGGGTGGAAAGTTTCGACAGGTGTCTGGGACGACGGTTCGGCCGCAAACGATGCAGCTTTATACCAGAACCGCTCACCCAAACGAAAAAACGCGGCCTAGGCCGCGTTTTCCGTACAAGCGTGCGACTTAGTTTTTGGCTTTGTCGACGATCTTGTTGGCACCGATCCACGGCATCATGGAGCGCAGTTGCTCGCCGATGATTTCGATACCGTGAGCGGCGTTGTTACGACGCTTGGCGGTCATCGAAGGATAGCCGGTCGCGCCTTCGCTGATGAACATCTTGGCGTATTCGCCGTCCTGAATACGTTTCAGGGCGTTGCGCATGGCCTGACGGGATTCGGCGTTGATCACTTCCGGACCAGTCACGTACTCGCCGTATTCAGCGTTGTTGGAGATCGAGTAGTTCATGTTGGCGATACCGCCTTCGTACATGAGGTCAACGATCAGTTTCAGTTCGTGCAGGCACTCGAAGTAGGCCATTTCTGGCGCGTAGCCAGCTTCAACCAGGGTTTCGAAACCGGCTTTGACCAGTTCAACGGTACCGCCGCACAGAACGGCTTGTTCGCCGAACAGGTCGGTTTCGGTCTCGTCCTTGAAGGTGGTTTCGATGATGCCGGTACGACCGCCACCAACGCCAGCAGCGTAGGACAGTGCAACGTTTTTGGCGTTGCCCGACGCATCTTGATAGATAGCGATCAGGTCAGGAATACCGCCGCCCTTGACGAACTCGGAACGCACGGTGTGGCCCGGTGCTTTCGGCGCGATCATGATCACGTCGAGGTCAGCGCGCGGAACAACCTGGTTGTAGTGGATCGCGAAGCCGTGGGAGAAGGCCAGGGTGGCGCCTTTCTTGATGTTCGGCTCGATTTCGTTTTTGTACAGGGCAGACTGGAACTCGTCCGGGGTCAGGATCATGACCAGGTCAGCCGCTGCAACAGCGGAAGCAACGTCAGTCACTTTCAGGCCGTGAGCTTCGGCTTTGGCAACAGTGGCCGAACCTTTACGCAGGCCAACAGTAACGTCAACGCCGGAGTCTTTCAGGTTGCACGCTTGAGCGTGGCCCTGGGAACCGTAACCGATGATGGCAACTTTCTTGCCCTGGATGATCGACAGGTCGCAGTCTTTTTCGTAATAAACTTTCATGAAATTCCCCTATATATCCAGGCCGTTCAGGCCATTCGCTAATTTGGTTTAGATGCTGAGTACTTTGTCGCCGCGGGCGATACCGGTTACGCCGCTACGGACGGTTTCCAGAATCGAAGCGGTGCCGATGGACTGAATGAAGCTGTCGAGCTTGTCGCTGGTACCGGTCAGTTGAACGGTATACACGCTGGCGCTGACATCGACGATCTGCCCACGGTAAATATCGGTAGTGCGCTTGATCTCGGCGCGCTGGGCGCCGGTAGCCTTGACCTTGACCAGCATCAGTTCGCGCTCGATGTGAGCACTCTCCGACAGGTCGACCAGTTTGACCACTTCGATCAGCTTGTTCAGGTTCTTGGTGATCTGCTCGATGACTTCATCGTGGCCAACAGTGGTCAACGTCAGGCGCGACAGGGTCGGGTCTTCGGTCGGTGCCACGGTCAGGCTTTCGATGTTGTAGTTGCGCTGCGAGAACAGGCCGACTACACGAGACAGAGCGCCCGGTTCGTTTTCCAGAAGCAAGGAAATAATGTGCCGCATGATTAAGTACGCTCCGTCTTGCTCAGCCACATATCGCGCATGGAGCCGTCTTTGATCTGCATCGGGTAGACGTGCTCGCTGGTATCGACCGAAATATCGAGCACCACCAGGCGATCCTTCATGGCAAACGCCTCTTCCATCTTCGACTTCAATTCTTTCGAGTCGGTGATGCGCATGCCAACGTGACCATAGGCCTCAGCCAGCTTGACGAAGTCAGGCAACGATTCCATGTAGGAATGCGAGTGACGGCTGCCATAGCTCATGTCTTGCCACTGACGAACCATACCCAGAACACCGTTGTTCAGGATGACAATTTTCACTGGCAAACCGTATTGCAGACAGGTGGACAGTTCCTGAATGTTCATCTGGATACTGCCCTCGCCTGTCACGCAGACGACGTCGGCATCCGGGAAGCTCAACTTGATGCCCATGGCCGCCGGAAAACCGAAGCCCATGGTGCCCAGGCCGCCGGAGTTGATCCAGCGGTTCGGCTTGTCGAACTTGTAGTACTGCGCCGCGAACATTTGGTGCTGGCCCACGTCGGAAGCTACAAAGGCATCGCCCTTGGTCACTTCGCACAGGGTTTCGACCACGGTTTGCGGCTTGATGATGCTGCCGTCGCCCTTGTCATAAGGGAACAGGCCGCGATCACCGCGCCACTCGTCAACTTGCTTCCACCAACTGGCCACGGACTCCTTGTTCGGGGTCTCGCCGATTTCCTTGAGGATCGCGACCATTTCGGTCAGGACGCTCTCGACCGGACCGACGATAGGCACGTCGGCCTTGATGGTCTTGGAGATCGAAGCCGGGTCGATGTCGATATGAATGATCTTGGCGTTCGGGCAGAACTTCGCCGGGCCATTGATCACGCGGTCATCGAAACGTGCGCCGACTGCCAGGATCACATCGGCATGGTGCATCGCCAGGTTGGCGGTGTAGCTGCCGTGCATGCCGAGCATGCCGATGAACTGACGGTCGGTGCCAGGGTAAGCACCCAGGCCCATCAGGGTATTGGTCACTGGCAGGTTGAGCATCTTCGCCAACTCGGTCAGCGGCGCGGAGCCACCACCGAGGATCACACCGCCGCCGGCGTACATCACCGGACGCTTGGCCGCCAGGAGCATTTCGGCTGCCTTGCGGATTTGCCCGGAGTGACCGCGAACGGCTGGGCTGTAGGAACGCAGCTTGGCTTTTTTCGGGAAGATGTATTCGAACTTCTCGGCCGGGTTGGTCATGTCTTTCGGGATATCGACAACGACCGGACCAGGACGACCGGATTGCGCCAGGTAGAACGCTTTCTTCATGACTTCCGGGATTTCCGAAGCGTGCTTGATCATGAAGCTGTGCTTCACGATCGGCCGGGAGATACCGATCATGTCGGTTTCCTGGAACGCGTCGGTACCTACCATGGTGCTAGGCACCTGGCCGGAAATGACCACCATTGGAATGGAGTCCATATAGGCGGTGGCGATACCGGTGATGGCGTTTGTTGCGCCAGGACCGGAAGTCACCAGTACCACGCCGGCTTTACCGGTGGCACGGGCATAGCCGTCAGCCATATGGGTCGCCGCTTGTTCGTGACGAACCAGGATGTGAGTCACTTCCGGTTCTTTGAACAGGGCATCGTAGACATGAAGAAGAGCACCACCCGGGTACCCGTAGATATATTTGACGCCTTCGTCACGCAAAAAGCGGACGAGCATCTCACCGCCAGATAAAAGCTCCACGTTGTTCACCTCTAAAACGCCAGAATACCGTCCACACAAAAAGCGGACGGGTCTTAATAGGTTTACTTCTCGGCAGAGCATGAGCGACGGTGGTCGCCGACTACGTCAGCACTGACTGAGCAAGTATTGGGATCGTCCCAAGTGTTGCGGGCCTTTCCCACCCAGCGCGAGGTAACGCGTTGCGGGTGTAACAGGTCGGCGCGGGTATGCGCCTCATGATCTGCCGAGTGGGTCTGCTTCTGGCAGTCCCTCTACAGCGGACTTTGGATTCTTCTGTTTCGTCCCCTCCAAGTCAAGTCGTCTATGTGCTTTATTGTGAGTAAGCACATGAGAACGCAAGAAAAAACCCGTAAACCCCATGTGTGTTAGCTTCAATTGCGCAACTTATGACAAGGAAATGGTATGCGTACGTTCTTCCTCACCGCCAGTCTGCTGATCACCTTGAGCCCTTTGTGCATGGCGGCTCAGATTTACAAGTGGGTGGATGCCCAAGGGGTGACCCATTTCGACGCTCAACCGCCCCAGGGTCAGCCAGCCACCACTGTGGTGACGCCCGCCCCGTCCGTCGGCAAACCCGACGCACCTGCACGCAGCAGCACCATTGGCGATCAACAGGCAATCGATAAGACCGTGAAAAAGCAGGTCGCCGAACAGCAAGCGCAGCTCAAGGTGTTCTGTGAGCAGGCGCGGACGAACCTGGCTCAGCTACAGAACAACCCACGACTAAGGGAAGAGGTGGACGGTGAAATGCGCCGCCTGACCGAACAGACACGTCAGGAGCGCATCACCGAAGCACAGAAACAGATCGCGCAGAATTGCCAATAGACGTCATGAAACCTGTAGGAGCCTGTAGGAGCTGTCGAGTGAAACGAGGCTGCGATCTTTTGATTTTGCTCTTTAGAAACAAGATCAAAAGATCGCAGCCTCGTTTCACTCGACAGCTCCTACGTAGCGCCTACGCGGACCGGCGTTAGCAGGAGGCGGTGATCAGCAGGTCAAACTCTTTGAGCAGAACCTGCAAATACCGATCCCTGCCCTGAACATCACGGGCGGCGAAAACCATCTCCGCCATCTCCTGAATGCCCGACGCATTGGGCAACGGCAGATCCTGTTCGAGGATCGTCTTCATACGAGGCAGGAAGATCCATTGCAACCACTGCTCGAAGTCCAGGGTGTCGACCGAAAACGGCTCGACACTGGACAGCGCTTCAGCGCTGGGTGAGACCTCGTCCCACCAGCCCTGAACCCGCAACTCACGCTCAATCAACAGCAACTGCTCGGCAATCTTTGGGAAACGTGCATCCATCACAGCGCAACCTTGGCCTTTTGACGAGCCAGCGCAGCGCCAGCGGAATCGCCCTGCTTCTCACGGGCCTGAGCGATCAATTCCCACAGGCTGGCCTGAAGATCCGGACGCCCATTGGCGAACGTCAAACCCCGACGGGCGAACTGCTCGGCTTGTGGCGCATCGCCCTGGGCCATACGCACCTGCGCCAGACGATAGAGCACTTGCGGCTCACGCGGCGCCACGCGCTGGGCACGCTCCAGGCTGGAGGACGCGCCATTGAGGTCGCCACCAGCCTGTTGCTGTTGAGCGGTGGTCAGCAGAGCCAGCACCGGGCCGTCCAGTTGTTCGTCGGCCGACAAGCCACCGCCGCTGCTCGCCGACGGAATCCCGCTCGGGGTCGACGGCATGCTGTAGCTGCCCTGATTGATCGGCGCGGACTGAACCGGCGACGTATCAATCGGGCCCGGCGTAATCGGCCCCGGCGTGATCGGCGAAGTGCTGATCGGCGCCGAGGTCACGGCGCCACCGCCAGGAACCATTACCACCACACCGCTATCACCTTGCGGGATTTCCTGGGGCTGGCCCTGCACGGGACGTTTCACGGTCGTCTTGCGAAAGCCGCCATTCGCCTGAATCCGCTCACTGTTCGACACAGCGCTGCCGGCATCCACAACCGGGATAGAACCGCGTTGTACGGTGGAGCAACCGCTGAGCAAAGCCACGGCGGTAACCGCTGGAATCAACCACTTGTTCACTTGAGACCCTCTTTGCTTAGTTCATCCAGCCCTTGACCCAATCCATCACCGTTTCACCGGAAGCAGGAGTTTCCCCACCGCAAGCGGCGCCGGGAGGCGGTTCGCTGCCGCGAATATACGGCATCTGCACCGCACCTGGGCAGTTGGCATCAGAGCCTTGCCCGGTGCGCGAATCAACCCAGGCCTGAACGATGTTGTCCGGCTGCGGCATGTCCAGCGGCAGCGGATCGGCCTTGCGCATGAAACTGGTCCAGACCTGCAACGCGCCAGTGGCACCGGTAAACGGCGTCTTGCCGTTATCGTCGCGCCCCAGCCAGACCACAGCCAACAGATCCTGGCTGAAACCGGCGAACCAGCTGTCCCGCGAATCGTTACTGGTACCGGTCTTGCCCGCCAGGGTCAGGGTTTTGGGCAGCACGTTATAAACCGAGCTGCCGGTGCCTTCGCGCATGACCCGCTGCATGGCGCTTTGGATCAGGAAAATCGACGCCGGATCAAACCGCTGCTGAATCTGGAACGGGTAACGTTTGAGCGGCTCGCCCTCGGCGGTCAGTACGCTGCGAATCCCGCGCATCGGGGTATTGAAGCCACCGTTGGCCAGGGTCTGGTACATGGTCGCCACTTCCATCGGCGTCAGGCCACCAGCGCCCAACAGCATCGATGGGAACGCCGGAAACTCCCGAGTCACACCCAGGCGCGCCAAGGTCTTGAGGACATTCGGCACGCCCAGTTCCAGCCCGAGACGCGCGGTCGACAGGTTGTAGGAATGCGCCAGGCCTTGGTACAGGAACACCGTACCGTGGGAGCGTCGATCATAGTTCTGTGGTTTCCAGACCTGACCGTCCGCGCCCTTCACCGAGAAGGCGTCATCGGACAACCAACTGGTCAAGGTGTACTGGCTCGGTTTCTCAAGTGCCGTCAGATAAACCGCAGGCTTGATCAACGAGCCGATCGGTCGCACCGCATCCAGCGCGCGGTTGAAACCGGCAAAACTCGCCTGACGGCTGCCGATCATGGCCTGGACTTCGCCGGTTTCCGGGTTGGTCACGACCATCGCCGCTTCAACGTCATCCGAACCTTTGCGCCCGGCCAGGCGTTTAAAGGTGTCGTTGACCGAGGCTTCGGCTTTCATCTGCAGGATCGGGTCAAAACTGGTGAAGATCCGCAGGCCTTCT
Source organism: Janthinobacterium sp. LPB2021202312-11-4 (assembly GCF_037049705.1). Lineage (NCBI taxonomy): Bacteria > Pseudomonadati > Pseudomonadota > Betaproteobacteria > Burkholderiales > Oxalobacteraceae > Janthinobacterium > Janthinobacterium sp. LPB2021202312-11-4. Next base: position 44,209 of record NZ_JBAGKV010000037.1, on the reverse strand, counting down.
TCGGTCAAGTCTTCGTCGCGATAGTCTTCGCGCAGTTGACGTTTGACCAGATCGATAAAGCCCGGGAACGAGCTGTCGGCCAGTTTGCCGCGCGTGGTCACGCCCAGAGGCATGGCCTTCGCCGCAGCAACTTGTTCGGCCGTCGCGACACCTTGTTGCTCAAGCACGTCGAGCACCAGGTTGCGGCGCTCGAGTGCGCGCTCCGGATTACGACGCGGGTTGTAATAGGACGGCCCCTTGACCATGCCCACCAGCAACGCGACTTGGTGCAATTTCAGCTCGGACAATGGCTGGCCGAAGAAGAACTGACTGGCGAGGCCAAAACCGTGCACCGCGCGCTGGCCATCCTGGCCGACAAACACTTCATTGAGGTAAGCCTCAAGGATGTCCTGCTTGTTGTAATGCAGCTCAAGCAGCATCGCCATCATGGCTTCGGTGAGTTTGCGGGTGAGGCTGCGCTCGCTGGTCAGGTAGAAGTTCTTGACCAATTGTTGCGTCAGCGTACTGCCACCCTGGGTCATCTTGCCGCCCGAGGTGTTGACGTAGATGGCGCGGGCAATCGACTTCGGCGATACGCCCCAGTGACTGTAGAAATCCCGGTCTTCCACGGCGACCAGGGTGTCCAGCAGGTACGGCGGGACCTGATCGATCTTGATCAGAATGCGGTCTTCGAGGTTTTTCGGGTAAATCCCGCCGATCAGCAGCGGCTCCAGGCGCACCACCGACAGCTTCGAACCGTTGGTCGCCGAAAGTTCGGCCACATAGTCGCCGGAGAACCGCACCCGCACGGGCTGGGGTTTTTCCATGCCTTCATAGAACTGGAAGCCACGTGTATTCAAGTCAACGGTATTGCCATTGACCGCCGCCGCGCCGGGGCCGTTGCTCACGGCTTCGCGTCGATAACCCAAGGCGTCGAGTTCGGTGAGGAAGTCTTCCTTGCTCAGCTTCTGGCCGGTAAACAGCTCCAGCGGGCGCGCGTAGACCTTGGCCGGGATCGTCCAGCGCTTGCCGGAAAACTTCTCCTGGACGATAGCGTCGAGGTAAACCGCGAACCCGGCGAGCACAACGAGGCCGACCAGGCTGAGTTTAAGGGCCCAGCCCAGCCAGGGGCGCAGGCCGCTGGACGGTGGTTTTTTTTTGCTGCGAGGGGATCGAGTACGAGTCATGGCGGCGGATTATACGCACTTTATTCATACTCAACAGGAGGCCGCCGAGGTTTGCGTCAGGCGGACTTGCGGCCATAATGGCGGCCGTGAATTTTCCCCAGACTCTGAAGGATCGCCTGTGAGCCAGTCCCTGATCGCCGCCCTGCAAAACCCGGCCCTCTACCCGCATCCCGTCGACGGGTTCCAGGTTATCGAGACCCATATTTCCTGGGTCATCCTCACGGGTCCCTTCGCTTATAAAGTGAAGAAGCCAGTGAATTTCGGCTTCCTCGACTTCACCAGCCTCGACGCTCGCGAACACTTCTGCGGTGAAGAGTTGCGCTTGAATCAGCGCCTGACTAACGACTTGTACCTTGAAGTGCTACCGATCACCGGCAGCGAAGAAACGCCACAGTTGGGCGGCGAAGGCCCGGCTATCGATTTCGCCCTGAAAATGCGTCAGTTCCCGCAAAGCCAATTGCTCAGCACCCTGCAAGCCAACGGCGAACTGACCACCGCGCACATCGACGAGATGGCCGCGCAAATCGCCCAGTTCCACCTCAGCGCCCCGAAAGTCCCGACCGAACACGACGCCGGCACCCCGGACAGCGTGATGGCGCCGGTTCGCCAGAACTTCGAGCAGATTCGCCCGTTCCTCAGCGATAAAACAGACCTGCTGCAACTCGACGCCCTGCAAGCCTGGGCCGAAAGCAGCTTCGAACGCCTCAAGCCGCTGTTCGCCCAACGCAAGGCCGAGGGTTTCATCCGCGAATGCCACGGTGACATTCACTTGGGCAACGCCACCGTGATCGACGGCAAGGTCGTGATCTTCGACTGCATCGAGTTCAACGAACCGTTCCGCTTCACCGACGTCTACGCCGACACCGGTTTCCTGGCGATGGACCTGGAAGACCGTGGCCTCAAGAGCCTGGCACGCCGTTTCATCAGCCAGTACCTGGAACTGACCGGCGACTACCAGGGCCTTGAGCTGCTGAACTTCTATAAAGCCTACCGTGCATTGGTTCGCGCCAAAGTCACCCTGTTCAGCATGCCCGCCGAAGCCGATCCGGTGCAGCGCGCCACCACCCTGCGCCAGTACCGCAACTACGCCAACCTGGCGGAAAGCTACAGCACCATTCCTTCGCGTTTCCTGGCCATCACCCATGGCGTCTCCGCTGTCGGCAAAAGCCGTGTGGCCATGCGTCTGGTCGAAGCATTGGGCGCCGTTCGCCTGCGTTCCGATGTCGAGCGCAAACGCCTGTTCGGTGAGCAAACCGTGCAGAACGATCCCCACGCCGGCATTTATAGTGCTGACGCCAGCGCCGCGACCTACGGCCGCCTGCATGACATCGCCAGCGTGATCCTGCGTGCCGGTTTCCCGGTGGTGATCGATGCCACCTACCTCAAGCGCGCCCAGCGTGACGGCGCGGCAAAAATTGCCGAAGCCACCGGTGCACCGTTCCTGATTCTGGACTGCAACGCCCCGCAAGCCGTGATCGAGAGCTGGCTGGCCCTGCGTCAGGCAGACAAAACCGACCCGTCCGACGCAACCCTGGCCGTTATCGCCGACCAGCAAGCCAGCCGCGAAGCGCTGACGCCAGCGGAAATTCTCTGCAGCAAACGCGTGCAGACCAATGAAAACGGAACGCTGGACACTGTCGTGGCGCAGATTCGCCAGCGCCTGCCAGGCCTGTAAGAAACTATTTCAGCCGTGAAGCCTTCGCCGGCTTCACGGCTGCCAAATAGTGGCACTATACTGGCGTCATAAAACCAACAGGTGATGTGACATGAGCCAGCCCAAACTTCTCGACACTCCGCTTTATGCCTTGCTGCACAAAGACGACATCACAGGTTTCAACAAGGAACGCCCTGTGGACGGCCCGATCGACATGACCGGTGGCGATTTCCGAGGCCTGGACTTGCGCGAACTGAATGCCGATGGCATCGACTTTACCGATGCCTATTTCCGTTCCGCCGACTTGCGCGGCATCGACTTTCGCAATGCCTCCCTGGAAGGCGCGAGCCTGGCCCATGCGCAAATCTCCGGTGCCTACTTTCCACCCGAGCTGAGCGCGGACGAAATCCTGATGTCGATGAATTTCGGTACCCGCCTGCGCTATCGCACCCGCTAATAACTTCCTGATACGACGCAAACCCTGTGGGAGCGGGCTTGCTCGCGAAGACGTGGTGTCAGTCGACATCAATGCTGAATGTCACACCGCTTTCGCGAGCAAGCCCGCTCCCACAGGGTTTGTGCGCCCCTCCTCTACTGCATTCGCAGCCCCTTCGAACGCCTCAAGACCTTGCCTCTTAGAAGCATTTGCGTCGAAACCGACCAAACAATCACGCTTTTCCTACTGATGGCTACACTCCTCAAAGGCTCGCCCACGCACCGTTCGGCCGTCGCAAGGAGGCTTGATGAATGATGAACTGCAACACCTGAAGAATCTTGGCAAGACGTCGGCGCAGTGGCTGCATGCCGTGGGCATCCACAGCGCCTCGGACTTGCGGCGCCTGGGGGCGGTGGACGCTTATCGGGCCGTGCGCACGCGCGGGTTCCGGGCGTCCAAGGTGTTGCTGTATGCAATCGAAGGCGCGCTGATGGACGTGCACTGGAACGACATCCCCGCCGAACGCAAGGAAGCCCTGAACAAACAACTGGAAGCCATCTCTTCACGCCACAAGAATTAAACAGGCGCCCATTGCCATGTACCTGCTCGGGGAACAACCGGCCTACGCCGACACACTGATCAATCGCCTGCAAAACCTCCCGGCGCGGTTGCTGAAAGGTTTGGCACCTTGCGGTCCGGCTCTGGAATTTCCGTCCGTAGACGACCTCGCGGCGGCACTGCCCGACAATCAACTATTCATGCTGGAGAATGGCTTGCTGCATGGCTGTGTTGACGAGCGCGCCTTGTTCTATCTGCACGAAGGCGATCTGGTCGGCCTGCGCCAGGACGCTGAACTGCCCCACTGCCGCTTGCGCAGCGAGAACCCGCTGTCGTTGGCGCCCTACCTGCGAACCGAAGTGTTTCAGCATATTTATGCCGATCCGCAGCGCTCGGAGCTGTTTCTGCAATACCTGGTCGGCCAGACCGCCCTGCTCTGCGACGCGGTGGCCCGCCTGAAACAACCCGAGTTTCGCAGCACCAATGGCTTTCAACGGGTGGCCAGCGGCGAAGTGCTGATTCAGCAAGGCGACGAGGCGGACCATGTGTTTGTGATCATCGAGGGCCACGCCGAAGCGTTTGTCGACGGGCATAAGGTCGGCGATGTGCCCAAGGACGAGATTTTCGGCGCCATGGCGGTGTTCACCGGCGAGAAACGCAACGCCAGTGTGATCACCAGCCAACCGAGTACGGTGATGCTGATTCCCAAGGACCAGTTTCTGAGCCTGACCCAGAACAATCCAAAGATCGCTCACAGCCTGATCGAGAGCATGGCGCGGCGAATTGACCTGCTGAACAAACAAATCACCCAACTGAGCCCACTTAAAATATCGGGCTGAAGCCCAGTGACTACTGGGCCTACAGGCGAATTTCAAATAAATCGGAAAACAGCGGTTGACTTGGTAATGAGAATCGCTATGATTATCACAACTGGTCGCGAGACTAGTCGATATTCTGAAAAGCCCTTGGTTCGGACTCTCAGATTATCTCCTCATCAGGCTAATCACGGTTATTTGACCCGGCTCTTGCCGGGTCTTTTTTTGCCTGTGGAATACTCCGCAAATCACTTGCCCATCTGCTTACGCATCTCTTCGCAGTAATCCGGCGTCGGCGTGGCAGGCGTGTACCAGACGTAATCCGCCATGGCGGGGGTGACCTCACTGCCCCGCTGCGCCAGCATCAACACGGTTGGCGCCCGGGCTTCACCCAAATCCAGAACATGCAGCGGCACACCGACATCCTTGCGCGCATGGTAGGCACCGGCAAACAGCAATGAAGGCTCGGGCGCCGCCCGCAACCGCTCAGCCATTCGCCGATCACGTTGCTGCTGCACCGCCAACATGGCCGGCATTTGTGATTTAGGGAGCAAGCCGCAATGGGAGCCGCTGATTTGCGCCAGCAGTTCATCCTTGACCGACGGGGCATTGGAGCGCGAGCCATTCAATGCCGGCGGATGGGCGTAAACAGCCCGAACTTCGCTGTTGTCCAGATTGGCGGCCAGCAGTGGATAAGGTTGGCCCAGGGCGAAACGCACAATCGGCCCATACAAATCCCAGTCCCAACCCGATTGCCAGGCCAATGCGCCGGGCAAATCGATTGGCGGTGTCGAGGTGTGGCGCACGTCATTGACCCGCAGTTGCTGATCCGGCGTGAGCATTTCCAGCAGCAGGCTACCTTGAGGCCGGCGCTGCCCCAGCGCCTGGAGCAACCACAACTGCAGTTGATGGTGATCGCGGTTGTCATGCTGCTCGCCGACGATCAGCCGCTCAGATTTGGCCAGCCGTTCGATAAGCTCCTGCGCCGTCAGTACCTGCCCGCTGCGTAGATCGTGAATTTCACCGGTGACCGGTGGTGGCGGCGCCCCATGCTGGCAGGCGCTCAGCAGCAGTACGGCCAGCAGCAAAATCCCACGCATGTTCTCACCTCGATGAAGGACTCAGCGGGCGATGATCAGCGGATGCCCACGCTCCGGGTGCGCTTGCACCAGCACTTCCAGCCCGAACACGGCTTTGAGCGGTTCCGGACGCAGCACTTGCTGCGGTGTGTCCAGCGCCACCGGGCGCCCGCCTTCGAGCAGCAACAGACGGTCACAATAACGCGCTGCGAGGTTCAGATCATGCAGGATCACCAGTACCGCCGCACCACGATCCGCGAACTCTCGCACGGCTTGCAACGTGGTGTGCTGATGCAGTGGGTCGAGCATCGAGGTCGGCTCATCCAGCAATAACGTCTGCCCCGCCTCCCCCGGCCACAGCTGCGCCAGCACCCGCGCCAAATGCACGCGCTGACGCTCACCACCGGACAACGCCAGGTAACTGCGACCGCTCAGATGACCGGCATCGGCGGCCCCCAATGCGGCCGCGACGATTTCTGCATCGCGCACCCGACCGCTTTGATAAGGCAAACGGCCCATGCCGACCACTTCCTCAACGCGAAAGGCAAAGTCCAGGGTCGAGACCTGAGGCAACACCGCCAGACGTTGCGCCCGCTGGGCACCGGCGCAATGCCGCAGCGCCTGGTCATCGAGCCAGACATGGCCCTCATCAGGAGGCAATTGACCGCACAACGCCCCGAGCAACGTGCTCTTGCCGGCGCCGTTCGGCCCCAGCACGCCGAGGACTTCGCCCGGTTTGAGTTCAAGGGTGATGCCCGCCAGCACGGTTTTGTTGCCCCGGCGGATCGACAGGTTTTCCGTGCGCAGCATCAGGCAGGCCTCCTGATCAGCAGAAACAGAAAGAACGGCGCACCGATGAACGCCGTGACGATACCAATCGGCAACTCGGCCGGCGCCAGGGCCAGCCGCGCCACCAGATCGGCAAACAGCAGCAGGCTCGCGCCTGCCAGCACCGAGGCCGGCAACAGCACCCGATGATCAGGTCCGGCCAGCAGTCGCACCAGGTGCGGTACCACCAGCCCGACAAAGCCGATCATCCCCGCCGCCGCCACTGCCGCGCCGACACCCAGCGCGGTGCAGAACACCAGTTCACGCTTGAGCCCTTCGACATTAATGCCCAAGTGACCGGCCTCCGACTCGCCGAGCAACAACGCATTCAACGCCTTGGCCCGACGCGGCAACCACAGCGCCACGCCCGCAGTCACCAGCAGCAATGGCCAGAGCCGCGAATAACTGGCGCCATTGAGACTGCCCAGGTTCCAGAACGTCAGCGTACGCAGGGTGGCGTCGTCCGCCAGGTAGGTGAACAACCCCACCGCCGAACCCGCCAGCGCCGTCAGTGCAATACCGGCCAACAGCATGGTCGCGACATTGGTTTGCCCATTGCGTCGACCCAGTCGATACACCAGCGCGGTCACACCGAGCCCGCCCAGAAAGGCGCACATCGATAACAAATAAGGCCCGAACGACTCGGGCAAGCCACCGAACGCCGAGCCGCCGACAATCGCAATCGCCGCGCCCAACGCCGCGCCACTGGACACACCCACCAGCCCCGGATCGGCTAACGGGTTGCGAAACAATCCCTGCATCGCCACCCCGGACAGCGCCAGCACACCGCCGACCGCCAGCCCCAGCAAGGTTCGCGGTAGACGAATCTGCCCAAGAATCAGTTCTGCCTGCTCCAGACCGTCCGGTGCAATCGGCAAACCGATCAGCCGCAACGCCGCACGCAACGTATCAATCAACGGCAGGCTCACCGGTCCCAGCGCCAACGACAGCCAGATCGCCAGCACACACAGCAGGCTCAAGCCGATAAACAAGGTGCGCGGTTTAACCAGGGTGGTCATTGGCCAGTCGCGCCGGGATAGAAACCGTCAGACAGCTTTTTCAGCGCCTCGGGCAAACGCGGCCCGAGCCCGCCCACCAGCAACGTCGGATCGAGCTCCAGGACGCGTCCGTCCTTGGCCGCACGGGTCGAGGACAGAATCGGGTTCTCCTTGAACAGCGCCGCACGGGCCGCATCACCGGTCAGCGCACGATCGGCGAACACCAGCACTTCAGGATTCAGACTGGCCAGGGATTCATTGGAAAAAGGTTTGTAACCAGTATGCGTCGCCAGATTGTGGCCACCGGCCCGTTGCAGCAACCAATCGGCGGCGGTGTCCTTGCCGGCAATCAACGGCTTGCCGCCAGCGTTACCGATCAGCAGCAGTACACCCGGCGCTTTCTGTTTGAGCTGGGCCTCGGTGATCCGGACATTTTGCTGATCCAGTTGCTGTTGATACACCTGCAACGCTTGGGAAGCTTGATCTTCAGCACCGAGCAACTGGCCCAGGTGCTGCAAGTTACCCTGCAACGCAGCCACATCCGGCTGCGCCGAAAACAGTTCGACCTGAACCCCGGCATTGCGAATTTGCGACAGCACCGGCGGCGGGCCCATTTCTTCGGTGCCGACCAGAATCTGCGGGCGCAGGCTCAAGATGCCTTCGGCCGACAATTGCCGCTGATAGCCGATGCTCGGCAGCGCCTTGAGGGATTCGGGATGCTGGCTGGTGGTGTCGACCCCCACCAGTTTTGCCTCGCCCCCCAAGGCACTGACCCACTCCGACACCGCGCCGCCGGCACTGACCCAACGCTGTGGCAGTTCGGCCGCTGCTGCCTGATGGCTGGCGAGTAGTCCGACACACAACGCAACAACGCGGGTTCTCAGGCGCATAAACAGCTTCCTTAAAGGTTTTCCCGGGCATCAAGCGGACAGGCCAAGTATCCTCGGCATCCGGCAAGCGCCCATGGGCGGGCGGCCATTTGATAATTGTTTGCATTTGCACGTCAAGCCCGGACATATCTCGTCACGCGCCGCGACACTTGAGGATAGACATGAAGTTTCTTTGCCAGGGCCTGGAGTTGGCCGACGCCAGCAGCCGCGGTTTCGACCTCGACGGCCAGAAGCTCCTGGCCGTGCGCCGGGGCGGTCAGGTTTACGTCTACCTCAACCGCTGCCCGCACCGTGGGGTGGCGCTGGAATGGAAGCCCGACCAGTTTCTCGATCCCAGCAACAGCCTGATCCAGTGCGCCACCCACGGCGCACTGTTTCTGATCGAGGACGGCGAATGCGTCGCCGGCCCGTGCGCCGGGCAATCCCTGACCAGCATCCCCTGCCGCGAGGATGCCCAAGGGATCTGGGTCAGCGTTTAACCGTTGAGCAACACGTCCAGGCGCCGCTCAACGCGCATTTCTTCATGGCTGAGGCTGACGCCATACGCCAACACCTCGACCCCGCACGCCACCGCCTCACGCAATGCCGCAGCGTAGATCGAATCGATTTCTTCGGCCGGACGCACCGCGTCGATACCGCTGAGATTGACGCAATACAACTGCACCGCACGAATCCCGTCCCGAGCCAGGTGCGCCAATTCCCGCAAATGCTTGGCCCCGCGCTGGGTCACCGCATCAGGAAACGCCGCCACCGACGTACCGTCGAAACCCAATGTGACACTTTTGACTTCCACATACGCCGGCCCGCTCGGGTAATCGAGGCGGAAATCGATGCGGCTGTTTTCCTGACCGTAGGCCACTTCCCGTTTCAGTTCGGTAAAGCCGTTCAGCTCAGTGATCACCCCCGCCCGCAGCGCTTCTTCGATCAAGCCGTTGGCCCGCCCGGTGTTCACGCAAAACAGGCGCCCTTGCGGGGTTTCGCCGATTTCCCAGGTACCGGGCAACTTGCGTTTGGGGTCGTTGGAGCGACTGAACCAGACCTGCCCGCCCTCGACCTGGCAATTGAGCATCGAGCCCGTGTTGGGGCAGTGAATGGTCAGCAACTCGCCGCTAACGGTTTCGATATCGGCGAGAAAACGCTTGTAACGCCGAATCAAACGACCTTCTTCGAGGGGAGGATGAAAACGCATCAGCCTTGCCAGCTCTTCAAGCCGCGCGCGATGCGTTCCACCGCTTCCTGCAAGCGCGGCAGGCTTTGGGTGTAGGCAAACCGCACATGATGCCCGGCCTGATAACGCCCGAAGTCCAGGCCCGGGGTGATCGCCACATGCTCGGTTTCGAGGAAATGACGGCAGAACGCGAAGGCATCACCGCCGAACTGGCTGATATCGGCGTACAAGTAAAACGCGCCCTCCGGCTCGACGGCGATGCCGAAACCGAGTTCACGCAAGGCCGGCAACAGGAAATCGCGACGACGACCAAACTCGGCGCGGCGTTCTTCGAGAATGCTGATGGTCGCCGGTTCGAAGCAGGCCAGTGCAGCGTGCTGGGCCATGCTCGGGGCACTGATGTAGAGGTTTTGCGCGAGTTTTTCCAGTTCGCCGACTGCGGCTTCCGGCGCCACCAGCCAACCGAGGCGCCAACCGGTCATGCCGAAATACTTTGAAAAACTATTCAGGACGAAGGCGCTGTCATCGACCTCCAGCACACTGGCCGCGTCGGTGCCGTAGGTCAGCCCGTGGTAGATCTCGTCCACCACCAGATGACCGTGACGCTGCTTGATCGCCGCTGACAGACCGGCCAGCTCATCGCGGGTCAGGATGGTCCCGGTCGGGTTGGCCGGCGAGGCCACCAGGGCGCCGACGCTGTCCTGATCCCAATGCCGCGCCACCAGGTCCGGGGTCAGTTGATAACGCACGTCCGGACCGACGGGAACCAACTGCGCCGCACCTTCCACCAGCCGCAGGAAATGCCGGTTACACGGGTAGCCCGGGTCCGCCAGCAGCCAGTGTTTCCCCGGATCGACCAGTAAGGCGCTGGCCAGCAGCAAGGCACCGGAACCGCCCGGCGTCACCAGAATGCGCTGTGGATCGATATTCAGCCCGTAACGGGTCTGATAAAAACCGGAAATGGCCTCGCGCAGTTCAGGAATGCCCCGTGCGGCGGTGTAACGGGTCTTGCCCGCCGTCAGCGCAGCCTGGCCAGCCTGGATGATCGGCTCGGCGGTGGTGAAGTCCGGCTCGCCGATTTCCAGGTGGATCACGTCGTGGCCGGCAGCCTGCAGCTCGTTGGCCCGCGCCAGCAGCGCCATGACATGGAACGGTTCGATCGCACGACTGCGCGCACTGTAGGGCTGGGCCATTAGCCTTCCTTCAACGGGGAAAAGAATCGATTCTACCCAAGCACTGGAACGAGCGAGAACCTAAAGCGGTCAGAGCCGTTATAACCCCAGGACCAAACGTCTCAGGCGTGTGCGCCAGGTTTGACTAAAATCAATATTTGATCAGGTCTCCAACACCACCAGACAAGGCTTTGCAATCATTTGCAAGCACCACGGGTCGCGGGCTCGACATCCGGGAGTAGCGCGGCCCGATTTGATCTGGTAAGTTCGCCCGCTTGCAGCCGCAGGGCCGGCAGGTGTCGGTGATGGAGCAATCCTGCGCAATGGATTACAAGAGTAGAGGCGGTCTATTTCATGTCCACCCAAGCAAAGCAACAGCAGAACCAGTCGATCAGCGGCTTCGAACCCTACAAAGAAGTGAAGGGCGAGGAGTACATGGGCAAGCCCATGCGCGCTCACTTCACCAAGATCCTGAATAAGTGGAAACAGGACTTGATGCAGGAAGTCGACCGTACTGTTGATCACATGAAAGACGAAGCGGCCAACTTCCCTGACCCGGCAGATCGTGCCAGCCAGGAAGAAGAATTCAGCCTTGAATTGCGCGCCCGTGACCGTGAGCGCAAGTTGATCAAGAAGATCGACAAGACGCTGCAATTGATCGAAGACGAAGAATATGGCTGGTGCGAGTCCTGCGGCGTCGAGATTGGCGTCAAGCGACTGGAAGCCCGCCCTACCGCCGACATGTGCGTTGACTGCAAGACCCTGGCGGAAATCAAGGAAAAGCAAGTCGGCAAGTAATCTCGACTTGAACGAAAAACGGAGCGTGCGAACGCTCCGTTTTTGTTTCCGCAATTCGCTAACCCTGTAGGAGCACGGCTTGCCGGCGATGACGTCCTCAAGATCGCTATCGCGAGCAAGCTTTGCTCCTACAGGGTTGGCGACACGTTCTTTTGCAGGAGCCGAGCTTGCTCGCGATGGCGTCCTCAAACCGTGCTCAACACGACCGGACGACGTACCATCGCCCTCATGACTGCCACCTCCTACATCGGCCGCTTCGCCCCCACGCCCAGCGGCCACTTGCATTTCGGTTCGCTGGTCGCCGCCCTGGCCTCGTACCTCGACGCCCGCTCGGTGGGCGGCCGCTGGCTGATGCGCATGGAAGACCTCGACCCGCCCCGGGAAGAACCCGGGGCCCAGGCCGCGATCCTGCATGCCTTGGAACGCTACGGTTTCGAGTGGGACGGCGAACTGGTCCGCCAGAGTGATCGGCACGACGCCTACGCCGAAGTGCTCAATCGCCTGTTCAATCATGGTTTGGCTTACGCCTGCACCTGTTCGCGCAAACAATTGGAGCCGTATCACGGCATCTATCCGGGCCTGTGCCGCAATGCCGGGCATGGCACTGAAGACGCGGCGATCCGTTTGCGGGTGCCGGAGCTCGACTACCATTTCATCGACCGCGTGCAGGGCGAGTTCCGCCAACACCTGGGCCGCGATGTCGGTGATTTCGTGATTCGCCGGCGCGACGGGCTCTACGCTTATCAACTGGCCGTGGTGCTCGATGACGCCTGGCAAGGCATCACCGACATCGTGCGCGGCGCCGACCTGCTCGATTCCACGCCACGCCAGCTCTATCTGCAAGAACTGCTCGGCCTGCGGCAACCGCGTTACCTGCACGTGCCGCTGATCACCCAGCCGGACGGCAACAAGCTCGGCAAATCCTACCGTTCGCCACCGCTGGCCGACGATCAGGCCACGCCGCTGTTACTGCGGGCATTGCGAGCGCTGGGGCAGAATCCGGGGAGCGAACTGGCCTACGCCACGCCCCGGGAAGTGCTGAATTGGGGCATTGCCCACTGGGACGCCGCACAGATCCCGCGCACACTGACCTTGCCCGAGGCGCAACTGCAGTGATGGCACTTGCAGTCGCGCTGCCATCCGTTACCATCGCCGCACGTTTTCGGGCACGCGCCTAAAAAAGAGAGGCCGGGATGTACATCTATCGCTTGGTCCTGCTTTTGGTAGTGGGGATTTATCTGTTTTCCCCGGCCATCATGGATTGGTGGATCGACGCCACTGGCGCCTGGTATCGCCCTTATCTGCTCTGGCTGATTCTGATCGTCGTGACCTTCATCCTGCAGAGCCAAAAAGATGCCGATGAGCTTTAGCCTGACCCAGATGATCCTGATCAGCGCCGCGTACCTGGCGGTGCTGTTCGGCGTGGCCTGGATCAGCGAACGGGGCATGATCCCCCGGGCGATCATTCGCCACCCGCTGACTTACACCCTGTCGCTGGGGGTTTACGCCAGTGCGTGGGCGTTCTACGGCACGGTCGGCCTGGCCTATCAGTACGGCTACGGTTTTCTGTCGAGCTACCTCGGGGTGTCCGGCGCGTTTCTGCTGGCGCCGGTGTTGCTGTACCCGATCCTGAAAATCACCCGCACCTATCAACTGTCGTCGCTGGCGGACTTGTTCGCTTTCCGCTTCCGCAGCACCTGGGCCGGCGCGCTGACCACGATTTTCATGCTGATCGGCGTGTTGCCGCTGCTGGCGTTGCAGATCCAAGCGGTGGCCGACTCCATCGGCATCCTGACCCGCGAGCCGGTGCAGCACCGCGTGGCCCTGAGCTTCTGCGCACTGATTACCCTGTTCACGATTTTCTTCGGCTCGCGCCACATTGCGACGCGGGAGAAACACGAAGGCCTGGTGTTCGCGATTGCCTTTGAATCGGTAATCAAGCTGATCGCCATCGGCGGCGTCGGCCTGTATGCGCTGTACGGCGTGTTCGACGGCCCGCAACAGCTTGAGCTGTGGCTGCTGCAAAACCAGACCGCCCTCGCCGCCCTGCACACGCCGTTGCAGGAAGGTCCGTGGCGCACGTTGCTGTTGGTGTTTTTCGCCTCGGCCATCGTGATGCCGCACATGTATCACATGACCTTTACCGAGAACCTCAACCCGCGTTCGCTGGTCAGTGCGAGCTGGGGCTTGCCGCTGTTCCTGTTGCTGATGAGCCTGGCGGTGCCGCTGATTCTCTGGGCCGGGCTGAAACTCGGCGCGACGACCAGTCCGGAATATTTCACCCTTGGTATCGGCATCGCCGCTAATAACAAGGCCCTGGCGCTCCTGGCTTATGTCGGCGGCTTATCGGCGTCCAGCGGGCTGATTATCGTCACCACCCTGGCCTTGTCCGGGATGGCGCTCAACCACTTGGTGCTGCCGCTGTATCAACCGCCAGCCGAAGGCAACATCTACCGCTGGCTGAAGTGGACCCGCCGAGCACTGATCGTCGCGATCATCATGGCCGGTTACGGTTTCTATCTGCTGCTGGGCGCGGACCAGGACCTGGCCAACCTCGGCATCGTCGCGTTCGTCGCCACGCTGCAATTCTTGCCAGGCGTTCTCTCGGTCCTGTATTGGCCGACCGCCAACCGTCGCGGCTTCATTGCCGGTTTGCTCGCCGGGATTCTGGTGTGGCTGGTGACCATGCTGATGCCGTTGGTGGGCAATCTGCAGGGTTTCTATATTCCGCTGCTGAACATGATCTACGTGCTGGACGACACCAGTTGGCACATGGCGGCGATTGCCTCGCTGGCCGCCAACGTGCTGATGTTCACCCTGATTTCGTTGTTCACCAACGCCAGCCCGGAAGAGGCCAGCGCCGCCGAAGCCTGCGCCGTGGACAACGTCCGTCGTCCGCAACGCCGGGAACTGCACGCCGCCTCGCCTCAGGAATTCGCCACGCAACTGGCCAAACCATTGGGCGCCAAGGCAGCGCAGAAAGAAGTCGAGCAAGCGCTGCGCGATCTCTATTTGCCATTCGACGAGCGCCGGCCTTACGCCTTGCGCCGTTTGCGTGACCGCATCGAAGCCAACCTCTCCGGCCTGATGGGGCCGAGCGTCGCCCAGGACATGGTCGAAACCTTCCTGCCTTATAAGGCTGGCGGCGAAAACTACGTCACCGAGGACATCCACTTCATCGAAAGCCGCCTCGAGGATTACCACTCGCGCCTCACCGGCCTGGCCGCCGAGCTCGATGCCTTGCGCCGCTACCACCGCCAAACCTTGCAGGAGCTGCCGATGGGCGTCTGCTCCCTGGCCAAGGATCAAGAGATCCTGATGTGGAACAAAGCCATGGAAGAGCTGACCGGGATCGCTGCGCAACGCGTGGTCGGTTCGCGCCTGAGCACCATTGGCGATCCGTGGAAAGAATTGTTGCAAGGTTTTATCAACCTACCGGACGAACACTTGCACAAACAGCACCTGGCCCTCGACGGCCAGACCCGCTGGCTGAACCTGCACAAAGCGGCCATCGACGAACCGCTGGCCCCGGGCAACAGTGGCTTGGTGCTGCTGGTGGAAGACCTGACCGAAACCCAGATGCTCGAAGACAAACTGGTGCACTCCGAACGCTTGGCGAGCATTGGCCGACTGGCGGCGGGCGTGGCCCATGAAATCGGCAACCCGATCACCGGCATCGCCTGCCTGGCGCAGAACCTGCGCGAAGAGCGCGAGGAAGACGCCGAACTGACGGAAATCAGCGGGCAGATTCTGGAGCAGACCAAACGCGTGTCACGCATCGTTCAGTCGTTGATGAGTTTCGCCCACGCCGGCAGTCATCAGCACAGCGACGAGCCCGTCTGTCTGGCCGAAGTGGCCCAGGATGCCATCGGCTTGCTGGCCCTGAACCGGCGTAATTTCGAAGTGCAGTTCTACAACCTGTGCGACCCCGATCACTGGGTCGAAGGCGATCCGCAGCGGCTCGCCCAGGTCCTGATCAACCTGCTCTCAAACGCCCGCGACGCCTCGCCGCCCCACAGTGCGGTACGGGTCAAAAGCGAAGCCGGCGAACACACGGTCGATCTGATCGTGGAAGACGAAGGCAGCGGCATTCCGAAGAACATCATGGATCGATTGTTCGAACCCTTCTTCACCACCAAGGACCCTGGCGAAGGCACCGGTCTGGGCCTTGCACTGGTCTATTCCATCGTTGAAGAGCATTATGGACAAATCACCATCGACAGCCCGGCTGATGTTCAAAGCCAACGCGGCACCCGTATCCGGGTGACCTTGCCGCGTCATGTCGAAGCGACGTCCGCTGTGAACTGAGACCGTCGAGAGTATCGAATCAATGCCGCACATTTTGATCGTCGAAGACGAAACAATTATCCGCTCCGCCTTGCGCCGCCTGCTGGAACGTAATCAGTACCAGGTCAGCGAAGCCGGTTCCGTGCAGGAAGCACAAGAGCGTTTCAGCATTCCCACGTTTGACCTGATCGTCAGTGACCTGCGCCTGCCTGGCGCCCCGGGCACTGAACTGATCAAGCTTGGCCAAGGCACTCCGGTGCTGATCATGACCAGTTACGCCAGCCTGCGTTCAGCCGTCGATTCCATGAAGATGGGCGCGGTGGATTACATCGCCAAGCCTTTTGATCACGACGAAATGCTCCAGGCCGTTGCGCGCATCCTGCGTGACCGCCAGTCGGCCCCCGCTGCCGGTGAACCGGTGGTCGGCAAAGCCGCCAACGGCGCGGCGAAACCGGGCGTCGATAACAGCAACGGCGAGATCGGCATCATCGGCTCCTGTCCGCCGATGCAGGACCTGTACAGCAAGATCCGCAAAGTCGCGCCTACGGATTCCAACGTCCTGATCCAGGGCGAGTCCGGCACCGGCAAAGAACTGGTGGCCCGCGCCCTGCACAACCTCTCCAAGCGCGCCAAGGCACCGATGATTTCGGTGAACTGCGCAGCCATCCCGGAAAGCCTGATCGAGTCCGAACTGTTCGGCCACGAAAAAGGTGCGTTCACTGGCGCCAGCGCCGGGCGTGCCGGTCTGGTGGAAGCGGCGGACGGCGGCACCCTGTTCCTCGATGAAATCGGCGAACTGCCACTCGAAGCCCAGGCTCGTCTGCTGCGCGTATTGCAGGAAGGCGAGATTCGCCGGGTCGGTTCGGTGCAGTCGCAGAAGGTCGATGTACGCTTGATCGCTGCGACCCACCGGGACCTCAAGAGCCTGGCGAAGATCGGCCAGTTCCGTGAAGACCTTTATTACCGCCTGCACGTGATTGCGTTGAAACTGCCGGCCCTGCGCGAGCGCGGCGCGGACGTCAACGAAATCGCCAATGCGTTTTTGGCGCGGCAGAGCGCGCGGGTCAACCGCACCGACCTGAAGTTTGCCCCAGACGCCGAGCAGGCGATTCGTCATTACACCTGGCCGGGTAACGTCCGTGAGCTGGAGAACGCGGTCGAACGCGCGGTAATCCTGTGCGAAAGCCCGGAAATCTCCGCCGAGCTGCTGGGCATCGACATCGAACTGAGCGATCTGGACGACGACGATTTCATCGGCCTGCCCCCGCAACAGGGCGGCGCCGCCGGTAACAATAGCCATGAGCCGACCGAAGACCTGTCGCTGGAAGACTACTTCCAGCACTTCGTCCTTGAGCATCAGGACCACATGACCGAAACCGAACTGGCCCGCAAACTCGGGGTCAGCCGCAAGTGCCTGTGGGAACGTCGCCAGCGCCTGGGCATTCCACGGCGCAAGACCGGGGTGGCCAGCGAGAGCTGAACGTCACCTGTAAGGTGTGCGGGTAACACGTGACTTTGTGAAAAAACTGTTACCCCAGTCTTTTCACGTAACAGAAGCCGGGGCTTACGGTAACGAAGCCCCGGTTTTTTTGGGCCTCGAAAAACCCCGACACAGCGCTTAACCCCTTGTTTTACTAGGCTTCGCAAAAGTTGGCACGCACCCTGCTATATGTTTGGTACAAGAACAATAACAAGCAATGCACAAGACAATAAAAATAAGACGAATCGACTCACGCACAATAAAAACAAGACGGCGAGAGGCGCAGCTAACTGATTCTTTTGGAGAGGCGTTGTATTTGGGGCGTGCCCCACGACCAGGCCGAGAACAACAAAAACTGTCCTAAGACAGAGCCTGAACTGGTTGGATCGCAAGATCACTGCAACACAGCGACCAAAGCAATCCGTTTGCTCTTGGCTCCCGATTGGGAGGGTCATGAAGGAAAATCTTCATGGCGAGGGCACTTAACAAAAACAAAAAGCCCGAAACCAATAATAAAAATAGAGCATGCAACTACTTCTTGGGGAGCTTCGGCTCCCCTTGTAGTTTCTGCGATTTGATAAAAACACCCCGCGCGTCCTTCGCTTGCAGCTTAAAGCTTGCCGCTTACAGCTCATATCTGCTGTGTCCTACACCATCCCCCGACTAAATGCTAGAATCCCGGCCCATCATGCGGTCATTCTTCGTTATGGCCGAACATTCCTTCAAACAGTGCATCCCATGCTGAAGAAGTTGTTCCAGTCATTCCGTTCGCCCAAGCGTCCCACGCAACACATTCGCAGCACGCCTGAAGTGCTCAACAGCGGCCAACATTCGCTGCAGAAGGCGCAATTCAGCCGTTACGCGGTGAATATCGTCGAACGCCTGCAGAACGCCGGTTACCAGGCTTACCTGGTCGGCGGTTGTGTGCGTGACATGTTGCTTGGCATCACGCCGAAAGATTTCGACGTCGCCACCAGCGCCACCCCTGAACAGGTACGTGCCGAATTCCGCAATGCGCGGATCATCGGCCGTCGCTTCAAACTGGTGCACATCCACTTCGGTCGCGAAATCATTGAAGTCGCGACCTTCCGCGCCAACCACCCGCAAAACGATGAAGAGGAAGACAGCAACCAGTCTTCCCGCAACGAGAGCGGGCGCATCCTGCGCGATAACGTCTACGGCACCCTGGAAGAAGACGCGCAACGTCGCGACTTCACCATCAACGCCCTGTATTACGATCCGGTCAGCGAGCGCATTCTCGATTACGCCAATGGTGTACACGACATCCGCAATCACCTGATCCGCCTGATCGGCGATCCGAAGCAACGCTACCAGGAAGACCCGGTACGCATGCTGCGGGCCGTGCGTTTCGCCGCCAAGCTGAATTTCGGCATCGAAAAACACAGCGCCGCGCCGATCCGCGACCTGGCGCCGATGCTGCGCGAGATTCCGTCGGCACGCCTGTTCGAAGAAGTGCTCAAGCTGTTCCTCTCCGGCCACGCCGCGGACACCTTCGAGATGCTGGTCGACCTGCAGTTGTTCGATCCATTGTTCCCGGCCAGTGCCGAGGCGCTGGAATACAACCCGACGTACACCCACACGCTGATCAGCGAAGCGCTGATCAACACCGACCTGCGGATCAAGCAGAACAAACCGGTGACCCCGGCGTTCCTGTTTGCTGCCTTGTTGTGGCCTGCCCTGCCGGGCCGTGTGCTGCGTCTGCAAGAACGCGGCATGCCGCCGATTCCGGCGATGCAGGAAGCGGCGCATGAGTTGATTGCCGAACAGTGCCAGCGGATTGCGATTCCGAAACGCTTCACCATGCCGATCCGCGAGATCTGGGACATGCAGGAGCGCCTGCCACGTCGCAGCGGCAAGCGCGCCGACCTGTTGCTGGACAACCCACGGTTCCGCGCCGGTTACGACTTCCTGCTGCTGCGCGAAAGCGCTGGCGAGCAGACCGACGGCCTGGGCGAATGGTGGACGGACTATCAGGACGCCAACGACAGCGAACGTCGCGACATGATCCGCGACCTCAACGGCAAGGACGACGGCACCGGCGCTCCGCGCAAACGTCGTCGCAGCGGTGGCGCCAAGCGTAAACGCGCCGCCGGCGCACCGAGCGCTACGGGCGAGTAAGTGATGGAACGCATCTACATCGGCATGGGCAGCAATCTGGCTGACCCCGCCGAACAATTGCGCAGCGCCGTCGAGGCGCTGGCGCAGTTGCCACGGACCGAACTGGTCGGGGTTTCCGCGTTTTACCAAAGCGACTCGCTGCTGCCCGGCCAACCGCGTTACACCAACGCGGTCGCCACCCTCGACACCTCCCTCGCGCCACTGGAACTGCTCGATGCGTTGCAAGCCATCGAGAACGGCCAGGGTCGCGAGCGCCTGGAACGCTGGGGGCCGCGTACGCTGGACCTCGACATCCTGCTGTTCGGCGATCGCCTGATCGACGAACCTCGCCTCAAAGTCCCGCATTACCAGATGCAGGAACGCGCCTTCGTGCTGTATCCACTGGCGGAACTTGCGCCGGCGGATCTGCGCTTGGCGGATGGCCGCACGCTCAGCGCATTGCTGGCGGCGTGCCCGTTTGTCGGGCTGGAACGCCTCCCCACAGCCTGAGTTGCCGCTAAAAGATCGCAGCCTTCGGCCGCTCCTGCAGATTTACGCGAATCCTGTAGGAGCGGCCGAAGGCTGCGATCTTTTGACGATACAAACCCTGTCGCAAATCTGCTGAATCGCATCAGTTACCCCGGTAACACCCCCACCGTAACAACGCGGTAACACACGCAATTGACTTCCCGAGTCCTCCTCACGACTATAGGCGTCCCGCTGCCGCCAATGCGGCGCTGAAGGGCGCAATCCAGGCCTTATAAGCACGACAAAAGACCGTGCGCCTGAGTAAATGAAGAATCACGCGCGTTACTCGCAGTAGTTTCCACAGCGCCTGAACGAGGATTTTTTACATGCCAGCCATCACCCTGACCACGCTCCAGAGCCTCAAGCAGA
Organism: Janthinobacterium sp. LPB2021202312-11-4; assembly: GCF_037049705.1. Taxonomy (NCBI): domain Bacteria; kingdom Pseudomonadati; phylum Pseudomonadota; class Betaproteobacteria; order Burkholderiales; family Oxalobacteraceae; genus Janthinobacterium; species Janthinobacterium sp. LPB2021202312-11-4. Next base: position 23,865 of record NZ_JBAGKV010000037.1, on the reverse strand, counting down.
AAGGTGAAAAAATCACCATGCTGACCTGCTATGACGCGACCTTCGCCCACGCCTGCAACGAGGCCGGTGTCGAAGTGCTGCTGGTGGGCGACTCCCTCGGCATGGTCTTGCAAGGTCACGACAGCACCCTGCCGGTGACCACCGCCGAGATGGCCTACCACGTGGCCGCCGTTAAACGCGGTAACACCGACGCCCTGATCCTCGCCGACCTACCGTTCATGGCCAACGCCACCCTTGAACAAACCATGATCAACAGCGCCACGCTGATGCAGGCCGGCGCGCACATGATCAAGGTTGAAGGGGCCTTGTGGCTGGCGGATTCGATCCGCCTGCTCGCCGAACGTGGTGTGCCGGTGTGCGCGCACATGGGCCTGACCCCGCAAGCGGTGAACATCCTGGGCGGTTACAAAGTCCAGGGCCGCAGCGAGAACCAGGCTCGGCAGATGCGCGCCGACGCCATCGCCCTGGAACAGGCCGGCGCCTCGATGCTGCTGCTCGAGTGCGTGCCGAGTGAACTGGCCCAGGAAATCACCCAAGCGGTGGGCATTCCGGTGATCGGCATTGGCGCCGGCAGCGCCACCGACGGCCAGGTCCTGGTGCTGCACGACATGCTGGGCCTGTCCATCACGGGCCGCGTGCCAAAGTTCGTGAAGAACTTCATGGCCGGGCAAGTCAGCATTCAAGCGGCATTGAGCGCTTACGTCAGTGAAGTCAAAGCCGTCACTTTCCCAGGTATCGAACACGGATTCTCTGCATGAACACCGTCAAAACCGTCCGCGAACTGCGGGCTGCCGTGGCCCGTGCCCGAGGTGAAGGCAAGCGCATCGCCTTCGTGCCGACCATGGGCAACCTGCACAGTGGCCATGTCGCGCTGATCACCAAGGCCTCCCAACGGGCGGATTTCGTGGTCGCGAGCATCTTCGTCAACCCGCTGCAATTCGGCGCCGGCGAAGACCTCGACAAATACCCGCGCACCCTGGCGGCCGATCAGGAAAAACTGCTCCAGGCCGGTTGCCACTTGCTGTTCGCCCCGACCGTCGAGGAAATGTACCCCGACGGCATGGCCGGCCAGACCCGCGTCAGCGTCCCCCACTTGTCCGAGGGTCTGTGCGGCGCCAGTCGCCCGGGGCATTTCGAAGGTGTGGCGACGGTGGTCAGCAAGTTGTTCAACATGGTCCAGCCCGACCTGGCCGTGTTCGGTCAGAAAGACTTCCAGCAACTGGCGGTGATTCGCGCGCTGGTGCATGACCTGAACATGCCGATCCAGATCATCGGCGAGCCCACCGTTCGGGCCGCCGATGGCCTGGCGCTGTCGTCGCGCAATGGTTTTCTCAACGAAGAACAACGTGCGACGGCACCGGTTGTGTACCGCACACTGACGTCGATTGCCGACGCGATTAAACAGGGTGAGCGCGATTACCCGGCGCTGATTGAGGCGCAGAGCCAACAGCTCGAAGCCGCCGGTCTGCGTATCGACTACCTGGAAATCCGCCACGCGCTGAGCTTGCGCCCGGCCACGCCGGAAGATCGGGACCTGGTGATTCTGGTGGCGGCGTTCCTCGGCACCACGCGGTTGATCGACAACCTGCACCTGAATCTCGACGCATCCTGACACCGCAAAACACCTGTAGGAGCGAAGCTTGCTCGCGAAGAGGCAGTCACATTCAATATCTGCATTGACTGATACGACGCCTTCGCGAGCAAGCTTCGCTCCTACAGGGCCCCGCGTGGATTCGTCCCGTATTGATGCCCCGCAAACCTTCGTGCAATATGCCCGCCGTTCGATTCCGACCTGGGGAAACACTCATGCACGCCATCATGCTCAAGGCCAAGCTGCACCGCGCCGAAGTCACCCACGCAGTACTCGATTACGAAGGTTCTTGCGCCATTGATGGCGAATGGCTGGACCTGTCCGGCATCCGCGAATACGAACAGATCCAGATCTACAACGTCGACAACGGCGAACGCTTCACCACCTACGCCATTCGTGGTGAAGAGGGGTCGCGCATGATCTCGGTCAACGGCGCCGCCGCGCACAAAGCCAAGGTCGGTGACCGAGTGATCATCTGTGCGTACGCCCACTATAGCGAAGCCGAACTGGCGAATTTCAAGCCGCGCATGCTCTACATGGCGCCGGGCAATGAGCTGAGCCACACCAGCAATGCCATTCCGGTTCAGGTCGCCTGATCGCGCCACCTCGCCCGACAAACGTCCGTTTGTCGGGACACTTCCCGCTTAAATGTTAAAAAAGTACAGAAAACCAGTCATACAAAGCGAAGACAGATCCACACGCGAGGTTTACTGTTACCGCCCTGCGCTATTTAATCGTCTCCAAGCAGATTGACCGGACGTCGCCCTCCCAGTGGACGGGCATTCCGGGATCTTCAGTGTCTTAAAGGCAGTTCAAGTAAAAAGGAAAATCGCAGCGATGGCGTACTACCGCACTCCTCACGACGTGACCGCTCTGCCCGCCTGGCAAGCGTTGAAAGACCACCGCCAAGCCATGCAGGATTTCAGCATGCGCGAAGCCTTCAATGCCGACCCGCAGCGCTTTACTCAATTCACCCTCAGCAGCTGCGGTCTGTTTCTCGATTATTCGAAAAACCTGATCAACGCCGAGACCCGCAACCTGCTGGTGGGCCTGGCCAACGAAGTCGACCTCAAGGGCGCGATCAAGTCGTTGTTCGAAGGCGAGATCGTCAACTCCTCCGAAGGCCGTCCAGCGCTGCACACCGCACTGCGCCGCCCGGTGGGCGACAAGTTGTCGGTCAACGGCGTCAACGTGATGCCGGAAGTGCACAAAGTACTGAACCAGATCACCGACCTCGTGGGCCGTATCCACGACGGTTTGTGGCGCGGTTACACCGAGAAGCCGATCACCGACGTGGTGAACATCGGCATCGGTGGCTCGTTCCTCGGCCCGGAACTGGTCTCCGAAGCGCTGTTGTCCTACGCCCAGAAAGGCGTGCGCTGCCATTACCTGGCGAACATCGACGGCAGTGAGTTCCATGAACTGACCATGAAGCTGCGCGCCGAGACCACGCTGTTCATCGTCTCGTCGAAATCCTTCAACACCCTCGAAACCCTGAAGAACGCCCAGGCTGCTCGCGCCTGGTACCTGGCCCAGGGTGGTTCGGAAGCCGAGCTGTATCGGCACTTCATCGCGGTATCGAGCAACAATGCGGCGGCCGTGGCCTTCGGCATCCGCGAAGAGAACATCTTCCCGATGTGGGACTGGGTCGGCGGGCGTTACTCGCTGTGGTCGGCCATCGGTCTGCCGATTGCCCTGGCCATCGGCATGTCGAACTTCAAGGAACTGCTGTCCGGTGCCTACACCATGGACCAGCATTTCCAGAGCGCGCCATTCGAACAGAACATGCCGGTGCTGCTGGCCTTGCTCGGTGTCTGGTACGGCAACTTCTGGGGCGCGCAAAGCCACGCGATCCTGCCGTACGACCACTACCTGCGCAACATCACCAAGCACTTGCAACAACTGGACATGGAATCCAACGGCAAGAGCGTGCGCCAGGACGGCACGCCAGTGTCCACCGATACCGGTCCGGTGATCTGGGGCGGCGTCGGCTGCAACGGTCAGCACGCCTACCACCAGTTGCTGCACCAGGGCACCCAACTGATCCCGGCCGACTTCATCGTGCCGATCGTCAGCTTCAACCCGGTGTCCGACCACCACCAGTGGCTGTACGCCAACTGCCTGTCCCAAAGCCAGGCGTTGATGCTGGGCAAGACCCTCGCCGAAGCCGAAACCGAGCTGCGCGACAAGGGCTTGAGCGAAGAAGAAGTGCATAAACTCGCGCCGCACAAGGTGATCCCGGGCAACCGTCCGAGCAACACCCTGGTGGTCGAGCGCATCAGCCCCCGTCGTCTCGGCGCACTGGTGGCGATGTACGAACACAAAGTCTTCGTGCAAAGCGTGGTCTGGGGCATCAACGCCTTCGACCAGTGGGGCGTGGAGCTGGGCAAAGAGCTGGGCAAAGGCGTCTACAACCGCCTGGTCGGCAGCGAAGAAACCCCGGCTGACGATGCTTCGACCCAAGGCCTGATCAACTACTTCCGCGGCCGTCACCGCGGTTAACGCCCCGCCTCCTGTAGGAGCACGGCTTGCCCACGATGGCGGTGTGTCATTGCGCAAAAATGCCGACTGACCTGACGCTATCGCGAGCAAGCTTCGCTCCTACGAAGGTCGTCACCGGGGTTAACGCCCCGGCTCCTGTAGGAGCACGGCTTGCCCACGATGGCGGTGTGTCATTGCGCAAAAATGCCGACTGACCTGACGCCATCGCGAGCAAGCTTTGCTCCTACAGCGGCCGTCACCGCGGTTAACGCCCCGCCTCCTGTAGGAGCACGGCTTGCCCACGATGGCGGTGTGTCATTCCGCAAAAATGCCGACTGACCTGACGCTATCGCGAGCAAGCTTCGCTCCTACGAAGGTCGTCACCGGGGTTAACGCCCCGCCTCCTGTAGGAGCACGGCTTGCCCGCGATGGCGGTGTGTCATTCCGCAAAAATGCCGACTGACCTGACGCCATCGCGAGCAAGCTTTGCTCCTACAGCGGTCGTCACCGCGGTTAACCTGACGCCGTTCCTGCGGGGGTACTAACCTTGTAGGAGCTGCCGAAGGCTGCGATCTTTTGATCTTGTTTTTAAAGATCAAGATCAAAAGATCGCAGCCTTCGGCAGCTCCTACGAGGGTCGTGTAGCTCCCCTCTTGTCGCAAAACAAGAATAAGGAACCGTCATGTTCGATATCAGCACGTTTCCCAAAGCCGATGCCGTGCGCCGGGCTGCGAACTTGAGTCAAGACGACTACCAGCGCCTGTACCGACAATCCATCGAACACCCCAGCACTTTCTGGGCCGAACAGGCCACGCGCTTCCTCGACTGGAGCACGCCGTGGCAAACCGTCCAGCGCTATAACCTGAAAACCGGCGAGGCCAGTTGGTTTGCCGGGGGCAAGCTGAACGTCAGTTACAACTGCATCGACCGTCACCTGGAAAAGCGCGGCGATCAGATCGCAATCATCTGGGAAGGCGACGACCCGGTCGAATCCGCCCAAATCACCTACAAAAAACTCCATCACCACGTTTGTCGCCTGGCCAACGTGCTGAAAAGTCGTGGCGTAAAAAAAGGCGACCGGGTGTGCATCTACATGCCGATGATCCCCGAAGCCGCTTACGCGATGCTCGCCTGCGCGCGAATCGGCGCGGTGCATTCGGTGGTGTTCGGCGGTTTCTCTCCGGACTCTGTGCGCGACCGGATTCTCGACGCCGACTGCCACACAGTGATCACCGCCGACGAAGGCGTGCGCGGTGGCAAATTCGTCCCGCTCAAAGAGAAGGTCGACCAGGCGCTGCAAAGTTGCCCGAACGTCAGCACGGTGATCGTGGTCGAGCGCACTCAAGGCGAAGTGAATTGGGTCGAAGGCCGGGACCTTTGGTATCACCAGGCCCTGCGCGATGTCAGCGACGATTGCCCGCCGGAGCCAATGGACGCCGAAGACCCGCTGTTCATCCTCTACACCTCCGGCAGCACCGGCAAACCCAAAGGCGTGCTGCACACCACCGGCGGTTATTTGCTGCAAGCGGCGATGACCTTCAAATACGTGCTCGACTACCGCGACGAGGAAGTCTTCTGGTGCACCGCCGATGTCGGCTGGGTCACCGGCCACAGCTACATCGTCTACGGGCCGCTGGCCAACGGCGCGACCACGCTGATCTTCGAAGGCGTGCCAAGCTACCCGAGCAGCTCGCGCTTCTGGCAGGTCATCGATAAACATCACGTCAACATTTTCTACACCGCACCGACCGCCCTGCGCTCGCTGATGCGTGAAGGCGCCGAACCGTTGAAGGAAACGTCCCGGGCCAGCCTCAGATTACTCGGCAGCGTCGGTGAGCCGATCAACCCGGAAGCGTGGGATTGGTACTTCAACGTCGTCGGCGAACAGCGTTGCCCGATCGTCGATACCTGGTGGCAGACCGAAACCGGCGGCATCATGCTCAGCCCGCTGGTCAGCGCCACACGCATCAAACCGGGCTGCGCCACGCAACCGATGTTCGGCGTGCAACCGGTGCTGCTCGATGAGGTGGGCAAGGAAATCAAAGGCGCCGGCAGCGGCGTGCTGGCGATCAAATCCAGTTGGCCGGCGCAGATCCGCAGTGTCTATGGCGACCCGCAACGTATGGTCGACACCTACTTCAAGCCCTACCCCGGCTATTACTTCACCGGCGACGGCGCGCGGCGCGACGAGGACGGCGATTACTGGATCACCGGGCGTATCGACGATGTGATCAACGTCTCCGGGCACCGCATCGGCACTGCCGAAGTGGAAAGCGCCCTGGTGCTGCACGACAGCATCGCCGAGGCCGCCGTGGTCGGTTACCCCCATGACATCAAAGGCCAGGGCATCTACGCCTTCGTCACCCCCATGAACGGCACCGAACCCGACGACGAACTGAAGAAAGAATTGCTCGCGCACGTCAGCAAGGAAATCGGCAGCTTCGCCAAGCCAGACCTGATTCAATGGGCGCCGGCCTTGCCGAAAACCCGTTCGGGCAAGATCATGCGGCGGATTTTGCGCAAAATTGCCTGCAACGAACTGGACAGCCTGGGCGACACCTCGACCCTGGCCGACCCGAGCGTGGTGCAGGCGTTGATCGACAATCGCCTGAATCAATAACACTCGGGCTTGAACGCCTTGTGTAGGAGCTGTCGAGTGAAACGAGGCTGCGATCTTTTGATCTTCGTTTTCAAGATCAAAAGATCGCAGCCTCGTTTCACTCGACAGCTCCTACGGGGGTATTGCGAGTTCGCCATTTTTTGCCATTGAGTTGCCATGGAATTCATCCGTACCCGCATCGAAAGCCAACTCATGAGCCTGACCGGTCTGTCCTTGGGCAAACTCGACCTGGAGAACCCCAAGGGCGATCCGGGGTTGTTCGGCCCCGACTCGGTGAGTTGGCAAGTCCACGGCGATTTCAGCAGCATGCTGATCGGCGGCATCAGCGCGTTGATGCTGCAGGCCCTGCATCCATTGGCCTTAGCCGGGGTCTGGGATCATTCGAATTTTCGTGAAGACATGATCGGCCGGTTGCGCCGCACCAGTCAGTTCATCGCCGGGACGACGTTCGGCTCGCGCAAGGACGCCGACTGGCTGATCGAGAAAGTCCGGACCATCCACCTGCAAGTGGTCGGCACCGCGCCGGATGGTCGGCCTTACGCCGCGAGTGATCCGGATCTGCTGACATGGGTGCACGTGGCTGAAGTCAGCAACTTCCTGGCGGCGCATCTGCGCTACCGCAACCCGGAGTTGTCCCTGGCGGATCAGGACCGTTACTACGCGGAAATCGCCCTGATCGCCGAACGCCTGGGGGCCCGCGATGTACCTCGCTCGCGCCAGGCGATTGCCGATTACCTTGAGCGCATTCGCCCGCAATTGCTGTGCGACCAACGCAGTCGCGAAGTGTTGCGACTGCTGCTGAACGCGCCCGCCCCCAGTCGCCTGGCCAAACCGTTTGGCGGTTTGATGATGCAGGCCGGGATCGACCTGCTGCCGGACTGGGCCAGTGACATGCTCGGCGTCAGCCAGAACCCGTTGCAACGCCAGTTAATCCGCTCCAGCGTCAAACGCAGCGCGCCGATGCTGCGCTGGGCGATGCGCAATGGCTCGGTGCAGCGGGCCAAACGGCGGATGGGATTGCTCACCTGAACGCTGGCCGGGCCCAGGCGGATGGCTCTACCGTAGGAGCGAGGCTTGCCCGCGAAGAACGATAACGCAGTACATCAGTTACACCGAGTGGCCTTCTTCGCGGGCAAGCCTTGCTCCTACGGGTTGATCGCGCCGCGCGGGAACGATCCGTCATGAGGGATCAGGTGCAATGCTGTTAAACTCCCGCGCCAAATTCCCTCCTCCTGCAAGGCGCCCAGCATGTCTTCCTTGAATCAGGCGCTGCGCGCCGCCCTCGATCATCGCCAAGACCTGCTTGCCCAATTGCATCAGCAAGGCACCGATTGCTATCGGCTGTTCCACGGCAGCCAGGAAGGTGCCGGCGGCCTGACCATCGACCGTTACGGTCCGCAACTGCTGGTGCAAAGCTTTCACCAGTCGCTGGAGCGTGACGCGTTACTGCAACTGCACGAGGCCATCAATCAACACCTGGGCCTCGACCTGCTGCTGGTCTACAACGACCGCTCCCGGGGCAATTCGCGCATTGACCGCGAAGACACCGTCTACCGCGCCGACGAAGCGGCCCTGCAAGACCTGATCGGCCACGAATGGGGCCTCAACTACCGGGTCCGTGGCCGTCACGCCGGGCAAGACCCGCTGCTGTTCCTCGACCTGCGCAACACTCGCGGCTGGGTCAAGGCTCACAGCCAGAACAAAAGCGTGCTGAACCTGTTCGCCTATACCTGCGGCGTCGGCCTGAGTGCGGCGGCCGGTGGTGCGCGCGAAGTCTGCAACCTCGACTTCGCCGAAGGCAACCTGGCCGTGGGCCGGGAAAACGGCCAGCTCAACCCGCAGTTGCCGGCCATGGAATTTATCCAGTCCGATTACTTCCCGGCGATCCGCCAACTGGCTGGCCTGCCGATCACCCAGCGTCGCGGGCAGAAACTGCCGAACTACCCGCGCCTGGAACAGCGCCAGTACGATCTGGTGCTACTCGACCCGCCGGCCTGGGCCAAGAGCGCGTTCGGCACCGTCGACCTGCTGCGCGACTATCAAAGCCTGCTCAAGCCCGCACTGCTCAGCACGGCCGACAATGGCGTGCTGATCTGCTGCAACAACCTGGCGAAAGTCAGCATGGACGACTGGCGCGAACAGGTGCTGCGCTGTGCGGAGAAGGCCGGGCGGCCGGTGCGGGAGTGGTCGGTGATGACCCCGGGCGCCGACTTTCCATCGATGGATCAACAGCCACCGCTGAAAACCCTGATCCTGCAACTCTGATCCAGACGTTATGCGTTCCTGCAAAAAAATCTGAACAATCCTGAGCAACGGCGAGCACTTCGGAACCGAAAACGCGTGCCATACTCCAAGGCACTCCGATCAGACAAATGAAGCCGCACATGCCCAAAGGATTGATTCGCGCTATCGGCGCCCTGTTGACTGCTCTGGCCCTCTACAGCCTGCTGGGGTTTCTGATTTTGCCGGGCATTGCCTTGCGGATCGCCAACCAGCAGTTGGCCAATTACGCCACGACGCCCGCCCATATCCAGCGGATCGAACTCAATCCCTTCAGCCTTGAAGTGACCCTGTGGGGCCTGGTCATCGGTGAGCCGGGCAAGGAACAGGTCGGCTTCGAACGGCTTTACGCCAACCTGCAGATCGACAGTCTCTGGACCAAGGCGCTGCACCTGTCCGACATCGAGCTGGACAAGCCCAAGACGGAAATCCTGTTCGGCAAGGACGGCAAACTCAACCTGCTCGGCCTGTTCAAACTGCCCGCCAGCGAACCGACCCCGGCCGACCCGAATGCCAAGCCTTTCCCGTTGCGGGTCGAGCGCATCAAACTGGCCGGCGGTTATGTGCACTTTGAAGATGCACGTCCCAGCGAGCCCATCGAATTTCTTTACGACAAACTCGATTTCGAGCTGAAAAACCTCAGCACCCTGCCCGACGACAACGCCGACATGACCCTGGTCGCGGCCGGCCCGGCCGGTGGGCAAATCGACTGGACGGGCAATTTCAGCCTGATCCCGATCGCCTCCGAAGGTAAGTTGAAAGTCACCGACGGCCAGATGAAAGTCTGGTGGCCGTACGTCCGTGACGCGCTGCCGCTGGCCCTGGAAAACGGCGTGCTGAACCTGAGCACCGACTACAAACTTAACCTCGCCAAGGAAACCGAACTGCTGCTGAGCAACGTTGCGGTCAGTGTCGCGCCGTTTGCCATCAACGCGCCGGATGGTCGGCCACTGGTGAAACTTGAACGGCTGGACGTCAGCGACACCACCGTCGACCTGGCCAAGCAGCAAGTCGTCGTCGGCAAGATCCGCAGCAACAAACTCGAAACCTGGGCCGCCCTGGAAGCCGATGGGCAACTGGACTGGCAGAAACTGTTCGCCAGCCAGCCATCCAAAGCAGCGGTCAAGGCCAAAGCCGAACCGGCAGCCACGCCAGCAGCCGCCGACTCGCCAAAACCTGAACCGACGCCACCAGGCAAACCGTGGCAGGTGCTGCTCAAAGACGTGCAACTGCGCAATTACCAGGTGCACCTGGCCGACCGTAAGGCACAACCGGCGGTGGCGCTGGAAGTCGGCCCGCTGAACCTCGACCTGCAAAATTTCGACAGCCTCAATGGCTCGCCTTTCACCCTCAAGCTCGACACCGGCGTGGGCAAGCAAGGCAAAGTCACCGCAGACGGCCAGGTCAATCTGGCGCCGGTCAGTGCCAGGCTTAAAGTACAGACCAAGGACATCGACCTGCGGGTCGCCCAGTCCTACATCACCCCGTTCATTCGCCTGGAACTGCGCAGCGGCATGCTCGGCAGTGACCTGGCGGTTGATCTGAAAAGCACCGACCCGCTGGCGTTCAGCGTGACCGGTCGCGCCCAGGTCGATCAACTGCACACCCTCGACACCCTGAAGACCCGCGACTTCCTCAAGTGGCAACAACTGGTGCTCGAAGGCCTGAACTATCAGCATGGCGACAGCCTGTCGATCGACAAGGTCAACCTGTTCCAGCCTTACGTGCGCTTCATGATCAACGATGACCGCACCACCAACGTCGATGACCTGCTGATCCCGCAACCGCCCGACTCCGGCGCTAAAACCGCTGCCGCGAAACCGGCGGCCGGCAAAGACAAACCGATGGGCATCCACATCGGCGGCATCGCGATCAATGATGGCTCGGCGAACTTCGCTGACTTCAGCCTGACCCCAAACTTCGCCACGGCGGTTCAAGAGCTCAACGGGGCGATCGGCACCATCGACAGCCGCCAGGCGAAACCGGCGACTGTCGACGTCAAGGGCAAGGTCGACCGCTATGCGCCGGTCACCATCAAAGGCGCGGTCAACCCGTTCGACCCGATGGCCAGCCTCGACATCGCCACCAGTTTCAAACGCGTGGAACTGACCACCTTGACGCCCTACTCCGGCAAGTTCGCCGGTTACCGCATCCGCAAGGGCCGGCTCAATCTCGATCTGCATTACCTGATCACCAAGGGCCAGCTCAAAGCCGAAAACAAAGTGGTGGTCGAGCAACTGCAACTCGGTGAAAAAGTCGACAGCCCGGATGCCACGAGCCTGCCGCTGAAACTGGCGATTGCCTTGCTCAAGGACGTCGACGGCAAGATTTCCATCGAGTTGCCGGTGACCGGCGACCTGAACAACCCGCAATTCAGTGTGATGCCGATTGTCTGGCAGACCTTGCGCAACCTGATCGTCAAGGCTGCCGCCGCGCCGTTCAAAATGATCGGCGGCTTGATCAGCGGCGGCGGTTCGGAAGACCTGGGGACGGTGTCGTTTGCACCCGGCTCAAGTGACCTGAGCAAAGACGCCGAAGCCTCGCTGGTCAAGCTCTCCGGCGCACTCAAGGAGCGTCCGGCCCTGCGCCTGGAAATCGAAGGCACCGCCGCACAAAGCAGCGACGGCCCATTGATCGCCGAGCAACGCCTGGAACGCGAATACCAATACAACTACTACAAGATGCTCCAGCGTCGCGGCGACAAAGTCCCGGCCCAGGCATCTTTGCTGCAAGTGCCCGACGGCGAAAAGGGGCCGTTGCTGGAGGGGATTTACCGCACGCGCCTGAAGACTCAGCCGCCGGCTGAATGGAAGGATCTGGGCAAGGAAGAACGCACCGCCAAAATGCGCGCCGACGTGATCAAGTTCTGGAGTTCCAGCGACGTGCTATTGCGTCAACTGGGCCAGGATCGGGCCAGCAGCATCAAGGACTTCCTGGTGGACAAGGCACAAATGGCCGATGACCGCGTGTACTTCATCGACGCCAACCTCGGCGAAGCGGAAAGTGACGGTCGGGTGATTACGCCGCTGCACCTGGACGCCGAATGATGATCCGAAACGTGCTGATCGGCCTGGCGCTGGCGATGGCGGCCAGTCAGGCCAGCGCAGCCGATACCCTGCGTTGTGGCAGTCAACTGGTCAGCGTGGGGGACCGGTCCAGCGAGGTGCTGCAAAAATGCGGAGAACCGGTCAGCCGCGATCTGCTGGGCTACAAAAAAAGCGCCAACCGCCGGGAAGAGTTTCAGGTCGAGGAATGGACTTACGGGCCGAACGGCGGGATGTATCAGTACTTGCGGTTTGAGGGTAACCGGTTGAGAGAGATCACCAGCAAGCGCGGTAATTGAAGATCAACAGATCGCAGCCTTCGGCAGCTCCTACAGAGCAATGAGTACACCTGTAGGAGCTGCCGAAGGCTGCGATCTTTTGCTTTTGCGCTGCCCACAATAGAACAGGCCCCCGACACGAATGCCGGAGGCCTGTAATGGCCACATCCTTGTGGCCTTTCGCATGAACTCTCCAGAGGCGGCAGACGTATTGCCCGGCTCGTCTGCCACGCCTTCTCCCGGTCCAGGCGAGAAGTCTTGCCTTACTCGGCTTTCAGGCCATCAGCGGAGACCGCTTTGACGCCTTTGATTTTCTTGGTGATGGCAACAGCGGTGGTCTTCTGAGCTTCGGTGATCGCTACAGTCGACGACAGCGACACAACACCTTTGTTGGTTTCTACTTTGATGTCGGTACCCGGGATGCCTTTTTCGGTGACCAGGTCGCTTTTGACTTTGGTAGTGATCCAGGTATCGGAAGTGGTTTCTTTAGCCTTGGTCATTTCACCAGCCGCCAGAGTCATCGGGGTCTGGGTAGTGGTGGTGGTTTGAGCAAATGCTGCACCGGCCATGGTCAGGGTCAGCGCGGTAGCAGTAGCGATAGCGAACTTCTTCATACGAGTAACTCCTGTTTTTCTATAAAGTCTGCTGCGTGTCTTCTCAGCAGGGTTACTGGGTATATTGCGAACGCTGTGCCAACCTTGAGACGAGTGATAAACCCTTATAAAACAATAAGTTAGGAAATACTGAAAATCCCGCAATCATGCAAATTGCATGAGTTGCGGATTATCGACATGCAAGATGCCGGTTTTAGCGTGGGCCTAAGGCCATGAATTTTGTGAAGTTTCACCGCTTGTACTCGCGCGCTCGCCAGGTAATGAAAGAACATGGTTTTGAGCTCACAAAAAAAAGCCTCGTCTTTGCAAACGAGGCTTCGGTCAACTGAACTGTCAACCGGAGGCAGTGCAGCCTTTAGGCGAGAAGTCAGCTGCTACGGTGGTCGTGCACGCCCAACCCGTCGCCGCAGTCCGAGTCAGCGTGATGGTTTTACCCAATACCGGGGCCGGAGCACTGAGGATCGTACAAGTGATTGTTCCGGCACCATCCGCTGGAGTACCGGAAGCAGTGAGCGTGCAGTTTGAGGTTGTAGTCGCCGTACCACCTGTTATCAGCGCTAACGTCGGGGCAGTACCCTGATTGATGACATCCTCGAACGGTACTTTCAACGCGCTGATCTCAGCGAGACCCGCCGTGACCTTAGCCCGCGCCTGGTATTTGCTATAGGCCGGCAGCGCAAACGTCGCCAGAATCCCAATGATCGCGACCACAATCAACAGCTCGATGAGGGTAAAACCTTTTTGACTATTCATAGACAAGCTCCGTGCATGAGTCGGAATCTCATGATCTGAATAAGCCCCAGCAGGGTCCATGCCAAACCCTACAGCCCCTGTCCACGGGGCGCGGTTCGACAGCAGCGCCGCTTCCGACCCCCAGCATCCGCACTATCTGACACTTTTTGTCACCTGAAGCCTCCTGGTTTCGCTGCATCCCTTGACTAGGCTATAAGTCATGAACTGTCTGCGTCCGGAATGCCCATGAACGACATCGCCCTTAGCGGTCTGGCCAAGCAATTGGTCCTGGCCGAACTGCTCACTGACAAAAGCGCGCAACAGGCGTATCAGCAAGCCCAACGCAATCGCATTTCCCTGGTCAGCTATCTGGTCCAGAACAAACTGGTAAAGAGCCGGCAGGTCGCGGAGATTGCTTCCGAGCACTTCGGCATGGCCTTGCTTGACCTCAATTGCCTGGACAAGGAAACCCAGCCCAAAGGCCTGGTCAGCGAGAAACTGGTTCGCCAGCATCACGCCCTGCCCCTGTGGCGACGCGGTAACAAACTGTTCGTGGGGATTTCCGACCCGACCAACCATCAAGCGATCAACGACATCCAGTTCAGCACCGGGCTGAGCACCGAAGCAATCCTGGTCGAAGACGACAAGCTCAGCGATGCCATCGAAAAATTCTTCGACAGCCACGCCACCGGCCTGGAAGAAATGGCCGACATAGACCTTGATGGTCTGGACATCGAGGCAGTCGACGACAAAAACCAGGATGCCATCGCCGGGCAAGACGCCGATGACGCGCCCGTGGTGCGCTTCGTCCACAAGATGCTGCTCGACGCGATCAAAAGCGGCTCCTCCGACCTGCATTTCGAACCCTATGAAAAAACCTACCGGGTAAGAATGCGCACTGACGGTATCTTGCGCGAAGTCGCCAAGCCGCCGAGTCAACTGGCCAGCCGCATCGCAGCACGGCTCAAAGTCATGGCAAGCCTCGACATCTCCGAGCGACGCCGGCCCCAGGACGGGCGGATCAAGATGCGCTTGTCCAAGACCAAATCCATCGACTTCCGGGTCAACACCCTGCCGACCCTGTGGGGCGAGAAAGTGGTGATCCGGATTCTCGACCCGTCCAGCGCGCAAATGGGCATCGACGCCCTCGGCTACGAACCCGAACAGAAAGCCCTGTTCATGGCCGCGCTCAAGCAGCCCCAAGGGATGATCCTGGTCACCGGCCCCACCGGCTCGGGCAAAACCGTGTCGCTCTACACCGGGCTGAATATCCTCAACACCGTCGACATCAACATCTCCACCGCCGAAGACCCGGTGGAGATCAACATGGAAGGCGTCAACCAGGTCAACGTCAATCCCAAGCAGGGGCTGGATTTTGCCCAGGCGTTGCGCTCGTTCCTGCGTCAGGACCCGGACGTGATCATGGTCGGCGAAATCCGCGACCTCGAAACGGCAGAAATCGCCATAAAAGCCGCCCAGACCGGGCACTTGGTGCTATCGACCCTGCACACCAACAGCGCGTCGGAAACCCTGACCCGCCTGCACAACATGGGCATCCCGGGCTTCAACATCGCCACGTCGGTCAGCCTGATCATCGCCCAGCGCCTGGCGCGCAAGCTGTGCAGTCACTGCAAGGCGCCTATCGAAATCCCCCGGGAAGCGCTGCTCAAGGAAGGCTTCCCCGAGGAACGCATCGGCTCGTTCACGATCTATGAGCCGGTCGGTTGTGAGCACTGCAACAACGGTTACAAGGGGCGAATCGGGATTTATGAAGTGGTGAAGAACACCCCCGAGCTGCAACGGCTGATAATGGCCGAAGGCAACTCACTGGAAATCGACACCCAGATGCGCAAGGACGGTTTCAACGATCTGCGTACGTCGGGCCTGATCAAGGCCATGCAAGGCATCACCAGCCTGGAAGAAATCAACCGGGTCACCAAGGACTGAACATGGCGGTCAAGGCAGCAAAAATCAGCGTGTATGCCTGGGAAGGCACGGACAAGAAAGGCACGAAAATGACCGGCGAGTTGAGCGGTCAGAATCCGGCACTGATCAAGGCGCAGTTGCGCAAGCAAGGTATCAACCCCGGCAAGGTGCGCAAGAAATCCGCCTCGATTTTCAGCTTCGGCAAACGCATCAAGGCCCAGGAAATCTCCCTGTTCACCCGGCAGATGGCGACCATGATGAAAGCCGGCGTGCCGTTGCTGCAGTCGTTCGACATCATCGGCGAAGGCTTCGACAACCCGGCCATGCGCAAACTGGTGGATGAGGTGAAACAGGAAGTCGCGGCGGGCAACAGCTTCGCCGCTTCCCTGCGCAAAAAGCCGCAGTATTTCGATGAGTTGTACTGCAACCTGGTGGATGCCGGCGAACAGGCCGGCGCCCTGGATACGTTGCTGGATCGAGTGGCCACCTATAAGGAAAAGAGTGAAAAGCTCAAGGCCAAGATCAAGAAAGCCATGACCTACCCGCTGGCCGTGGTGTTTGTCGCGATCATCGTCACCGGGATTTTGCTGGTCAAAGTGGTGCCGCAGTTCAAAACGGTGTTCGCAGGCTTTGGCGCCGAATTGCCGAGCTTCACCTTGATGGTGATCGGTCTGTCGGAGTTCATGCAGCAATGGTGGTGGGTGATGCTCGGCGTGCTGATCGCGGCGATCTTCGGTTTTCGTCACGCCATGAAAAAGTCGCAATCCTTTCGCGACCGGATGGACACCTGGCTGTTGAAACTGCCGTTGGTGGGGGCGCTGATGTACAAATCCGCCGTTGCCCGTTACGCCCGCACCCTGTCGACCACCTTCGCCGCCGGGGTGCCGCTGGTGGATGCGCTGGAGTCGGTGGCCGGCGCCACCGGCAATATCGTGTTCAAGCGTGCAGTCCTGCGTATCCGGCAGGACGTCTCGACCGGCATGCAGTTGAATTTCGCCATGCGCACCTCCGGGGTGTTCCCGAACATGGCGATCCAGATGGCGGCCATTGGCGAAGAATCCGGCGCCCTGGACGACATGCTCGACAAGGTCGCCAGTTTCTACGAGGACGAAGTGGACAACATGGTCGACAACCTCACCAGCCTGATGGAGCCGTTCATCATGGTGGTGCTGGGTGTTGTGGTCGGCGGTCTGGTGGTTGCCATGTACCTGCCCATTTTCCAACTCGGCTCAGCGATCTGACATGCCCTTGAACGATTACCTGACGCTCTATCCCTTGGCCTTTGTGATCACCGCGCTGGTGCTCGGCCTGGTGATTGGCAGTTTTCTCAACGTAGTGATCTGGCGCCTGCCGAAAATGCTCGAACGGGAATGGCGCACACAGGCCCACGATGTCCTGGGCCTGCCGTCCGAGACACCCCTGCCGACTTATAACCTGATGCTGCCCCATTCCCAGTGCCCGCACTGCGGCCACAAGATTCGCGCCTGGGAAAACATCCCGCTACTGAGTTTTCTGTTGTTGCGCGGTCGCTGCTCGAACTGCGCGGCACCGATCAGCCTGCGCTACCCGCTGACCGAACTGGCCTGCGGTCTGCTCTCGGCGTTTATCGCCTGGCATTTCGGTTTCGGCTGGCCCGCCGGCCTGATGCTGGTGTTGACGTGGGGCCTGTTGGCCATGAGCCTGATCGATGCCGAGCATCAGTTGCTGCCCGATGTGTTGGTGTTGCCGCTGTTGTGGCTGGGGCTGATCGTCAACGGCTTCGAGCTGTTCGTGCCGCTGCACGATGCCGTGTGGGGCGCAGTGGCCGGTTATATGGCGCTGTGGTCGGTGTTCTGGCTGTTCAAGCTGATCACCGGCAAGGACGGCATCGGTCACGGCGATTTCAAGCTGCTGGCGATGCTGGGGGCCTGGGGCGGCTGGCAGATATTGCCGCTGACGATCCTGCTGTCATCGCTGGTGGGGGCCATTCTCGGGATGATTTTGTTGCGCCTGCGGGACGCGAAAACCTCGACGCCGATCCCCTTCGGTCCCTATCTGGCGATTGCCGGCTGGATTGCCTTGCTCTGGGGTGGTCAAATAACCGACTTCTATTGGCAGTTTGTCGGTTTGAAATGAATACCCCTGTGGAAAAACCCTGGATTCTCGGCCTGACCGGCGGCATCGGCAGCGGCAAAAGCGCGGCGGCCCAGCACTTTATCGACCTCGGCGTGCACGTGGTGGACGCCGATCATGCCGCGCGCTGGGTGGTTGAACCCGGTCGTCCGGCACTGGCGAAGATCGTCGAGCACTTCGGCCCCGGCGTGTTGCAGGCCGATGGCCAACTGGATCGCGCGGCGTTGCGCAAACTGATCTTCGAAGTCCCGGAAGAACGCCGCTGGCTCGAAGCGTTACTGCATCCGCTGATCGCCACGGAGATCGTCGATCATCTGGCCAAGGCTCAATCGCCTTACGCGATTCTGGTGTCGCCGCTGCTGATCGAGTCCGGGCAGTACGCCATGACCCAACGGGTGCTGGTGATCGACGCCCCGGAACAACTGCAGATCGAACGCACCCTGCAGCGTGACCAGACCAGCGAACAACAGGTCCAGGCGATCCTCAAGGCCCAGTCCAGTCGCCAGGATCGCGTGAGCCATGCCGACGATGTGGTGGTCAACGACCGCGACCTCGCCTGGTTGCACAGCGAGGTCGAACGCCTGCATCACTTTTACCTTACTTTGCGTGGAGGCCAGTCATGAGCCCAGTCCCAACCGTCGAATGCCCAACCTGCGGCGCCCCAGTCGAATGGACCCCTGAGAGCACCTTCCGGCCGTTCTGTTCGGACCGTTGCAAACTGATCGACCTGGGGGCCTGGGCGTCGGAAGAACACAAGATTCCGGTGAGCCCGGATGCCGAGGACGAACTGTTCAGCGAAGATTTCGACCCGCGTCACTGAAGCCGGCGCATCAGGGCCGCATAAAGCCGTAGTCCTGACCGTCATCGAGGTTCTCGGCGAGAAACTGCAACTCATCCGCCAGATCCTCGACACTGCGCACCGTCTTGCTCTGCTGCACCACCGCGCTGAGCAAGGCGCGCAGGCTCAACCCCGGATCGAACCCCACCTCTTGCGCCGCATCCAGACTGTGACGCAACTCTTGCCTTGCCCACTCGTAGACACTCATTTCGATGCTCCTGAAGGTTTTCCAGAGCATGGAAGCGTCAGCCCATTATGGGTTTGATGTGGATCAAGATTTGGGATCGTCGTCTTTCCAGGGCGCCGAAAGGTAACGGGTGCGGTTGAACGTCTCCAGCCACTCGGGGCAAAACACCACCAGCGCGCTGATCACCATGCCGTTGATGAACGCCTCGGGAAAGATGATCAACCAGAGATAGCCGACGAAGTCTTCGAGCCAGTACGGCATGGCGAAAATCTCGTCGTACCACAGCAACCACAACCCCAGCAGCAGACAGAGCAACGCCGACAGCGCCGCTGCAAAGAAACCGGAAACGAAGATATACACAAAGGGGTTACGCGGCTGGGCACGTTCCACCAGAATCGCGCAGCATTCCGTCACCAGCACCGGCAGCAGGATCAGCAATGAGCCATTCACCCCGACAGCCGCCAGGTCCTGACGCCCGAGGAACACCAACCCCAGTTGCGCCACCAGCGCGCCGACAATCGCCAGCGGCCAGTCCAGCAACAACGTCACCGCCGTCATGCCGATAAAGTGATACGACACGCCAGTATCGAAATCCCGTCGCACCAGCCACAGCATGAACAGCGCGAACACCGTGCCAAACAGCAAATGCTGACGCCGCCGGTCGCTGAACACCTCGACCCACGGCGCACGGCAGATCGCCCAGATCACGATGGGCACGTAAATCGCCCAGCCGACGGTCAGACTTCCTGACGACAGCAGCTCGGCGCCGATCATGACGACCTCCCCTTGAACACCACGACACTCTCCTTGATGGGTTGCGGCTCGATGCCAGCAGTCTACACCGACGCAAAAGTGGCTCCAGTCGATGCAAAGCTTTCTGCTTGTCGCATTTGATATTGAAGAATAAAGTCTGTCGCGACCAACCCGCTGGAGGCATTGATATTCCTGAAATATCCAAACCAAGAATCTCTTTGGAAAGTCTGTCGCTGCTGCCAAACGGCAATATTTTCTGTGTTCCTCTGCGAATAAAGTCTGTCACGCGGTCGGCTAAGTACGCAGGTGGGTTGGTGTAGCGGCGTTTTAATCAACGAGCCGTTGCATTTGCTCAACTGACTGACAGCACGAAAGCCTTAGAAAGGGACTACGACGGCCTGCTCTTGCAGGCCGTCGCTAGATTGACGCATGAGATGGTCTGAGACATGTCGGGAATGAAAGCCTGAGCCAGGCTCTAATGGGAAACGAAGCAATTGCTTCGTGTAAATCACTTTTATGCCTTGTTAACTACCGTGATTAACAGTGCAAAAATTGGGTTTACAAGGAAGTGAAGGTCGCCAGTTTCAGTAGATACGCTGGGTATCCCTTTCTGAGTGGGTAATTGCACTGACTTGCCCACCCATTTGCATTCGACCTGACCAGTCATTTGCATCGGATTTGACCATCACGCTTCGTGACCATTACCGGCAGAGAACGGCCAAAAGCAGACGTATTTGCGCTAGGCACTGCTGCCCGATATGAGGTTCAGAGGTGACCGCGCAACTAGGCGCGATTTTGGATCAGCATGGATGAAAAACAGTAAACCCTGCTTGATCGAGTCAGGTCTAGGCACCTTTGGGTAATACTCTCCGATCCGATGCCATGTCCTCGTTGAAGCCATCTGGCACAGGCTTGAAACCTGAGGCTGGCGAGCGGAGGCTGGACTGGAACTGACGCAGGCTCAGTACGTCGATTTCACCTGTAATGCAGTAGTCGTGGTTACCTCCCTTGACTCGTAATATGTCGCGCTTCCAGCGCTCCTTGTAAGGTGCACGGATACGGCTATCACCGAAGCGGCGGTTGTTGCATTGGATGATGTAAGCATGAATATCAAGGGCGGCAGACTCCACCAGTGCGTTGAATGTGTCGGTGTCGCTGTTCCACTCTGGAACAAACAGCGCGTCGATCTGACCGCGTAGGGCGGCGCGATAACGAATATTGGTCAGCTCGCTGCAGATCATGATGGCAAAGCGGAAATCGCCATGCTGGATTACCGGAGGCTTTTGCCACTGTTGCTCTTGAGTGGGCTGCATCTGCAGGCCTGCTAGGCGAAAGAGTTCTTGCTCCTCATGGAATGCTGGACGCTGTTTATCCTGGCGATAGAGCATCAGCGAAGGGAACCCCAGACCGTCGTGCGTTAGCGAAGCCCAAACCTGGTGGCGCACATACTTTTTCGGTGCGTGGAGGTACTCCACCCCTGTGATCAAAGATATGCCACGGCCCTTTAGCTTGTCGGCAATACGCATAAACCATTGGGGTGGTAGAGACACTTCCGGGAGGATCAAGTAACCAGCACCGTCAGGCCGAGAGATCAGTTCGTTGATCAGGCGATTGATGCGCTGGTAACGGTGCAGGCCGTCCGGATCGGGCAACCCCATGATGGCGGCGGTAAAGCTTTCATCTTTGGTTTCCAAACTGGCCACAGCGATGGTCTGTTTGGCATTGGGTTCTCCGTCCGGGATATGCAAAACCTGCTTCTTGTCGAGGTGCGGCATCTTGTGCGCGGTCAGCTCAAAACCTCGCAGTGCTTGCACCACCAACCCCAGTGTTTGGCGGCTGGAGGCGGCAAAAGGGGTGGGGGCGATGAGGTAGAGCTCATTGAGGCTGAATGGGCGAGTGGCGAAGGTTAGTCCAGGCGGGGTGCCGCGTTTAAGCCTGAGCCAGTTCGCCAGTGTGGCGATGCCGTCGGTCATCTCGTCAGGCAATAGCTCTTCTGCGTCAAAAGTTGCGAGGTTTTTACGGAGTGGAATACCGCGCTGGCTGACCATTTCCTGAGGCAAGCCTGTAAAGCGCAAGGGGATATGGGCGAGATCGAAGCTGAACAGCCGAGCTTGAAGCTTCTGTATGTGCTGGCTGGTGATGTTCGTTGGCCTGTCCAAGAAGTTATTCCAGATGACGAAGGCAAGGCTCTCCATATGGCCGGTCATTTGGTTCTTCCAGGCGGTAGTCCCCGATTTGCTTAGGCGGGGCGGAAACGCAGAGACGATGCTCTGCGCTGTCACTTCCCAGATGGATCGCTTCCATAAATGTCGGGCTTCGGCAGGCACGTTGGCAGCAGCCAGGCTTTTGATCGCCAGAGTGCAGTCGCTCTCTACTTTATTGATTAGGCCACCCAGTGCATTGATGATTTTGTCTAGGTACTCAAAATCTTCACAGGCGGTTGCCATGCGGATGATGCGTGGGAGGTATTGAGCCAGTTCGAAAAACTTAACTGGGGTGAGCAAATGCTCGATGACTGCGGCGAAAAAGGCATTGCGGTGTGCTTGCCAATCCTTCGGGGGGATATCGCGTTCGAAGGCTTCGTAGTTGCGAAGGCTAAGGGCAAAACCGGCGCGGTGCAGCGTCAGTGCATCGGTCTTTCGCAGATTGTCTGCTTGCTCTCCAGCAAGGTTGGTAGCTTTAAGCAAGTCCGTAGCCACGGTGTTGGGCGAATTCGGCAGGTCGGGTAACGCGCGCCATTCGCTTGCACGTTGGTTGATCTGTTCGGAAATGGCGTTGACCAGAGCGGTACCTGCAGACCCTGCAAGGATGAACAGCTTGTTTTTGCTGTTTTCAAAAGCGATGCGGTCTTCTTTGAGGTATCCAGGTTTGAACAGGATGCTGCCGTTATCTTTTTTGAGCAGGTCCTTGCCGCCGTCACGACTGAAGATCCACTCCCAAAACTGCTCAGTGGTTTTGATATTGCTGGCGTTTTCCATAACCAGCAGAATGTCGTCCACATAACGACCGTAATACAGTGGCACTACTTGTTGCTCGATGAACTGGTCGAGCCTGATTAGCGCTGCGTTTGCGACCACGGCAGACGCAGGCAAACCTACAGGTAAACCTTTTCCTAGTGGCGTTTCTTGTGCCCAGGCCAACAAGGCGGAAATGAACAGGCGGTTCAGTTTGGACTGCGATTCGCTCAGTTCAATTTTGGCTAATTTGAGGAAGCTATCGTCGAGCATAAAACCGGGGCTTAGCTCGTGATAGAAACTGCTTACATCGGCTGTGAGTGCCAATACTTTTTTCTTCTCGCTCAGGGCTGTGCGCATCGCCTTGATGCCACCGTCGCGCCATTCACGGAAGGGTCTGAGATAGGGCTTGAATGATCCAAGGGCCCACGTGTTGATCTCATCGTGCCGGTTACGGCGTAGGCGGCTGCCAAAGACATTGCTGCTGAGCTGCTTGTCGAAGAGATCGCCGACTTCCATCATCCATAGTGATGACAGCACGTGAAAGTCGATGCTGCAGCGGGCCATGAGACGGAATACGGCAGTGGGGTGGTTACCGACCTCAGTCGCGCTTAGCCACTCGGCTTCCGGTGAGGCGAAGATCAGACTTTGATCCTCCTTTCCTTTCACAATCTGGATTTCTTTTGGGGCCAGCGTCCAAGTGCCTAGAAATGCAGGGTCTTTCACCCAATCCTCGTTCATCGCTTCGATCTGCTCTTTCAGGCGAGTGAGGTTTTTGCTCAGGTCGTCTTCATAGTTGGCAATGTCGAACAGCGACGGGTTGGTTGAGTAGTAGAGGTCAACCTTGGCCTTGCGATAGGCGAGGCCAAGGTCGTGCAGCGATAACGACATCTGGATGACGTCCATTTCTTAACCTTCGGCAATCCTGAGATATCCCGGATATTACCGAAAGCAAGCATGAGTGGGCTAAAGCATTGCAAGGCGCTCTATCTCTACTCACCGATTGTCATGACTGGACCACTGAGCCGCCCCTAGTTTAGTAGGCGCTTTAACGGGCCGCTTTTGGCCGAGGCTGTGTAAAAACACTTTCGTGCAGATACAGCAATCAAAATCGGCGCGAAAACCACGCTCCTAAGCAAAATCCAGGTCTGCTGACCAACCGAACGTCTGCAGATTTAACCAAGAAGCGAGGCCTTCAAAACGGCGCCTGCGTTTTTACACAGCCTCGGCCGGTTGCAGCCCTTCACGAGAGGCAGCAATCGGCCAGAACTGGACGTTCAGGTAGGCCTGGATAAGAGACCTAGAAGCTTCTCGGAGATTCGGAGTTGCTCAGAACCAGACAAGGTTGAGATTACGAAAGCTGTATTGGTTCTACCTTAAATGTCGTCAATCTGATTTCAGGGGAGAATGAGCAAAGTGTCCATGCTCGAGCTTTCAGCAATCAGTCCATCCTAG